>JASGMR010000032.1 GCA_030156385.1 Kosmotogales bacterium
CCATCAACGGCAACATCTACAGCTTCTTTTATTGTTGGGTATTCACCCTCACCGGTTCCAACGGTTAGTGTAGTTGAAAATGATATCGCCGCTAATAAAATCAAAAAAATAGTGAATAAAACTTTTTTCATTTGTAAAAACCTCCTATAATCATTAAAAATTAATTTTATCAATGAAATCTGTTAAAGCTTTTAAATCCGGATCAAATATTTTCTCATTGTAAAGTATTTCTTCGGAATCCATATACATTCCAAAGAACTTTTTTATACGATCAGTGTTTTTTTCAATGACAGAACCCTTTAAGCTCACTCCGAAAAATATTCCTTTGGAAATAGAATATGAATACATTGCAGCGTTCAAAGTGTAATCCGTTTCCGCATCGAGCGATCTTCCCACTGGTCCTGCAGCTACGTCCAGATTAACTCCAAGAGTGACATTTGTATTTTGCGAAAAATTCTTAAAAGTGGAATCATTCATTACGAGTAAAACTAAACCAATTTTTGAGACTCCGAACTGAAATCCACCGCTGATACCTTTTAAGGTTAAAAAAAGTGGTCCATACCATATGTTGTTATCATCTTTTCGCAATAAAAATCCTTCGCCGTAGTTACCACCAACAAAAAAGCCCGCCTTAACCAAGTTGGGATAAATGACGATCCCTTTAGCTTTTTTCAGGACATTTTTAAACATTACTTTATCGGGTATATCTGATAATTCCTTTAAAACATCGAGCGACTCTTTAAAAATATAATCCATATCCAAATATTATTTGCTTTCCAGATATTCTTCAACTGTTTTATCTATATAGTCCGTGATTGAAACAACTTCCATACCCGTTGCCTGAATATTATAAATAATATTCTGTGGTTCCTGCAGTTGACCATAGTATTGAATTGTAGCATCATTGAATTGTTCTATAACTGATCCTTCAATTGAAAGCCCCGCATAAGCTCCCTTTGAAATTGAATATGAATAAATTGATGCATCCAGAGTATAATCCGTTTCAGCACTGAAGGACCTCCCCAGAGGACCGGCCGCAATTCCGGCATTTCCTCCTAAAGTTACATTATTGTTCTGAGTAAAATTGTTAAATGCGCTTTCATTCATTAAAACAAGAATTAGACCGGTTTTAGAAATACCAACCTGGAATCCCACGCTAACTCCTGTCATTTTCAAAAATAACGGGCCGTACCATACATTATTTGAATCTTTTCTAAGCAGAAAACCTTCACCATAACTCCCGCCGACAACCAGTCCGGCCTTTATCATACTTGGATATATCACTACTCCCTTTGCCTTGCTCAATATTTCCTTAAAAACAACTCCATCGGGAACCTCGGTTATCTGTTGTAAGACATCAAGTGAATCCGCAAACATGGTATCAAAATTCACTGTTTTAGAAAAAGAGAAAATTCCGATAAAAATCACAAATAGAATAAGTAATATTTTTTTCATAAATACACCTCCAAATTAGGCTTGTAATTTGTTGATTATATCATTAACAGCCGTAAAAGCTGTAGAAAAAGCCGCTTGAATATTGTAACCCCCTGTTTTACCATCTATATCGATTATTTCTCCTGAAAAATACAATCCCGAAACTTTTTTTGACTCCATAGAATAACTTTTGATATCATTTCTGGAAACTCCACCTCTGGTTACCATAGCTCTACTGAATGATTTGCCTTCAACTGAAAAATCCATTTTAGAAATTTTATCAAATACGCTTTTTCTTTCCTTTATTGACAAAGATTTCCATTTTTTCTTCGAATATTGTTTCACTAGCTTGTTTATGAATCTTTTTGGCAAATCGGTTTTCTTTGCAATGGCGTTTGTAACTGATGATTCGCCATTTTTTGATTCATTTTCTATATTATAGTATTTTTTTTCGGTAAATGATATAGAAATTTCATCATTTTTATCGGCATATCTTGAGAAATCTAAAACGGCCGGACCCGATAAATTTTCATGTGTGAAGAGCAAATCGCCCTCGCAGTAAATTTTCTTATTTTTCTTCAAAGATATTCTGATATTATTTATTGAAATTCCGCTTAAATCGTCAAAAATATAATTTTTGACCGTTAACGGGCAAAGAGCGGGGACGGGTTTTACAATCCGGTGCCCCAGCATCTCCGCCAATTTATATCCAGAACCGTCCGATCCGGTAAATGAATAACTTTGGCCACCGGTCGCCATAATAATTTTCTTTGATAGAAATATTTTTGTTCCGGTTGTTATTTTGAAATCATTTTTCTTTTCTATTTCTTTTATTTCAGTGTCGCAATTGATATATACGTTATTTTTTTCGCATTTTTTTATGAGAATGTTTACTAACCCTTTCGCGGAAAAATTTTCCGGGAACAGTTTTCCATTTTTGTCCGAATAAAAACTCACTCCCTCTCTTGAGAAAAAGGAGAGTAGATCGTCATTTGAAAATTTATATATAGATCTTTTTAAAAAGTTGACACCTTCGTAATAGTTTTGAAGCAGATCCTGGATTTTGCCCCGATGTGTTATATTACATTTTCCGGATCCGGATATCGAAAATTTTTTCCCAAGAATGTTATTATGATCGATTATCAGAACTTTTAGTTTTTTTTCGGATAAAAGACTGGCGGAAAAAAGACCCGCGGTGCCACCACCTATAATAGCAACGTCAAAAATCAATGATCTTCCATCCATGGACCTAAAAAGTGTTCCCATATTCTCTTTATTACAAGGCATGCAGGAACCGCTATAAATGAGCCGGCAAAACCAAACAACTGACTCATTAAAACCATCATAATGATTATGAAAAATGGATTCACTTTATTCAATCCCTGAGAGATTTTTAGAAATAGAATGAACGCGGATGCATGAAGAAATATTATTATTATTACCAATATGATAAAATCAAACCAGCTCTTTGAATAGAGGGCCAAAAGTAAAACCGGTACTACCTCAAAGACGACCCCGATCACGGGAATAAGATTAGTTATGGCAGCCCAAAATCCAACTAATAATGCAAATGGCAGCCCGAGTAATTCAAATGAAATACCCATTGAAAAACCGACAATTAAGGCACAGATAATTATGGAAATCAGATATCTTTCCAAACTGATGTATGTGTCTTTCAAAAATGGAATGGCCTCATTTCTGCATTTTTTGGGATATATCAGAGGAATGAATTTTTTGAAACCAGCAAAGTAATAACTGAGATAAATTGCTCCAAGTATTATGAAGAATACAATGTAGACGGTAGTTCCAAGAAAATTAGGTATTTTTTCCAACCAGTGTGGAATATTGGTCTTAACAAAGTTTTTTAATTGATTCAAAATGTCTTTTATCGTTTTCATCATCTGTTCTTTTCTTTCGTTGCTGATAGAAGACGGAATGAAATATTCTGCGGCATCTTTCCATAGTTCCTTTGAATTGGTACTCAATGCGCTTCCATAGATCTTCGATGAAATATAAGCGGAATTTTCAGAAGACAGGTATTTATCTGTGATTTTTTCTATGGCTTCAAGCGAATAATTCGCTTCATTTTCAGGATAAATTATGACAATATTATTTTGAGGATAATTTTGAAGTATATTATCCAATGTTTCTTTTTCATCATCATGAAGATTCAGTTTTGAGTAATAGTCTTTCAGATCGTTTTTCAACAATTCAATGTTACTTTTTTCAGAGTCACTGAGATTTTTAACAAAATCATCTTCCGATAATACTTTTGAAATATTATTATTTATTTCAAATGATGTGATGTTGGTATTTTGATCTGCAGGGAAAAAATCCATGGAAAGATTGTATAAATTAGTAGCCTCCCTGAAAATTACTGGGATGAGAAAAAAGATAACAAGGCTGATAATTACAATGATAATTGCAAATGCTATTGAAATTGAAAATCCTTTACGAATTTTTAATTTTTCCGAAAGAAATCTGTTCCATGGTTCAAGGAGTAAAACAATTCCGATAATACCAAAGGAAATTATTGCGATCGACGTAGAAGAGAATCCCATTATAATTAAGATTCCCAGATAAAAAAATGTAAATAATGCAGCCATATTTCTTGAAGTTAATTTTTTAAACATAATTTACTCCTTGAATGGTAATTTGAAAAGACTTTTTATTATTTCTAAATCTTCAGATATCCCAAGTGTGATGATCAATCTTATTCTTGCCTTCTGTGATGAAAGTTCCTGAGCAAAAATTGCCCCGGCTTCCTGAAGTTCTTTTCCCCCGCCCGTATATCCGTATATACCGAGCACTCTACCCTTCCAGCATCTTGAAGTTATTACAACAGGAATGTTTTTTTCTTTGATTATTCTAATAATCCTTTCGGAAACTGCAGGTGGAACATTTCCTCTTCCAAAGGATTCGAGAACGATACCGCTGTAATTTTTTTTGCCTACATAATCGAGTATATCTCCATTGTCTCCAGTGAAAGTTTTTATCAGAGCAACATTGGATTGAATTTTTTCAGGGGAAAGTGTACATCTCAGAATAGATCTTCTGAAGAACAAAACGGCATCTTCGTCTACTATTCCTAAGGGCCCATGACCCGGTGAATCAAATGTGGCTACATTACTGGTGTAAGTCTTTGTGACTTCTCTTGCGGCATGAATTTCATCGTTCAAACACACCAATACACCTTGATTTTTACTGTATTTATTCAAAACAACTCTGACGGAAGAAAAAATATTTCTTGGGCCATCGGAACCAATTTCATCACTATTTCTCATCGCGGCAGTAATTACAACCGGTTTATATGTATCCAGAACGAGATCTAAGAAATATGCTGTTTCTTCCAGTGTATCCGTACCGTGAGTTACCACAATTCCCTCAATATCTTCCTTTAGTTTTTCTTTTAATAATTTTGATAATTCCCACATTAATTCCGGGGTCATTTGAGGACTTGGAATGTTGCTGAATTCTATATGTTCAATTTCAGCAATCCTTCTCAATTCATTGAATGAAAGTAAATCAACACTGTCTTTAATTATTGAGGCGTGTGATTCAGGATCTGTAATCATTCCAATTGTTCCACCGGTTGTTACTACCAATACTTTCTTCATAATTATTCCTTATTGTCTCTGAATAGATGTATTTTTTTGATTAATTTAAATACTTCCTGTCCGAAAATTTCTATAAAATCTTTTGAACACTCAAAGGGCCTTTGGAGAATTATTTTTTTTACTAACTTTTTTCCAATTCCAGGAATCAATTTTAACTCTCTCTCGGTTATTTTATTGATATCTGTTCCAAAAATTATACCTGTGATTGATCTTCTCCCATGATCAACTACTATGATATCATTTATTCTTTTACGATTATCGGTATAACCTATTAAAATTGGATAGGTTCCAAGAGTTCTGCCAAAGGCTATTTCTCCAGTTGAATATTCGTAAAGAACATTTTTAATAATCGTACCTGTTGGGAAAATTTTTTTGAGCATTTTGTTGTCAAAATCATTTCTTATTTTTTCCTTGAACTTATCGAATTCTCTGTTGTTTATTTTAGGTAAATCCACTTTACCGAGTCCCGTACAGGGAAAGATCATAACCTTTCTTATATTGATTCTTCTGATCAAATTTCCGGATTCCAAAATTTTATTGAGTGAATTATAATCGTTTTCATAGGTACTCTTAGAAAACCCTGGCAGACCATATAAAAGATTTATTCCCGGAAGAAGTGACGGAATTCCATTTTTCCTGATCTTTCCAAAATGATTCACCAGATCTATTGAGTAGAAAATATCATTTATTTTTCCTCCCAGATTGTTCGTTTTTCTCACATTTTCATCGAAGGACTCCACTCCGAATGAGAGTGAATTTCCTTCGGTGCAATAATCTATAATCGAACTCAGAATTTTTTCCGAATCTTTTCTATGATTGGAAATAAAAATGGGGTTACCGTTGTCTACATGAAATATTTCCGGATTTAAAATTTCTCTTGTTGAAGAAAACAGATCTTCTATTTTTTCAGGAGAAGCTTTATCACTTTTTATATCATAACCATAGGCTAATACATTAGCACTCCTTCCAAATCTGATATATTTTGCCTCATTGTTTTTTAAAGAGATAAGTTCTTCCTCTATACTCGAAAGTTTTCTGAATTTAAAAGAGCCGTAAAAAACACTTTCGGTACAGAAGGAACAGTACCCGTCCGTTCTTTCGCATCCCGAACTGATGTCTATTTCAATCATCAAATATGGAAAATTAGGATGTTTTTTAATTAAATTGGCTCCGAGTGAATAATATAAATCACGATTTTCATAATAGTCGTCATGAATTTCTTTATTGAAATATTTTAAAAGTTCCTCAAATGATTCTATTTTTTTTAAATTTTCTATATTCACATCGATAACTTTTTGCCCGCCTTTTATAGAATATCCTTTTGTTATTGGTCCCATAAGGATACTGTTTTTTGAAATCCTTTTGTTCAGAATTTTCAAAGTGTCGTTTAAAGTGATTGGTGATCCGCCTATATATCTACCGGGTGTGGAAATGCCTCCAAAAATTATGAGTAAATCATATTTCCCTAAAGAATTCATCGTTGAAGATTTTCTCATTTGATCGATAGTAAAATAATCGATTTCATATTTTTCAAAGAGCAATAGTCCATATATCAATCTTATCTTTGGAGAAATATACGGAGGAACTCCAAACGCCGCCGGTTCATCGGTATATCCATCAATTAATAAAGCCTTCATTATTTTTACCCTCCGGTTACTGACAAAAAATAAAATTAGTGTTAGATTATTTCAAGTGTATAATATATATATAAGTTTTTGGAGGTATTGAAATTGTCAGTTGAAAAAAGTTGTTCGTTTTGTGGTAGAAGTGCTTCTCAAGTGAATAGATTGATCGCGGGATCCGACGGGTATATATGTGATGATTGTGTGGAAATGTTTCATGAAATTATCGAACAGGATCATCTTCAGTTCGATAAAAAAGAGTATAAATTACTGAAACCCTCTCAGATCAAAGGTGAACTGGATAAATATGTTATTGGACAGGAAAGTGCCAAGAAGATGTTATCTGTAGCCGTTTATAATCATTATAAAAGAATTAATTCTATAAACTCCGACGTGGAGATTGAAAAATCAAACATTCTTTTGATTGGGCCAACCGGGTCCGGAAAAACTCTCATAGCCAGAATTTTAGCTAAAATACTCAATGTTCCCTTTGCTATTGCCGATGCGACACCATTGACACAGGCAGGATATGTGGGAGAAGATGTTGAAAATATAGTATTGAGACTCTTACAATCCGCAAATTATGATGTGGAAAAAGCCGAAAAAGGAATAATATATATAGATGAAATAGACAAAATAACCCGTGGCACTCCCAATCCATCGATAACGAGGGATGTTTCGGGAGAAGGGGTGCAGCAAGCTCTGTTGAAAATCGTGGAAGGGACTCAGGCAAATATTCCTCCTCAGGGAGGCAGAAAACATCCTTATCAAGAGTTTATTAAAGTGGATACCACTAATATTTTGTTCATTGCAGGGGGAGCTTTTGATGGTCTGGATAAAATAATTAAGCAGAGAGTTATGACTTCCACTATGGGTTTTGGCGCAAATATTCAGAACAAAAAAGATTTCAGGCTTGGAGAAATTTTAGAGCAGGTTGTTCCTGATGATCTGATTCATTATGGAATGATTCCGGAATTTGTTGGAAGATTCCCCGTTTTATCAACTCTGTATGATCTGTCAAAGGAAGATTTGATAAAAATAATGCTGGATCCGAAAAATGCCATAATCAAGCAATATAAAGCGCTGTTTCAAATGGACGGTGTAGATTTGGAATTTACGAAATGTGCACTTGAAGAAATTGCAAAGAAGGCAATGGAAAGAGGAACGGGTGCCAGAGCTTTAAAAAATGTGCTTGAGTCTTTCATGATTGATTTAATGTTCGATGCTCCTGAATATAAGGAATCTTATAAAATAATCGTTGATAAGAATTTTGTTTTAACGAAGAATATAGATAAATTGAAAAGAGAAAGTGCATAACACAATGAAAATACTCGCCATTGAAAGCTCCTGTGATGATACAGGAGTTTCTGTTTCTGAAGGTAGAAAGATTCTTTCAAATGTGTTGGCATCTCAAATTGAAATTCATAGAAAATATGGAGGAGTAGTTCCCGAAATAGCTGCGAGGAAACATTTGGAGATAATTTCTTATCTTGTACAAGAGGCCTTGCAGAAAGCGGAATTGAGCGTTTCCGATATAGATGTTTTTGCCGCAACTTACGGCCCGGGGCTGGTAGGATCTTTATTGATAGGTTTGTCTTTTGCTAAAGGACTGGCAATTTCAGAAAGTAAACCCTTTGTTGCAGTAAATCATTTATACGGACACATATTTTCAAATTTTCTTTCTTTTCCTCATCTTGAATTTCCCTATATTGTACTTCTTGTATCCGGAGGGCACACGGAAATATTGATTGTCAGAAGTTATGATGACATTACAAAAATTGGAAAAACCATAGATGATGCAGCGGGAGAAGCGTTCGATAAAATAGCAAGAATACTTGGGTTAAATTATCCCGGGGGCCCTGAAATAGAAAGAATAGCGGATGGCGGAAAAGAAATATACAAATTTCCGAGACCTTTGAGTAAAAAAGATAACTTTGATTTTTCATTCAGTGGTCTGAAAACATCGGTTCTGTATTTTCTTAAGAAAAATAGAGATAAGTTCGATATAAAAGATATTGCATATTCATTTCAGGAAGCAATCGTCGATGTGTTAACGCAGAAAGTATTCGGCGCGGCCAGGAAAAATAAAGTGAAAAATATCGTATTTGCCGGAGGCGTTGCGGAGAATAAAAGACTGAGAGAACGGGCTGAAGAAATAGCCATCGTTGAAAAAGTGAATATTTATTTTCCCCCTTTGAGCCAGTGTACAGATAATGCAGCGATGATCGCAATTGCAGCAAATGAAAAGATTCAAAAAAGGGAAGAATACTCTCCCCTTTCTACAAATGCGATACCTTATCTTGATATAGAAAATGATTGATTAAATTATTTGGAAACTTCTGCTTTTTTTGAAGCCGATTTTTTAGAATCTGTTGAATAAAATCCAGATCCTTTGAAGACAACTCCTACGCTTCCATAAACTCTTTCCGTATCTTCAGAATCACAATAAGGGCAAGAAGCCTTTTTTTCTTCATTTATCTTTTTTAAAACTTCAAAATTCTTTTTGCAGGAATTACATTTGAATTTGTAAAACGGCATTTAATCACTCCTTAATACAATTGAGAACATTAATCCTTATTTCTATTATAATTCATTTTTTCGCTTTTTTGGAATTGACTTCTCGAATTGTGATTTCTTTTTGGTTTGTCATATTTTTTATTTACTATATCTATTACAACTTTTCTATAGGGTTCCAAACCGATTGAATAACTTTTTAAATTTTTATATTTTGTAATCACTTCGTGAACGATTCTTCTTTCATAAGAAAACATGGGTTCTAGAACGATTTTTTCATTATTTGACAAAGAATTTTTGGCAGCTTTATGTGCTATGTGCTCAATAATTTCCTTTCTGTCATCTTTATATCCCCCAATGTCAACTTTTACGTTTACTTTTACATCGGTGAGCCTGTTGGCATAGATATTTAAAATATGTTCAAGTGCGGCAACGGTTTTGCCATGTCTACCTATTAATCGAGAAATATTATCTCCGTTTATGGTAACATGAAAAGTTCTGTTTCTCATAGAAACTTCAAAAACAACTTCACTTCCGAAATTTTCAGAAATTGTATTTAAAAAATCTAAAATTTTTCTTTCATAATGTTTTGGTTTTAAAGTTGCATTTACGACCGCATTTTTAGAACCAAAAATTCCAAAAAAACCTTTAGAGCCTTCATCAATAATTTTTATATCTACTTCTTCTTCAGTGGCATCTAAGCTTTTACAAGCATTGTTTACTGCTTCCTTCAAACTATTACCACTAACTTCAACAGTTTTCATTATCATTTAGAACAATACCTCCAAATTTGGTGATTATCTTTTTCTTCTAGAGTGCTTCTTTTTGCTTTCTTTTTTAGATTTTATCCCAAAGACTTCCTTTAAAGGAATACCTTTGACATTGTATTTTTTATATACAAAATTTGTCATTAATAATTGTATAAGACTCTGTGCCGCCCAATAAATCATAAGACCAGTTGGGAAAGAGAAGAACATAATGGGAAATATCATCGACATTGCTATTGATGTTCTTGCACTCTTTACATCCTGTGCGGTGATAGGCGCCATAAGTATTCCGGTTAGTAAACTTATTAAAATGAGAGGTAAATTTTGAACAAATCCTCCGGTTGAAAGATCCTGCCAGAAAAGGAAAGGTGAATATGCAAACATTTCGCTGAAATATTGAATAACATTGTATAACAAAATGATTATCGGGAATTGAACCAACAACGGTAAACAGCCACCGGCAGGGTTTATTCCCTTTTCTTTGTAAAGTTTGGCCGTTTCCTCTTGTTGCTTTCTTGGGTCCTTATATTTATGTTTTATTTTCTCAATTTCGGGGGCTAACGTACGCATATTTATCATAGATTTGGTCTGCATATGCTGAAGTGGATATAAGATAATTTTTACAACCACTGTAAACAGGATAATTGCCCAGCCGAAACTTCCTGTCAATTCATATAGCCAATATAAGAAAACTACTATTCCATGATGAATCCAGCTGAAAACTGTCAGAGCGCCTGCCTGCGAGAGAATCTGTTTTGCTTCTTCGTAATAATCGCCGATCCCGTTTTCTATGTAAACCAATTTCATAGGACCTGCATAAGTTGATATTCTTGCTCTGCCGGAAGATTCGAAATATCTATTTCCAAATACTCCCGATCCGTCTGACGAGACTGTCATGAATAATGTTTTTTGTCCTTTTACTTTATCATAAGATGCGAAATAACCGTTCCCAATGTAGTAATTTTCATATGAAATGAAAGGCAATGAAACCTTTATTTGTTTAGAAAAGTTAAAAACTACATCGAAAGTGTAATAAGGATCATTTTTTATAATGTAAGTTTTCGTTCCATCTTCGTATTTGAATTCAAGGAAAAAATTGCCGGAATCATCTTCGTCTAAGGAATAACCATTCGGTAATAAAACATTCTCTTCAGAATCAAAAACATCATAACCATCATCTCCGTATATATAAACGAGGTTGCTTGAGTTTAATGGAGTATCGGTCAATGAGAGAAGAGTTCCCTTTGTTTTATTAAAAACCATTTCCATTTCTTTCGATTTAAAAGTTATTGTATCTGTCCCCGTTTCCGTTTCAATAGAAATTGCATTTACAAGGGTAAAAGAAATCGCTACGAGGATCAAAATTAACAGAGTTTTTTTCAATTTAGGGTCCTCCTAAAAGTAAATTTTGTCGGTACTGGATCCTTACCTCCGTGATTGAAAGGATTACATCTTAATATTCTCCAAATACTCAAAAGCAATCCCCTGAAAACTCCAAATCTATCTATAGCCTGAATAGCATAAAGAGAACATGTAGGTGTAAATCTACACGAAGGCGGCTTGCTTGGAGATATATGTTTTTGATAAAACTTAATTATTTTGATTAATATTTTTTTCATCTTTTTTTCCAATACTTTCAAACAACAAAAAGAGCTGCCTTTTTACAAACAAATAATTCGGTTCTTTTTCATCAAACGAGTCTGATAGTCCTTTCCTTGGTATAATAAGTATATCATAATGATCTCTTATGCTTTGCTTGTTTTTTCTGAATATTTCTTTAATTATCCTTCGCAACTTGTTTCTTTTATGAGCTTTACCAAATTTCTTTTTTATTGAAATAGCCAACCTTGTAAAAGGCAGACTATTTTTTAAATATATTACCACAAAATAGGGACTAACGACACTTGACCCTTCTTTATAAATTTTTTCAAAGTCTGCCTTTTTATTAATTCTTTCATCTCTTTTTAATGTTAAGGTTGGTTGAGTCACACAGTGAGCCTGCTCCTGCCCTTTCTTCTTCTATTTTTGAGTACGCTTCTGCCCCCAACTGTTTTTCTTCTTGCTAAAAAGCCATGAGTTCTGCTCCTTTTAACTCTTGACGGTTGGTAAGTTCGTTTCATCGTGTTACCTCCTAAATCTTTTTCTGCACTTTGTTAATTATACGGAGAGAGAGTACCCCTGTCAAGAGTATAATTATAAAGTGTTTTTTACTTTATTTTAAAATATTGTATTATATATAGTGACTGAAATAATTTGAGGTATGATTTATGTTGGTTTCTTTGATCGGTGTCAATTTTTATTTTTTTAAAAAGATAAATATAGAATTTTCAAGAAGGATGAATGTTATCTCCGGGGAGTCAGGAGCGGGAAAAAGCATTATACTCAGGGCCATTAAAGCTTTGATAGGGGAGCCCCCTGAATATAAACCCGAGGGGGAATCTTTTGTCGAAGGAGTTTTCTATATAAAAGATTTTTTAAGAAAAAAACTTTTAAGTAAAGGATACGATTTTGAAGAAGAAGATTATTTATTGATAAATGTTAATTTTTCCTCAGGTAGAATTATTTATAGAATTAACGGAAGAATAATTCCGAGGTTAGTGGTTAAGGAGATTTTTTCGGATGTTGTAGAAATTCATTCCCAGTTTGACAGTGTTGGTTTACTGAATATTAATAGACATTATTTGATTTTAGATAAACCATTCAAAAACGAAAATTTTTATATTTCGTATCTTGAAAAATATACCGAGTATTTGAAAGTTAGTAAAACGCTTAACAATCTTGAAATCAATCCTGAAGAGATTGAAAAAGAAAGGGATTACATTGAATATCAAATCGATGAAATAAATAAGGCAAACATAAATCCGGAAAGGGATAACGAAATACAGATTGAATATAAAAAACTTCAGAGAATCAAACAGATACAGGAAATATTGAACGAAAATGCGTTTTTGATAAACGATGATGATGTATCTGTATTATCTACGATAGAGAAAATTTTGAATAATCTGTCCAGAATAATCGATGTGGGTTATGAAAAAATGTATGAAAAAATAAAAATCGTTGAAGAAGATATGCTGAGTATTTATAATGAAATTCAGGGAGAAATAGAAAATCTTTCCACCGATGAAGAAAAACTGTTTGAATTTGAAGAAAGAATAAACATTATACAAAATCTGAAAAGAAAGTATGGAAATTCAATAGAAAAAATTTTAGAATATTATGCTGCTTTAATTAAAAAGAGAGAGAGGTTTAACTTTTTGCAGAATGAGAAGGATGATTTGGAAAAGAAGAAGACGAAATTGCTGATCGAGTTGAAAAATTTAGGTTCTGAGATTTCCAAAAGAAGAGAAAAGGTTTCCGGCGAAATAGAGGACAAGATAAACGAAGAATTTGTTGAATTGAAAATGAAAGGAGCGTCACTGAAGTTCAATATAACCGAACAGGACGAACCCAAACATTATGGAACTTCCAGAGTAAACATAATGGTAAAAACGAATCCTGGAAACGATTTTAGAAACATTGAAAAAATAGCTTCCGGGGGAGAACTTTCAAGGATACTTTTGTCTCTTGAATCGGTTTTAAAAGATTCTCTCGATGTTTCCACCATAATTTTTGACGAAATAGATTCCGGAGTGGGGCAGAGACTGGCGGATACATTGGGACGAAAACTTTTTGAAATATCTGAAAGCGTGCAATCAGTCGTTGTAACGCATCTTCCTCAAGTGGCGAAAAGGGGAGACAAACATTTTATTGTGAAAAAGATTATTAAGGATCATACAACCGAATCTGTGATATATTCTCTTGACGGTGAGGAAAGAGAAAAAGAAATATACGAAATGGCGGGTAAAAAATAATGAAAAGTGAAGAATTGATAGAAAGGATAGTGGAAGAAAAGGGTGAAGAAGCGATCCCGATTTTGAAGTCTCTTTTGATTGAATATGATGATGAAAAATTGATAAAATTAATAATAGAAACTCTGGATAAATTAGGAAAAGCCGGAAAAGAAGAGATTTACAAAGTTTTTTCAGAACTCTGTAGAAATAAAAACGAACTGAATAATCCGAAAATTTATTATCTGATTGATTCTTTGGCAAATAACGATGACAGGAGAATAATACCTGACCTGATGAGTATTTTGAAAAAAACGAAGTATGAAGAGACTAATTTACTCATTTATGATGCTTTGGCTATGCTTGGTGAAGGGGAAAAAGTTGTAGATGTTTTAACGGTTATGAGTGAAGAAGAATTTGATCAGGATAGCTGGGAGATTCTTATTATGGCCTTGAGCCATACAAAATCTGTTAAGGCATTTCTGAAGTTGAAAGAAATGTATAATGATCAAAAAGATGAAAACCGGAAAATTATGATACTTGAAGGAATGATTAATATTTTGAACGAGAGAGAAGAACTCATTCCCCAGTTGAATAATGATGAGAGCGGAAGAGAAATTTTAAAGAAGATCAATTTATGGTTGAAAAATAATGAAAAAAATTTTCAATAAATTATATCTTCTAGGTTGTGAAGTCAAAAAAAACTATCCTCTTAAATTTTTAACTTCGATAAAAATTGGAGGAGAGGCGAAATATCTTGTGAAACCTTATGATTGCGAATCATATATTCAATTGCTGAAATTCTTATTCAACAACGATATCAAGTTTAAAATTGTTGGAAACATGTCAAATATAATACCCGGAGAATTTTATGATGGAATCATAGTATCCACCAATTATTTGAATTTTTTTGGAATTCAGGAAGAATTTGTATATGTAGAACCCGGAATGCAAGTAAATAGTCTTATAAGAATATTGCTGAATAATGGATATGGAGGATTAGAATTTTTAAGCGGCCTGCCCGGTACCGTTGGTGGTGCCGTTTTTATGAATGCAGGGGCATTTGATGGTGAAATTAAAGATGTTGTTGAAAGCGTCTTTTTAGTTGATAAAAGCGGAAATGAAAAGATTTTTTCCAGGGAAGATATGAACTTTTCTTACAGGAACAGCATTCTGCGAGAGAAGGATTTTTTTGTTAAAGGCGTAAAAATTAAAATAAGAAGAACGAAACCGGAAAGTTTATCGAAGAGAATGAATGAAATTCTGTGCAGAAGGCTTGAAAAACAGCCATTGCTTGAAAATAACTCGGGAAGTGTTTTTATAAGGCCATTTAAGACATTTTACGTAGGATCAACGATCGATAGATACAAATTGAAGGGATTGACAGTTGGCGATGCGCAGGTATCATCAAAACATGCCGGATTTATAATCAACAAAAAGAATGCCACCCAAAGAGATGTTAAAATACTTATAAGGAAAATCCAGGATATAATTTTTGAAAATGAAAGAGTGCTAGTTAAAAGAGAAATTGAGTTTATTTAAAAAATTAGAAAAGAGGTGAAAATATGGAAGATTTTGATTTTGAATACCATGAACCAGAGAAAAAAAGAAATATTAATTTTAATCCTTCGAAGAAAACGATTAAGCTTGTAATAATAATAGTTGTAATTGCGATAATTGCAATTTATTTTCTTTCGGGTCTTTATATGATTGATCCAGCTGAAATTGGACTGGTGAAAACATTTGGAAAATTTGTAGGAACTACAGGTCCAGGTTTGAATTATCATATTCCCGCTCCTTTTCAAAGTGTAGTTAAGGTGAATGTATCAACACTCAGAAAGGAAGAAATCGGTTTTAGAACGTATGATATAGGAACATATACCACTTACGAAAAAGAAGCGCTTATGCTCACCGGAGATGGGAACTTCGTATCTTTGGAAGCGGTTGTTCAATATTATATAAGTAATCCCGAAGATTATATTTTCAATTTGCTTTCCAATACGAACATTTATGGTACCGATGATATTGTGAGATTTACAGTTCAATCTATATTGAGAGAAGAAGTGGCGGCGAACACAATTGATGCAATATTAACAACACAAAGGGATGTTATCGCTGCAAAAACAACTGCTAAAGTTCAGGATCAGTTCGATATGTTGAAAATTGGTATTCAGGTAAAAAATGTTTATTTACAGGAGGTAAGTCCTCCGGAACAGGTTGTGGAAGCCTTTGATGATGTAAATAATGCAAAACAGGATCAGGAAAAACTTGTCAATCAGGCGACTCAGTATAAAAATGATGTCGTTCCTAATGCGCAGGGACAGGCTGCTCAGATTATAAAAGAGGCCGAAGGATATTCTGAACAAGTTGTACTAAAGGCAACCGGTGAGGCTAACAGGTTTTCTGCCGTGTTAAAGGAGTATCTGCAGGCTCCTGAAATTACAAAGAAAAGAATGTATCTTGAAACAGTCAATGATATCTTGGATACCGCAAAAAAATTCGTTGTCTTAGACAGTGATGAGGTATTTAAATTTCTGGATCTGAATAATATGATAGGGGGTGATTCGAATGACTAAGATCAAATGGATAATATTGGTAGTTGTTGTAATTGTTGCAGCCATCTTACTACCCTCTTTCTTTTTTATTGTTGATCAAACCGAGTTCGCTGTTGTAACAAGGTTTGGAGATATAATAGATGTTGTTCTGGAACCAGGTTTAAATACAAAAGCACCATTCATTGATGTCGTTGAAAAATTTGATAAAAGAATCAGAACTTATGATGTTCCTCCTGAAAGAATATATACAAAAGACAAAAAAACCTTACTCGTAGATACATACGCATTGTGGAAGATCGATGATCCTGAGAACTTTGTGAAGAAACTTAAAACTATTGATCTCGCTTCCACAAGAATCGATGATGTTGTTTATTCAGTAGTTAGAAACACATTTGGAAAATTGAATTATGATGATATTATTTCGGAGAAAAGGGATGAGTATCTGGGAAATATGTCCGCAGATGCAGCTTATGAAATGGCGGATTATGGTATTGCAATAATAGAAGTGAGAGTATTGAAAACGGATTTGCCCGACGAAAACAGGAATGCGGTTTTTGAAAGAATGAAGTCGGAGAGAAATCAGGAGGCTTCTCTCATAAGAGCCGAAGGAGAAAGGACCGCTCAGGAAATCAGAGCCGGTGCAGATAAAGAAGTCACAATTCTTTTGGCGGATGCCGAAAAAACTTCGGATATTATTAAAGGTACGGGTGAAGCGTCGGCGGTAAAAATATACGCTGAAGCCTTCGGTGCCGATGAAGATTTTTATGAATATCAAAAAACTCTTGAAGTATACAGAGAGACTCTGGATGATGCGGAATATATCCTGGGGCCGCAGATGGAGTTTTTGAAGGATTTAATAGGCGGAAATTGATTTTTGGAATATTTGTCAATAAAAGAATCCGGAAAAGCCAAACAGAATATTAGAAGATCCATATTCGTTGGAAATGCATTTTATTCCGATTCGGAAGATATGGCAAAGAGTTTTGTTAAAGAAATGAGTGAGAAACATAAAACTGCTACTCACAATTGTTGGGCTTACAAAGTTATGAATGATGGTAATATTGTTTCGAATTTTTCGGATGCCGGTGAACCCCATGGGTCTGCCGGCAAGCCGATTTTTTCTTCAATCGAGAAAATGAATCTGCTCAATATAACGATCATAGTTACGAGATATTTTGGAGGAGTGAAGCTCGGAGTAAGAGGTCTGATAGATGCGTACAAATCAACAGCTCTTGAAGCGCTGAAAAATACAGCCCTATATGATTATTCCGATGGAATAAAAATAACCTTCGAAACATCCTATAAAAATTGGGATGAATTCAACAGAATATTTAAAGAAAATTTCGATTTTATTTTAAATGATTCCACATTTTCTGAAAACGTAAAAACCACTATTTCTTTGAAAAAAAACTTTCAAAAAAATATATTCTCTTATTTTGATAAAAAAAACATCACAATTTCAGAAGAGAAAAATATAATCTTTATCAAGAAAGCGAAATAAATGCGGAATTTCCGCATTTATAATGATCATTTAACGTTTTTTTCGATTGTTTTAATATATTTTTCAATGAATTTGACGTTCTTTTCCCCCATTTTAACCTTTTCTTTGTACTCGCTGACTAAAGTTTTTTCACCCTTTGCTCTGAATTTATCGATTTTTTTGTCCCATCTTTCCAGGTCCTTTTTTATTTCGTTTTTCATTTTTCTAAGCCTAGAAGCCTTTTTTGTTTCATCATTTGGAAGCATACTCTCAATAGTTTTTTCGTCAAAAACCTTTTCTTCCTTTACTGGTGAAAACTTTCCCATGCTATATTACCTCCAGATATTCGATTGACTAAGTTATTATACAATAAAACTTTTGTCTTATCAATTTTGCTTAAAAAGAGTATAATTAAAGCAAACAATAAGAAGGCGGTGTTTGTTGTGTTTTGTAGTCTATTTCGGAAGAAAATAGATAAAATAGATGAATTTTGTAAAGAGAATAATGCCGACGGGGCTTTGTTCTCCAGATGTGATAATTTTTCCTGGATCACTTATGGAGGGAGGAGCCATATAACGCTCAACACCGTTGAAGGGGAAGCAAAGATTCTGGTTATTGATGGAGAGATACATCTTTTTGCCAACAATATAGAGATGAAAAGATTATTGACTGAAGAAATTTCTGATGCGATAAATGATAAATTTATAATTCATGAGTATAATTGGTGGAGCTATGATAATGATCTTGATAGTTTTTTAAAGGGTAAAAAAATATTATCGGATTCTTACTACAATAAAACCGTATATTCAGAAGAGTTGAATAAATTACGGTTTAAACTCGATGAAATAGAAATAAATACTTTTAGAAATTTAGGTGTTGCATGTGACCGAATTCTTTATGAAACGGCCTATGGAATAAATCCAGAAATGACTGAATTAGATGTAAATGGAATATTATTCAATAAGTTGGTGAGTGAAAATATTGAACCAGTTTTGGCCCTGGTATTTTCTGATATAAGTAGAAATGAATACAGACACAATTTATCCAGAAATATTAAATTGGGAAAAAGAATATTTTTCAGTATATGCGCCAGAAAAAAAGGGTTGATTTTATCTGCAACCAGATCACTTTTATTTGTTTCTGACACTACTTTGAAAAGCCAATATGAGAAAAATTGCTATGTGGATGCTGTAGCAATAAAAAGGACCCGTCCGGGAAATAAACTCAATTCCATTTTTGAAAACATCCAGGAAGCTTATCAGGAAGTAGGATTTAAAGGCGAATGGATGAAACATCACCAGGGTGGATTGGCAGGATTCGCCGCGCGCGAAATTACGGCAACACCTTCAACCTGTCACATTATTGAAGAGGGAAATTCCGTTGCGTGGAATCCCACTATTACCGGAACGAAATCCGAAGATACCGTGGTAGTACTTAAGAATAATAACGAAATAATTTCTTATCCAAAAAACAGCAAATGGCCCGAACTGATAATTAACATTGAAGATGAAAAAGTCAGACGACCTGATCTTTTATTAATATAGAGTAATTTAAAATTAATAACGTTAGTAATTTTGTATCATTTGTAATGTTTGTAAATTAATTTAAGTTTACGATAATTTTTTTAATTAAATAAATATTTCATTATATCCAGATTATTTTACAAAAATGAATTTTATTGTTACTAAGATCTGCTATCTTAAAATATAATCATCAAATTTCAGGAGGTAAAAAATGAAAAAAATTTTAGGATTAGTATTTTTAGTGATTATGGTTTCATTGATTTTTGCAGAACCGTTGAAGGTTGCATTTGTTTATATTGGCCCTGCAGGCGATGCTGGCTGGACTTTCGAACATGACAGAGGAAGACTTTATCTTGAAGAAGCTCTGGGTGATGATGTTGAAACTCAATTTATTGAGAATGTTCCGGAAAGTTCTGAAGCCGCAGGAGTAATTCAGGGATATGCGAGAAAGGGATTCGATCTGATTTTTACAACCAGTTTCGGTTATATGGACCCAACACTGGAAGTTGCAAAAAAATATCCGGACACAATATTTATGCATTGTTCGGGTTACAAAACAAATGAAAATATGGGTACTTACTTTGGAAGAATGTATCAACCGAGATATTTATCAGGACTCATAGCCGGAGAAATGACCGAAGATAATTTAATAGGTTATGTGGCTGCTTTTCCTATTCCTGAAGTTATAAGGGGAATCAATGCGTTTGCTCTTGGTGTAAAAGCCGTTAATCCGGATGCTAAAATTAAGGTTGTTTGGACAAACACTTGGTTTGACCCGACAATCGAAAAGGAAGCTGCAATTTCATTGTTGGATTTGGGTGCGGATGTTATTGCACAACATCAGGATTCACCGGCAGCACAACAGGCCGCTCAGGATTATGGAGCATATTGTATAGGTTATGACAGTGATATGAATGCTTTCGCTCCTGAAGCATATTTAGGAGCCCCGATTTGGGATTTTGGTCCATATTATACAAAGATAGCCGAAAGTGTTCAGAATGGAACCTGGACTAACGAGCCATTCTGGGGAGGACTTGATACGGGTATAGTAAAATTGGTTATCAGTGATTTAGTTCCCGAAGACGTAAAAGAAATGGTATTGGAAAAACAGGAAGAAATAATCGATGGAGAATTAGAGCCGTTTGCTGGTCCGATTTATGATAATGAAGGCAATTTGAAATATGCCGAGGGGGAACTACCCACAGATGAGGAATTGCTTGCGATGGATTGGTTTGTTGATAATGTCGAAGGAAATCTTTAAAAACTTTCTCAATATATAAAGGGGCTTGTGCCCCTTTTTTTAACAGGGTGATTGTATGGATGATGTGAACATAATTGAAATGAAAAACATCACGAAATATTTTCCGGGTATATTGGCCAATGATAATATAAATCTGGAATTGAAAAAAGGCGAGGTCCTTGCCCTTCTTGGAGAAAATGGTTCCGGAAAGACAACACTTATGAATATTTTATTTGGGCTTTATAAGCAGGATGAAGGCGAAATATTTCTCAATGGTAAAAAAATAAAGATTCATTCTCCGTCCGATGC
>JASGMR010000033.1 GCA_030156385.1 Kosmotogales bacterium
TTAATTTTCATCTAGTTTGTTCAATATTTTTTCCAAATCTTCAGGAAGAGGAGATTCGAATATTAATTTTTCATCACTTACAGGGTCTTTAAAGGAGATGTAAGAGCAATGAAGAAAATATCTTTTTAAACCCACACTTTTTTTGTAGGATTTGTTTATTGATTCATTTCCGTAATGATTATCTCCTATTATCGGAAAATTTAAACCGGCGAGCTGTCTTCTTATTTGATGTTTTTTCCCTGTAAGAAGTTTGATTTCTACTAAAGAGCTTTCTTTGAAGTTTTTGATTGTAGTTACAATACTTTTTTCAATAAATCCATCGTCGTTTTTTGTAAAAATTTTATAATTCATAAAATCTGATCTGCCATTTACAAGGGCAATGTATTTTTTCTCTAAATTATGATCTTTGAATATTTTAGTTATTTTCCTGGCCCATTCGGGATTCTTTGCTGTAATCAAGACCCCCGAGGTATGTTTATCCAATCTGTGCACCAAAAAAGGTTTGAATCCATTTTGTTTTCCATAACCCATCAATCCTTCAATTATAGTAACTATTTGAATACCTGTACCTGGGTGCATCGATATTCCTGCGGGTTTATCAATTACAAGAATGTTTTCATTTTCAAAAATTATATTGAACTTCATTTCATGAATGATAGGCTTTCTTTGTGGAGTCAACCGCTTCAATTTTTCAGAATCTCCGAAGATTTTAACTTTTATCCTGTCACCCACTTCGATCGGAAATGATTCCTTCTTACATCTTTTATCGTTTATGTAGACATCGCCTTTTCTTATTATTTTATATATTGAAGATAATTTGTATTCTTTGAGTTCGTGCCTTAAAAATTTATCTAATCTAAAGTAAAAATTATCCTTTTTTACCAGAAAATTTCTTTCGATACTTAACCCTCCAAAAAAATTAGAGAGTAGAACTCTCTAATTTATAAATCGTCATCACTGTCTTCATTTCCCATTTTCTTTGAAATATAATTTACTATGTCGCCTATAGTTCTTATATTTTCTATGTCTTCATCTTCCACTTTAATTCCGAATTCGTCTTCAAAGGCCATAACCAGGTCAACCAAATCAAGAGAGTCAGCTCCCAAGTCATCAATCAGGTCAGAAGTAAATTCTATTTCTTCAAGTTCAATATTTAATTTTTCATTGACAACTTCTCTCACTTTTTCAAAAATCTCACTTTTACCCACTTTATTCACTCCCTTAAATCATCTAAATTTGCACTAATTATATTAGTCTTAATGTTTAAAGTCAATAGATATTCTGTATAATAATAAATATGCTGGCATTTTTTATTATGGTTGTATGAAAAAAAGATTATTGGAGGATTAATATGATTGAAAATAAAAAAATAATTATGAATAAAATAACCGATGTTCCGGAAGTGGCAATAATTTTAGGTTCTGGATTGGCTTATTTTACAGATTTTTTTGAAGATCAGATAAAAATTGATTATAGTGAGTTAGTCGATTTTCCCACTTCAACGGTTTTAGGTCATGAAAATGAATTTGTTTTTGGAAGATACAAAGAAAGGAAAATCCTTGGGATGAGGGGAAGATTCCATTATTATGAAGGATACTCCGTTAATGACATTACAAAGGCAATTTATCTGTTTAAAGAAATTGGAGTAAAAAATGTCATAATCACTAATGCCGCTGGAGGAATAAACTTGAATTATTCTCCCGGTGAGATTGTAGCTATTAAAGATGTTTTAAATTTAGCTTTCAACAACCCGTTAATAGGTAAAAACAGAGATGAATACGGACCAAGATTTCCCGATATGTCAAAAGTGATCGATGATAAATGGTTGAAAAGAGTGGAGAATAAATTGAATAATGAGGGAGAAAAACTAAATAAGGGAACATATGCCTGGTTTACTGGTCCGAGTTTTGAAACGAAAAGCGAAATAAAAATGGCGAAGTACCTTGGTGCGGATATGGTTGGAATGTCAACCGTCCCGGAGATCATTTCAGCGAAACATTGTTCTTTAAATTTGATAGCTTTTTCATGTATAACTAATTTTGCTTGTGGCATAAAAAACAAACCTTTGAATCATGAAGAAGTTATTAGGACAGCCAAGAAAGCTGAAGAAAAATTCAAGAGAATTATTGAAATATCATTGGAAGAAATGTAGGTGAAATTTGTGGGTTTAAAAAAGATCGTTGATATTATAAAAAATATTGATAATGTGTATATTGTAGGGCATATAATGCCCGATGGAGATTGTATTTCATCTGTTTTATGTTTGGCAGAGGGTTTAAAGAGTATGGGAAAGAAGGTTCAGGGTTTCATCGATTGGGAAATTCCGGAAAATCTTAAAAAATTACCGTTAGTGAACGGCATAAAGAAATTCAAAGAGGGGATTATCAAACCTGAGAATTTAATCGTGGTTGATTGTTCTTCACCAGATAGAATAGGTAGATTTCAGAAATTTATCCGTGATGATGTCAATGTTATTGTTTTAGATCATCATGCTACTAATGTATATTTTGGTAATATCAATTATGTCGATGCCAACGCTTCTTCTGTCGCTGAAATAGTGTATGAAATTAATAAAATGATGAATATCAAATATGATGAAAAATTGGCAACTTTGAATTTATTGGGTATATTAACCGATACAGGCTTTTTTAAATATTCAAATACTACCCCTTTAATTTTGCACATAGCGGCGGAATTGATGAAAATGGGTGCGGATATTCAGAAAATATCATTTGTTATAAATGAAAACAGAAAAGTGGGAAATTTATATTTGCAGAGAGAGGCGATTAATAATTTAAAATTTCTTTCCCGCGGTAAACTGGGATATTCATATTTAACAAAAAAAGATTTTGAAAAGTACAAAATAGCTGAAAATGATTTTGATGGTTTTGTATCAGAAATAAGAGCCGTTGATACAGTTGAGGTAGCCATGTTTGCTGCTCAATATGAAGATAAAAAGGCACATGTGAGCTTGAGATCCAAAAGATATTTTGATGTGAGTAAAATAGCTTTAGAATATGGAGGCGGGGGACATTCGAAGGCTTCTGGATTTACATTGATCTATGAGAAATCTCTTGAAGACGCCCTTGAGGGTATCGCAAAAAAAATAGGAAATTTGTTGTAAAAATTGCAAAAAAAGAGCCCTTCTCCAGGGCCTGGGGGAATTGTATATGATATTGTCTAATCGGGTCTTCACCTCTATATTATATATGACTAAAAAAAATAAAAAAAGTTCAATTAATTTTTAATAAAAAATCGGAGGTATTTCTATGAAAAAAGTTATTTTGATATCATTTATTGTATTATCAGTATCTTTAGTTTTTGTTGGATGTACACAACCATTTAATCCTGTTGATCAGGCTTTGATTAATTCATTAAATGAGTATGATGATGGTTATTTGCAGAGAAATTGGGATGCCATGAAAAATGTTTTTGATTATCCTGTGGAAGTGGAAAGTACTTTAACAACTTTTGATGAAACCGAGTTGGAAACTGAGTATCAAACAATTTTTGCCAAGTATAACGGATTTTGGCTTGGAGTTAATTACAACAGTAATGATATAACAGTTACCGGTGATAAGGCTGTGGCAAAAATCGTGTTCAGCGTCTGGAAAAATGAAGATAAATCGGATTTAAAAACTAAGAATATCGATTTATATTTTGAAAAAAATGGAAGTGTATGGAAAATCTATAAAATGTCAAGATTTGAAATAGATGATTAAATTTATTTTATAAATGTAACGGATTATTATTTATTATTCTTTGGAAAAATAAGAACTTATTCTATAATTGTTATCAGTAGAAATAAAGGAGGTAATAATCATGACAGATTTAAAAACAAATTATTTAGGTATTCCATTGAAAAATCCTGTGGTTGTAGGTGCGTGTAAATTAACTTCCAATATTGATTCACTGAAAAAAATAGAAAATGCCGGTGCCGCGGCAGTAGTATTAAAATCATTGTTTGAAGAACAGATAGGTTACGAGAGTTATCAAATGGAAGAAGAACTCACCATGTATAATGAGAGATATGCCGAGATGATAACGATTCATCCTGATATAAAGCATGGGGGTGCTTCCGAACACATAGCTTTCGTTAAAGAAGCAAAAAATGCTTTGAATATACCTGTTATAGGTAGTATTAATGCTGTTTCAAAGGAAATATGGATTGAATATTCAAAATTGGTAGAAGAGGCTGGTGTTGATGCTCTTGAACTGAATTTTTATCATGTCCCTGTTGATTTTGATAAAACTTCGGAGATGATTGAACAGGAACAGATAGATCTGGTATCGGAAATATGTAAAAATTCAGTCGTTCCGGTCAGTGTTAAATTGAGTATGAGTTATTCCAATCCATTGAACATAATTAAAAGAATGAAAAAAGCGGGTGTCAGCGGGGTAGTTTTATATAATAGAGTGTTTAAACCGGATATAAATCTTAAAGATGAAAAAAATATCTACCCTATTGATTTTAGCAGCTATTCGGATATTAGAAATGCATTGAGAACCATTGGGCTGGCATATGACAAAATAGATATAGATTTGATTGGAAGTAACGGAGTTTTTTCAGGGCTGGATGTCGCTAAATCCATACTCGTGGGCGCGGATGCTGTACAGGTAGTATCATCCCTTTATAAGAATGGAATCGATCAAATTGGGGAGATATTAAATTCTCTGAAGAAATGGATGACCGAAAAAGGTTATAATTCTCTTGAAGATTTCAGAGGAAAGTTGAGTAAGTCCAAGAACAAAGATATTTTCGCATTTGAAAGGGCACAGTATGTTGATATTCTAATGAATATAGAAAAGATATTTGTAAAGACCGAAGATATCTTATGATTTTTATAAAAAATGTAAAAAGGCGGTTGACATAATAGGATCTCTCATGTAAAATTATTTAGCGTTGGGGACGTGGTGAAGTTTGGTTATCATGCCGGTCTGTCACACCGGTGGCCGCGAGTTCGAGCCTCGTCGTCCCCGCCAAAAGAAAAAGAGCCGAAAGGCTCTTTTTTATTTAACATATAATTGATACGAAGGCAAAGTTGGCCTAAGTAAAAATGTCTTCTTTTCAAAATTAAAAAATATATAAATTGAAGAGGTGATTCGTATTAAAGATTTAAATATTCTATCATTAAAGAAAAGACATCAAATACACGATGATATTTTGGAAAAGCGTTTTGAAATAATTCTCCCTGAAATTATGAAGAAGGCAGGTATAGATTGTTGGTTGATTCTTTCAAAGGAATATAATGAAGATCCTGTTTTTAAGTCTTTAATGCCTTCAAAAACACTTTCAGCCGGAAGATACTCTGCTCTTTTGTTTTTTTACGATGAGAAAAAAAACGAACTGGAAAAATTCATATGTACAAGATCGAATATTGATTTTTCGAAGTATTATGAATTATTGAAAGTGGGTAAAGAGAAAAATTATTTAGAAGTAGTCTGTAAAAAGATCAAAGAAAAGAATCCCGGAAGAATTGCCTTAAACTATTCACGTGATATTCCCCTGGCGGATGGAATAAGTCGTTCCGAATATGAAAGGGTTGAAAAAAATCTTGAGGATTTAAAAGGAAGAATAGTAAGTTCTCAAGAATTGATAATTCTTTGGATGGAAACAAGAATTTCTGAGGAAATGAATTTGTACAGTAATATCAATCATATTGCACATGGTTTTATAGGTGAAGTATTCTCTGAAAATTCTGTGATTCCGGGATATACAAACACCGAAGACCTTGAGTACTTATTATGGGAAAAGGCTATAAATAAAGGTTTAGAAGTGTGGTTCCCGCCAGATGTAAATCTTCAGAGAAATGGGGAAAAAAACAAATTTATCACGGGGAAAATATTACCCGGGGATCTTTTGCACTGTGATTATGGAATAAAATATCTCGATTTATGTACCGATACTCAAAGAGTAGCTTATGTGAGAAAAAATCATCAAAGCAAAATCCCGGAATTTTTGGATGATCTGATGAAGGCCGGTAATAAAGTTCAGGATATCCTTGCGAGAAATATTAAAGTGGGATTGAGCGGCAATCAAGTATTGAAAAGAACTCTCGAAGAATGTGCGGATATGAATTTAAAAGCTCAAATATATTCTCATCCGATTGGATTATATGGACACGGTGCTGGCCCGGCAATCGGTATGTTTGATAATCAGGAAAATGTACCCGTAAAGGGTGAACTGAAGATAAATGATTATACATGCTATGCTATGGAATTGAATGCTTCAAAAAAAATTCCCGAATGGGGAGACGGGGAATATTTCATTTTTTTGGAACAAACTGTGGGAATAAAAAACAACGAAGTGATATATTTTGATGGAAGACAGGAAGAAATAATTTTTATTTGAAAGATCATTAAAAATATGGGAATTTTAAAGCTGAATGAAAATTTGACGATAAAATTAATGAATGAATTATTTAAAAAAAACCAAAGCCTTTTTTGAAATACTTTTGATTTCCGACTTACTCAATTTCTTTATATTTCCTGGTTTTGGTACCGTTGAAAGGTTCAGGTTACCTATAGCTACTCTTTTCAGATAAAAGATATGATGGTTGAGAACTTTAAAAATTTCTCTTATTTCTCTTTTGTGACCTTCATAAATCATAATTTTTATTGTGGAAATATCTTTTTCGGTTTTTATGACTGTTATCTTTGAAGGGGATGTGACGAATTCATCTTCTAATTTTATTCCGTTTTCTATTTTTTTAATTTCGTCACTGGTAATTGATCCTTTTATTTTTGCTATATAAGTTTTTTCAATTTTTGATGATGGATGTGTCAGGAAATTTGCAAAAGCTCCGTTATTAGTTAAAAGTATAAGACCCGAGGTATCTTTGTCCAGTCTTCCAACGTGGAAAACATTTTCTTTTATTTTGTCTGTGATAAGATCGGGTATGTTTTTTCTGCTGAACTCATCATCCATAGTAGATATATAACCTTTAGGTTTGTTCAGAGCGTAAACCACATAAGGACAATCATAAAAATTTATTATATTGTTCAAATAACTCACTCTGTCAATATCCGGGTTTATTTCGTACCATGGTTCAAGTATTACTTCATCATTTACTTTTATTTTTCCATCAATTATCGCTGTTCCCGCTTTCCTCCGGGACAGATCCGAATTCTTCTGTAGAAATGTTTGAAGTTTCAGTTTTTACATCCTCCATTTTTATATTTATTTCTTCCAGAAAACCACTCATATCATTTAGCTGAAAAGTTTGAAAAAATTTGCCGGTTACTTTGTAATAATAAGGTTTTCCGGGTAATTTAGATTTATTTTTTCTGATCAATCCCATTTTAACGAGTTCATAAAGTTGGGATTGTGAAGATTTTCCTCTAATGAGCTCGATTTCGCTCCTTAAAATTGGCCCTTTAACAGCAACAATTGAAAGGACCTCCATTTGGGAATCGGTTATTTTTGCTATAGGTCTCTGAAAGATTTTTTTAACAAAATTTTCTACATTTTCCTTAGTATAAAAAATATATTTACCGTTTATCATTTTTAAACATACTCCGTGGTCATTCGAAGAGTATTCCTTTTTTAGTTCATCTATGAGAAGAGAAATTTGACTTATTTTCATTTCCATAATAGATGCAAGTTTATTTAAAGATAATCCGTTTTTGGATGAAAAAATTAAAGCCTCCAGAATAGCTTTTTTCCTGATATCCGGCTCCATCATTTTCTCCTGATTATCGGTTCCGGGTCCAATATCTCAATAAAATATTTATCAAGTTTTATCAATTCCAATATGGCTAAAAAGGTCACTATTATTTCCAGTCTTGTTTCGTAGGTTTTGAGAAGATTGTACATCTCAAATCTTTCATATGTATTTTCGATTTCCTGCATTCTATCTTCGATATTGGAAGCTTCAATATTTATCGTATAAATTTTATTCCTTTCTATCTGCTCGTTAAAAACATCCTGAAAAACACAAATCAAGTTTTCCGGTATATTTTCCTTCTCTGTATATTTAAATTTATCTACGCGAGTTTTGGTTTTATTGCTGTTATGAGATCTTATAAGTTGATTTTTGAGATTAACAGAGATACTCTTGAAAGTATTATAATCTTCTATTTTTCTGTAAAATTCCTTCTTTGCATTTTCAAAACTCGCTTCTTCTTCATTACTGAGTCTCGGAAGAAGAGCTTTGGATTTCATCTGCATAAGAGTAGAAGCCATCACCATGAAATCACTCGTTACTTTTATGTCCAATTCTTTCATTTTTTCAACTTGTGCAATAAATTCATCTGCTATTTCATTTATAGGAATTTGTTTAATATCAACTCTATGCTTCCTTACAAGCGTTATTAACAGATCCAGAGGCCCCTCAAAATCGCTGATAGAATAAATAATGTTTTCCACTTTACCACCTTATACTTATGGCATCCCTCACTTCATCCATAGTTTTTGAAGCAAAATCTTTGGCTCTTTTGTTACCTGAATATATGATATCCATTAATTCACTCTCATGTTTATCATAATAGTGGATTTTTTCCCAAATTGGTTCCAATCTATCTTTTAAGTTCTTAAACAAACATTTTTTGCAATCTATACATCCTATTTCCGCAGTTTTGCAACCATTTATTACCCAATCTAGTTCTTCCTGATCGTTTGTGAACGCTTTATGATAATCCCAGACCGGACATTTTTCAGGATCACCCGCATCTGTTCTTCTTTTTCTTGCTGGATCTGTTTTCATTGGTGCGAGACTTTTCCACAATTCTTTTTCATTTGTATCAATGAGTATGAAGTTATCGTAGCTTTTTGACATCTTTCTGCCGTCAGTGCCGGGCAATTTAGGCATTCTGGAAAGTAACGGTTCTGGTTCAGGGAATACTTGAGAGAACGTGTTATTAAATTTCCTTGCAATTTCCCTGGCAAGCTCAACGTGATAAATCTGATCTTCACCCACAGGAACGCCGCCCGGTTTATACATCAATATATCCGCAGACATCAGAACGGGATAAATCAAAAATCCTGCACTTGATAAATCTTTGTCCTTAATATTTTCCTTTTGATCTTTATATGTTGGAACTCTTTCCAGTCTTGGAACCGGTGAAAGCATTGAAAATAAAAGTGTTAATTCTGCATGCTCTTTGATGGCTGATTGTACAAACAGACAAGATTGTTCAGGATTTAATCCAACGGCCAGATAAGATTTTATTATTTCTATCGTCCATTTTCTGTAATTTTTGGTCTGGTCAATATGAGAAGTTAAAGCATGCCAATCAGCTACGAAATAGTAACATTCATTTCCCTTGTCCTGTAAATTTTTCCAATTTTCCAAATTAATCAAATGACCCAGATGAAGTAATCCGGTCGACCTTGTACCACTTAAAATTCTCATCGACATCCCCCTAAAAACTAAATCATAACTATTTTATCACATATTAACAACAAAAGTATTTTTTAAACGCTTTTTACTCATTAAAATTTAAAATGACTTTCTTTTTGTGATAAGATATTATGAATAAATTTATCTATTTCGGGAGGAAGCAAATGAAATTCAATAGAATTCTTATCATAGTTATAATTGCAATGGTGGCTTTTACAGCCATTAATATGTTTATGACCTACAATAATCAATTAAAGATTGAAACTATTTCTTATAACAGTGTCTATACATATGATAATGAAGGAAAGGTAATAATGGAAAGTGATATGGATATCCTTTTTCTTAAACCTGCACAAATGGAGGATTTTTTAGCTCAATTCGATAGAAGCAATCAGGAAAAACTGACAGATTTTCAAAAATCGCTTGATTCGTTCGCTGAAAAACTGGAAAGAACTATAGTTGTTGAAAGCTTCGAATCGGAGGCCGTAGTCACAGGTAATGATACAATGAGAGTTGAAGAAAATTCTGTAGTTTCGGGATTTGCCGTTGTCAATGGTGATGAGATAAACACTTCATTAAGTGATACAAAACTTGATTTAGAAGGAGATTCCTCTTTAACTATCATGATTCCCGATGATGCTGAAGTTATTTCGGTGAGTCCTGAACCAACTTCGAGACCTAACGATTATACTTTTATTTGGGCAGGCGTTGGGCAGATTACTTTTCCAGAGGTGAAATATATTGTCAAAAATTGATGATGAAGACGTCAGTGAGTTTATTTCTTTGGTAAAGAAGTCTGCTTATACTGGAGCTTTGACAGGTGCAGGCGTTTCAACGGACAGCGGCATTCCGGATTTTAGGAGTCCAAATGGACTTTATTCCAAGGTACCGGGAGATATATTCGATTTAGCTGCTTTTTATAGAAATCCGGCGAGATATTATTCCATTGCTATGAAATATGTGCATAATATGGGAGAAAATAATCCAAATGATACTCATATTATGCTTTTTCTTCTTGAAAAAATGGGATATTTAAAGGGTATTTCTACCCAGAATATTGACGGATTACATAAAAAGGCCGGTTCAAAGAATGTTTTTGAAATTCATGGAAATGCAAATATATTCAGCTGTGTTGACTGTGGGAAAAAGTATACAAAAAGAGAGTTGCTGTCTATACTGGATGATTCAAAAAAGCCTTTATGTGATTGTGGGGGCATAATAAAACCTGAAGTGGTTTTCTTTGGTGAACAACTTCCATATGAACAACTTAAAAAATCTGAGGAATTAGCATTGAATTCGGAATTATTCGTAGTTATTGGTACTTCTTTATCCGTTTATCCCGCAGCACAATTACCAATAATTGCGAAAAACAACGGAGCAAAAATAATTATAATAAACAGAACGCCAACCGAATTGGATTTTATAGCTGATTACTCTTACAGAGTTAATTTAGCAGAATTTTCAAAAAAAGTTATCGAAACTATTCATTAATGACGGCGTATCTTAATTTATTGAAAATGTCTTTTTCAAATCTCCATGAAAACATTTTCGCTTTGCAACATTTTATTATAGAGGGAATATTGTAGTCGGCTATTTCTAAATATAATTTCGTTTTTTCGGGTAAGTTAAGAACTAATTCTTTAATAATGTCAGTCCCATTTTCTCCGCCATCCAGTGCATAAATTGGTTCGTAATTCCTGACTTTAGGTTCCAGATTATTTATCAGAGATGTTTTTATGTATGGAGGGTTTGAAACAATGATGTTTATTTTGGAAATATAATTTTTCAAAGGCTTGTAGTTTTCTCCGAGCAGAAAGAATATATTTTTAATTTTTAATATTTTGGAATTTTCTATCGCTTTATCCAGTGTTTTTTTGTAAATATCGGTCGCATAAACTTTTGACCCAGGATAAGTATCAGCTAATTTTAGTGCTATAGCACCGCTGCCGGTTCCCACATCTGCAAAGTTTTTAGAATAATTTTTATTTTCTTTTATAACCAGGTCTACCAATCCTTCGGTTTCAGGTCTTGGGATTAAGGTGTTGTTATCGATGGAGATTTTAAGATTGAAGAAGTATTTGTATCCCAAAACATAGTCTATGGGATAACCATTTTTTACTTTCAGTAAAGCCCCGTATAAATTTTCTAATTTTTCGGATTTTTCAGAGATTTCTGAATTCATAAATAATACATATTGAGGAATATCCAGAAAGTGCGTTATCAATATTTTTGAAGAAAAATGGGGGCTATCAACCCCCGAATCGTTTAATTCTTTTTCAATTTTCTTTTGTAGAAAAAGATATGTCATAACCCCAATGCTTTTTTTACTTCTTCACTTATCATTTTTGGTGACCAGGGTGGATCAAACACCAGATTTATTTTTACGTCTCCTATGCCATCTATTTCCTCAACCGCTTTTTTTGCATTAGCTGTTAAAAAACCACTCATAGGGCACGCTGGAGTCGTTAGCGTCATATCAACTTCAACATTGTTATTTTCATCTATATCTACTCCATAAATCATACCCAAACTCACTATATCAAATCCTATTTCCAAATCGTAAACCTTTTTTAAAGCACCTATAACGGTATCCTTGTTTATTTTGTCATTCATTGTCATTCTCCTCCTAAATTAATAGAAATTTTAGAATTTTCTTTAAATGGTATGAAATAAGTATCATACCACGCATCCCAAAGCAAGTTTCTTTTTTCTTTGAGAAGCAAACCGACTATTTCTTTTTTTGAATCCTCGAAATCATTGACTCCAGCGAGAACGAAGTCCTGAACATAAATTATTGTGAATTTGTTTCCAAAGGAGACAACAGACTGTATCAATCCCTGCTTTAAATCTTTAATCTTTTGAAATAAGTCAGGGTTTTTACTGTTTATTTCTTCGCGGGTCAATTTGACCGTTGAGAAGTTATCCATTTGTGATAATAAGTTTGTGGGAGTTGCGTCGTTATTTATTGCTTTCCAGGCACTGTATGCTTCGGCAAAAGAGTCGAATTCTACAACATTCAGAATGGCTGAATCGCTGCCCGTGGTATAGTTATTTATATTTGTTTTGTAGTATTCATAAGCTTCTTCTTCCGTTACTGAAGCTACATTTGTGATGGCTGTTCTTATTGATTTTTCCATATCTTCATAAAGCAATCTGTTAGTCACGACATCCATATACATTTCCAGACCACCGACGTATCCTTTCAATATATAGTACAATTCCGCATCGTCTTGGGTTATACCGGCTTCATTTATAGTTTTTGTGATTGATTCATCCACTTTTTCTCTTATTACAGATCTATTGAGAGATAATCCCAAATCTTTTCCATACTGTATCATCAATACTTTATCTATATAATCACTCAATATTTTCTCTTCGTACGCTTTCAATAATTCTTCTCCCTCTTTTGAAGTTTGAAGAATATCCGAAAAGGTGGGATCTATTTCAGAAATACTTTTAGATATATTAACAAAATTTGGCAAAACTAATCCTAACAATTCATCGGATGTGATTTTCTGTTCATTTACAGTTGCGACAACGGTTGTATTTTCATAGTCAAATATGTTTTCGTTTGCTCCAAAAATTACAGATGCTGTCAATAAAGCTGATACGACTAGTATAGTAATAATTTTTTTCATTTTGAGACCTCCTTAACTCTTTTCCAATAATTGTCTAGCTCATTTATATCTAAATTTTCTATATTTTTTTTATCCTCGCTGATAAGACCTTCCATTTTCTTAAAACGGTTCATAAATTTTATAGTTGCTCTTTTTAAGGAAGTTTCCGGATCCACTTCTATAAATCTTGAAAAATTGACCAGTGAAAATAACAAATCTCCGAATTCCTCTTCTGTTCCGGTTCTGTTTTTTTGTATCAATTCTCTTTTCAATTCTTTTGTTTCCTCTACGATCTTTTTGAATACATCTTCCTTATTTTTCCAATCAAAACCTACAGTAGCCGCATTTTCCTGAACTCTTCTTGCCAGACTTAAAGCGGGCAATGAATTATTCAAATCTCCGAGAACCGAATAATCGTTTTCTTTCCCTTTTTCTCTTGCCTTTATTTCTTCCCATCTTTTATATGAATATCCTTTTTCATTTGCAAAAACATGGGGGTGTCTTCTGATGAGTTTTTGATTGAGATTATCAATAACATCTTCAATATCAAATTCGTTTTGATCTTCAGCAATTTGAGCATGAAATATGACCTGCAATAATACATCACCCAATTCATTTTTTAATTCTTCCGAATCTTCTTCATCAATAGCCTTGAGGACCTCATATGCCTCCTCAATCAAATAAGGTTTCAATGATTTATGAGTTTGCTCTTTATCCCATTCACAGCCATTTTCACCACGGAGAATTTTCATCGTGTTTGTTAATTCATAAAATTTTTTCTCTTTTCTGTCCATAAAAATCTCCTAAAAAATTCCTAATTTAAATAATCTTTCCCTTTTTATCAAAGAATCGTCCATCCATTTTTTCACAACATCAAATTTTATCATTTTTTTTACGGGTTTATATGTCAATCTGTGCAGAGGAGTGGGACCGTAATTTTCTAAAGCTTTCATATGTTCCCTGGTTCCATAACCTTTATTCTTTTGAAAATTATATTGAGGATATATTTCGTGAATCATTTTCATTAAATTATCTCTATAGACCTTTGCAATAATAGAAGCGGAAGCGATCGAACAACTTTTTGAATCCCCTTCGATTATACACTCGCTGTTGTGAAAAATATCTATGTATTTACCATCTATTATTATATGTTGAGGTTTTAATTTCAAGTTTGACAGTGCTCTTCTCAATGAAATTTTTGTCGCTCCCAGGATATTGTAAGTATCTATTTCTTCCACTGAAGAAATCCCTATGGCATAATCACAATTTGTAGTTATTTTTTGAAACAGTTCTTCCCTTTTTTGCTGAGTCAATTTTTTTGAGTCGTTAACTCCTTCCGGAATATTTCGTGAAATGACAATAGCTGTTACTACCGGGCCTGCTAAGGGACCTCTTCCCGCTTCATCCATCCCTGCAATTATTCCGTATCTTTTTATGAATTTTTTATCAAAAATAAAAAGGTCATCACTTGTTTCTATGCATTTATCAGAAGTTTTTTTATACATAAAGTGTCAGATATCCCCTGGCTTTCAATAGATTTTTATAAACAAATTCTCTGAAAATATTTCCTCCAATGTTTGTTTTTTGCTTTATTAATTCTATTAATTTACTTTCCAGTAATTCTATATTTTTTTCAATTTCGGATTTCTTTTTAATTAACATCTCTCCATTTGAATAGGAATTTGTATAACTATTTATCAAACAGATTGTAATTTTCAGAGTTTCATTCCAGTTTTTCAATTCATCCAGCCAATTCTTGATTTCTTTTAAAAGTCTTTCATCACAGTTTTTTGTTATATCAGTCGTCATTTCATCAATTTCTACAATATTTTTGTTTAGTAATTTCAATCCGGATATGATATTTCCACTCTCCAATTTCTTGATAACCGGATTCATAATTTTTTCATATATAATGGGTTTTTTACTGTCGAGAGGGCTTTCGGTACAAAATTTTGAAAAAGCATAAAAACTTTTTGAACATTTCGGAGCGATTTCTTCAATGGCCCTTTTGTGAGAAACCTTCGGATTATAATTTATAGGATCTTTTATATAATCCGATAATTGACTTATTGCAATTTTTGATGAGCGTGCCTGATTCATCGGATTTAACAATATGCCGTTGGAACAGTTTAATAATTCCGGATCCCTACCTTTGTACTCTCCTATATGTAATTCAGATACCATAGATGCATCATTAACGGGAAAGTTATCCCAGTATAAAGGTTCCACACCGAATCCGTCTGTGAAATTCAAAGCATCTGAAACTGGAATATTTTTTGAACAGACTTCCGGACCTGTCCAGAAAATATAAATGTCTTTATTCAATTCTTCTTTAAATATTTTTGATTGATCATTAAATGGGTCTCCCCTGTAGATCGTGGGGCATATGATCAGTGAATTTGATTTGTCAATTTTTTTCAATTTAAAGTTTATTTCATTGATGAAATAAGACTGTGCTTTAAAAAGATTTTTAAATTTTTTTGAATCATCTGCATTTGCCAGTTTTTCCGGAATGTCATCTAAAAAAAGAGAAAAAATTCTTACTCCTAAATCGTAAAACAGCGAAAATTTCTTCATTAAAGTATTTGCATCTTCTTCTGAAGAGTATTTAATGGATTGCCCCGGGCTTATGGCATAAGAAATACTTATATTGTTGTTTATACTATGATTGATCAGTACCCTGAATTCTTCAATAAAATCCTTGTCATAACTTTTTTCCCATTTGAAACGGTGTAAAGGATCATCTTTAGGAGCATAAATGTATGTATTTAAACTTTTTTTGCCCAGAAAAGTTATTATCTCCTTTCTGTCTGCCATACTCCATGGAAAACCATAAAAACCTTCCACAACGCCAAATAGTTTTTTTAACATAAAATCCTCCATAAGTGTATCATCAATTAGAAAATAGCATAAATAAGTTATATTTAGATATAATTTGATGAAAATCTTTATAAACAGAATACTTTTCGTTTCTTTTCTTTGATAAAATTTTAAAAAAGGAGGAATGATGAATGATTGAAAATGAAAGTATAAAAAATGCTATGAGAATAACTCTTGATGAAGAACTGCCGGACTATCCGGAATTTATGAATAATATCAGGAGGGCACCCAAGAGAGAATTGCTTCTCAACAAAAAGGAGAAAAAGTTAGCTCTTAAAAATGTTTTGAGGTACATACCTGGAAGTCTTCACGAAATACTCGCATCTGAGTTTTTGGAAGAACTGGAAACGAGAGGAAGGATATATGGATACAGATACAGGCCACAGGGAAAAATATATGGGAAGACTATAGATGAATATAAAGGAAAATGTATTGAAGGGAAAGCCTTTCAGGTAATGATAGATAACAATCTTGATTTTGATGTTGCCCTTTATCCTTACGAACTCGTCACTTATGGAGAAACCGGACAGGTCTGTCAGAACTGGATGCAATACAGACTTATAAAAAAGTATCTTGAAGAACTGGAAGATAATCAAACTCTGGTTGTTTCATCGGGACATCCACTTGGCCTATTCAAATCTTCCAAGGAAAGTCCAAGAGTCTTAATAACTAACTCTTTGATGGTTGGTATGTTCGATAATCAGGAACAATGGATTAAATCTCAATCTTTAGGAGTTGCAAATTATGGGCAGATGACAGCGGGCGGTTGGATGTATATAGGACCTCAGGGAATAGTGCATGGAACATTCAATACTCTTCTCAATGCGGGAAGAATAAAATACGGGATAAAAGAAGATGAAGATTTAAAGGGTTATCTTTTTGTGAGTTCCGGACTGGGTGGAATGAGCGGAGCGCAGGCAAAGTCTGTAGAAATTGCCAATGGAGTGGGAATTATTGCCGAGGTTGATTATTCAAGAATAAAAACGAGATTGGATCAAGGTTGGGTGAAAGAAGTCTCTGATAATTTAGAATATATATTTAAAAAGGCTGAAAAATATAAAAAGGAAGGAAGAAGCATATCAATCGCTTATTCGGGAAATATAGTGGATTTACTGCAATATGCCGTCGATAAAAGAATAAAAATAGATCTTTTATCCGATCAGACTTCTTGCCATGCTCCATATGATGGAGGATACTGTCCTTCCGGGATATCTTTTGAAGAGAGAACGGAATTGCTCAACAGTGACAGGGAAAAGTTCAAAAAACTAGTTGATGAATCCCTGAAAAAGCATTTCAGATTAATAAAGGAACTCCACGAAAGAGGCACTTATTTTTTCGATTATGGAAATAGTTTTATGAAAGCAATTTTTGACGCCGGTGAAAAAAGCATCTCTAAAAATGGCATAGATACGAGTGAGGGCTTCATATTTCCTTCCTATGTTGAAGACATAATGGGTCCCCTGTTATTTGATTTTGGTTATGGTCCTTTCAGATGGGTCTGTTTAACCGGGAAAAAGGAAGATCTTTTAAAAACAGACAGAGCGGCTATGTCCTGTATAGATCCTGAAAGAAGATCGCAGGATAGAGACAATTATATCTGGATAAGAGATGCGGACAAAAATAATCTGGTGGTTGGCACACAGGCAAGAATCCTGTATCAGGACGCTGCGGGCAGAGAAAAAATCGCTTTGGAGTTCAATAGAATGGTGAGAGATGGGGAAATAGGTCCCGTAATGCTGGGAAGGGACCATCACGATACCGGAGGAACGGATTCCCCGTATAGAGAAACTTCCAATATAAAGGATGGAAGCAATGTTATGGCCGATATGTCAACACATTGTTTCGCAGGAAATGCTTCGAGAGGAATGAGCCTTGTTTCACTTCACAATGGTGGTGGAGTGGGAATAGGCAAAGCTATTAACGGCGGCTTTGGACTTGTTTTGGATGGCAGCAGAAGGGTTGATGAAATAATAAAAAGGGCCATCCCCTGGGATGTTATGGGAGGAGTTGCGAGAAGGGCATGGGCGAGAAATGAAAACTCCATCCGGACCTCCATTTCCTGGAACAAAGAGAATGAGTCCGGAGACCATATAACTATTCCGTATATTGCAAACGACGAATTGATTGACAGAGTATTTGGAGATAATCGTTAATGAATAAGTATATAATAAAAAACCCTTCTCAATTGATCACCTGCAGTGGAATTCATGGTAAAAGAGGCAAAGAGATGATGGATTTAAATATTCTTGAGAATTCATCCCTTGTAATTGAAGGTGAATATATAAAAGATGTCGGAAAAACCGAAAATATTTTTGAGAAATACAATTATAATAATGAATATACTGTAATTGATGCTTCAGGAAAAGTTGTTATGCCCGGATTCATTGACTCTCATACACATTTTGTTTTTGGAGGGTATCGGGAAAAGGAATTCAATATGAGGGTTCAGGGAAAAGATTATATGGAAATAATGAGAAGCGGGGGAGGAATTATCTCAACTGTAAAAGAGACCAGAGAAGAGAGTTACGATGAATTGCTGCAAAAAGCAAGGAAAAGATTGGATCATATGCTGTCTTTAGGAATTACCACCGTTGAAGGGAAAAGTGGTTATGGCCTTGATTTTCAAACTGAAATAAAGCAGCTGGAGATAATGAAAGAATTGAATGATACCCATCCTATAGATATTATTTCAACATATCTTGGAGCTCATTCTATTCCAGATGAATATAAAGATAATCCGGACGAATATATAAACTATATAATAGAAGAGGTTTTACCTTATATAAAGAAATATAAATTGGCAGAATTTTGTGATGTGTTTTGTGAAAAAAATGTATTTTCGGTGAATCAATCTAGAAAACTTTTAGAAAAAGCAAAACAGATGGGTTTTAATCTGAAAATTCATGCGGATGAAATGGTTTCTTTGGGTGGATCTGAGCTTGCCGTTGAATTGGGGGCGACTTCGGCCGATCATTTACTCAATATTTCTGAAGAGGGAATAAAAAAAATTACAAAGAGTGATACCGTTGCAACATTATTACCCGGAACCGCTTTCAGTTTGAGAGAAAAGTATGCAAATGCGAGAGAGATAATAAATAATAATGCAATAGTGGCAATTGCGTCTGATTTTAATCCCGGCAGTTGTTTTACAGAGTATGTACCTTTTATTATTTTGCTTTCAACTCTTTACATGGGAATGAAAATCGAAGAAGCGATAACAGCATATACTATAAATGCGGCAGCGGCCCTCAACAGAGAAAATAAAACAGGCAGTCTGGATATTGGAAAGTTGGCAGATTTGATAATAATAGATTATCCTTCTTATGAATTCATTCAATATCATATGTGCTACAATCCTGTTGAAGTGGTGTTCAAAAGAGGCCGAATGGTTTATAAAAAATGAAAAGTTAATGATTTCATAAAAATAATGTCAATAATACTTATCGTATTTATTCATCTTTTTTCTTATTATATTAAGATTGTACAGGAATAAAATATTGGGTAAGGAGAATATCTGTTGAAAGTTTATTTTAGAACATTTGGATGTCAGATGAATTTGAATGATACGGAGATTATGAAAGGCATTCTTCATAGAAACGGTTATGAAATAACCGAAGAACAAGAAGAGGCTGATGTCGCGATCATTAACAGTTGTGCTGTTAGAGAAAAGGCTGAAAATAAAATGTATGGAAAGTTGGGAAGATTGAAGGCGCTGAAAAATAAAAATCCTCATTTAATAATAGGACTATGTGGTTGTGTCGCAGAAAAAGAAAAAGACCTCCTCTTGAAGAAAAAAGAAGTCAATTTTATTTTTGGAACGAGAAGTATAATTGATATTGACTCGATGATAAAAAGAGCAAAAAGTGGAGAAAAATTTGCGGAGTTCAAAGATTCATTGGATGAAATAAATTTTAAAACACCAAGAATGAGGGATTCAAAATATCATGCATGGGTGACAATAATTTATGGGTGTAATAAGTTTTGTTCATATTGCATAGTTCCATACACCAGAGGCAGAGAAAAAAGCAGAAGTATGAGAGATATCCTTGTTGAAGTTAAAGAACTGGCAGCGAAAGGCTATAAGGAAATAACTTACCTGGGACAGAATGTTGACTCTTATGGAATGGATTTGAATGATAACACGTCATTTGCGGGATTATTGAAAGAGACCTGCAAGATAGAAGGGATAGAAAGAATATGGTTTCTGACTTCATATCCTTCTGATTTTTCCGATGATTTGATAAAGGTTATCTCTGAAGAAAAGAAGATCTCGAGATTTATTCATCTGCCCGTTCAGGCCGGTAGTAATAAAATATTGAAAGCGATGAACAGGAGATATACGAAAGAAGATTATTTAATTCTCGTTAAAAAAATAAAAGAAAATATTCCCGATGTCGTCCTCGGATCGGATATAATAGTTGGATTTCCAGGAGAAACGGAAGCTGATTTTCAGGAGTCCGTTGATCTGGTTAAAGAAGCCGGATTTGAGAGGTTGAATCTTGCATTGTATTCTCCCAGGAGTGGAACGTTATCTGCTGAAAATATGAAAGACAACGTTTCTCATGAAATAAA
>JASGMR010000003.1 GCA_030156385.1 Kosmotogales bacterium
ATTCTTGGGATGGAACCCAGGAAAGGGTTATCGGTAAATATGGAAAAAGCATATGAATTTGTTAAAGCGCAATCGGATGCCTTTGGGTTACCTGTTCCTTCGACAGAAAAGATTAAGGATATTTCTGTTGGTATGAAACAGAGAGTCGAAATAATAAAGACTCTCGTGCGGGGAGCAAATCTGATAATTCTGGATGAACCTACCGCCGTTCTCACTCCTCAGGAAACCGTCGATCTTTTTAAAGCTTTAAAAACACTGACATCAAAGGGGAAGACCATTATATTTATTACACATAAATTGAACGAAGTGAAAGAAATTGCCGATAGAATAACGGTGACCAGAAGGGGAAAGGTCGTCGGTACTGCCGATGTGAAAGATATCACGGAGTTGGAAATGTCGAGAATGACGGTCGGAAGGGATGTTGAAATGTCCATAGACAAAGATAAGATCAATCCCGGAGAAAAAATTCTTCAGGTGAAGGATCTGAGCTATATCAGAAATGATGGTGTGATTGCAGTAAAAAATATTTCCTTTTCCCTTAGAAAAGGAGAAATTCTGGGTGTTGCGGGTGTGGAAGGGAACGGTCAAACTGAACTGGTCAGGATGATTACAGGTATTTCCGAAAGGGATTCCGGCGAAATAGTCATCGATGATATTACCGTTCCGAAAAAAACTGATCCGGGCTTTTGCAGAAATGCCGGGTTGAGCCATATTCCCGCCGACAGAATGGAAAGAGGTGTTGCTTCAAATTCTTCAATAGAATCGAATATTATAAGTGATAGATTCAAAAGAGAACCATATTCAAAAAAGGGAATATTGAACAGGAAAGTCATCAGCAAATTCGGCGAAAAGATGATTAAAGAATTCGACATAAGAACTGATAGCGCAAAAACAGAAATTAATATGCTTTCCGGGGGGAATATTCAAAAAGTGGTTGTGGCCAGAGAATTCACCTCGGATTCAAAAATTACCATTGCCGACCAGCCAACGAGAGGTATTGACGTGGCGGCGGCTGACTTTATAAGAAGAAGACTGGTAAAAGAAAGAGAACAGGGATTAGCGGTCTTACTCGTATCGGCAGACCTGACGGAATTATTGGAAGTGGCGGACAGAATAATTGTACTGTTTAAAGGAGAAATTGTTGCTCACTTTGAAGATGTGTCCGGATTAAATGAAAATATACTCGGAGAATATATGCTGGGAATTAAAAAAATGTCGGAAGACGAAATGGGTGATTTATAATGAAAGCCAACAACAGATTCACTATTTATAGAATAGGAATAGCAATTGGTATAGCATTGTTGATAGGTTATATCATAGTTTTTATTTCCAGTATTCCGTCTGGCGATATAGCTTTCTGGGATAAAATGAAAGAAGCATTTGATTCCGCAAATGAAGCTTACAGATATTTTCTGACCGGCACAGTTGTTAAGTGGAGATCATCAGGAGCGGCTTTTAACCAGAGCGGATTTATACAGTGGATGAATGAATCCGTTCCCATAATTATCACCGGCTTGGCAATTTCTATGGTATTTTCAGCCAAGCAATTCAATATAGGAGCAGAAGGACAAATGTTTTTAGGTGCTGCGGTAGCAACGGCGGTCGGTATATATTTTCCCGGTATTCCATTTATATCAACGGTGGTCGTAATAGTCGTTGCAATGCTTGCAGGTGCTGGATTTGCCGTGATACCCGGGTTTTTAAAAGCGAAATTAAAAGCCTCGGAACTGGTCACTTCCCTCATGTTGAACTATGTGGCATTTTTTATGGGACTTTTCATAATAAAAACGTTTTTAAGGGATACTGAAGCGGGTTCTCTCGTTTCACTACCTTTTCAGGAAGGTTCTATGCTACCGCTTTTAAACGAAAGATATAAATGGCATATTGGAATTTTTATAGCTATAGGGATCACGATTTTCGTGTGGTTTCTTATGAAAAAGACCACATGGGGATATAAAGTCAGAATGATAGGTGACAATCAGGATTTTGCCGAATACTCCGGGATAAATTCTTCAAAAATGATATTTCAGGTTCAGGTGGCATCGGGCGCTGTTGCTGGATCGGCGGGTATAATTGAACTTCTGGGATATCACGGAAGATTTTTATGGTTGTATTCCCCCGGATATGGGTGGGATGGAATAATAATCGCAACCTTAGCCAGAAACAATCCTATTTTTGTGCCCGTGGCCGCTTTTTTCCTTTCTTACATAAGAGTGGGAGCGAAGATAATGGGCAGGTATACCGATATTGCTCCTGAGATTGTTTCTATTTTACAAGCGGTTATTATACTTCTGGTAACGGCAGAAGCATTTCTTTCAAAATGGAAGCAGAGATCTATTAATAAAGAAGCGACAAAATCAAACAAAGATCTATCTCTGGAACGAGTGGGTGAGGCAAAATGAACGATGCATTGAGAGGAATTTTTTCATGGGATTTTATTGCCGCGGGAATCAGAGTAACTACTCCCATACTTCTCGCTGCTCTTGGAGCGTTGGTAGCGGAATCCGCTGGTACTCCGAATATTGCCCTGGAAGGAATCATGTTGATGTCTGCCTTTACCGGTGTAGTTGTCAGCGGATTCACTCAAAGTCTTTTTTTGGCGATAATTGCCGGTATTGCGGTTGGTATAGCAATGGCAAGTGCACTGGCTTATTTTGCTCTGAAACTTAAAACGGATATAATACTCGCTGCAATTGCTTTGAACATTTTTGCGAGTGGGGGCACAATATTTTTTCTCTCAATGTTAACGGGAGATAAAGGATCATCGGCTTCTGTAAATTCACTGATTATACCGAATATCGATATCCCTATTATTGAAAATATTCCCGTGCTTGGTGATATAGTCAGTGGCCATCACGCAATAACATATGTCGCGATAATTTTAATTTTTGTTGTTCAATATTTTTTGTATAAAACACCATTGGGATTGAGAATAAGAGCGGTTGGAGAAAATCCTCATGCTGCAGATTCGGTTGGGATTTCTGTCATCAAAACCAAGTTCATTGCACTTCTGATCAGCGGATTTCTGGCCAGTCTGGGTGGCCTTTTCCTATCTATGGGATATGTTTCATGGTTTGCAAGGGATATGACCGCAGGGAGGGGATGGATTGCTCTTGCCGCACAGGCATTGGGAGGTTTGAATGCATTTGGAGTGGCGGCCGGCGCATTTTTGTTTGGATTCACTGAGGCAGCATCCTATTCATTGCAATTCTTTAATATTCCGTATGAACTGACTCAATCATTACCGTTCGCCATAACGATAATAGTACTGGGATTTTATGCATGGAGAAAATTGAAAACAACGAAAAAATAGTTTGAAATAAAAAGATCTGTTTAGAAGCAGATCTTTTTTAAACTCTTTCAAATCCTTTTATTTTCAGAATTTTATCTATTTCATCGGCAGAATTCAAAGTCAATATGAAAAAAGGAAAAATTATCGAAAAAAATTGTTTTATTTTTCCAAAAAAACCTGAGTTTTTTATGAATGCACCTCTGGCTTTTTGTGAGAGATAAATATTTTGAATTTCGATATTAAATATTGAAATGAAATTCATGGAGAGAGAAAATATGAGGGATATTTTAAGAGAGTACTTACGGGAAATTTTAAAGAAGGTCATAATTTTCACTAAAGAATCGATCATCTGTATGGGAGTGGTTGTAGCTAAAAAGATCTGTATGAAAAGAATTGAAAATGCAAGTCTCAAAGATAAAGTAATGCCATTTAAAATACCTTCATAAGTGATATTCAGCCATCCCAGAGAATATAAGATCCTTCCATAACTGAAGAAGCTTTGAAATATAATTATGAATATAAATAAAATTATGAACAGCTTCAGACTTTTAAAATACTCAAGGGGTCCAATTTTGGAAAGAAAAGACAACAGCAAGAATATTCCGAAAAAGATCATGAAAAACAGTATGCTGCTTAAAAAAAATGATGCTATAGAGAGTGAAATAAATAAAAAAACCTTATAGATTGGTTCAATATTGTGAAGAACTGAATTACGATATACATATCTTCCAAAAGGGAGTTTAAACATTTTTCTCTTTATATTTCACATAGTTATTTTCTGTTTCCCAAAGGGTGATCTCATGAAGTTTATAATTTGCCCCCGAAAGTTCATCTTTTAATTCTCCGTAAATCCACTGAGAAATATTTTCTGCGGTTGGTTGGGTAATAATATCGTTTATATATGCATGGTCCAACCTATCGAGGACTTTTCTCTTAACCACTTTTTTCACGAAGGAAAAATCAATGATCATATCCTCGTCATTTTTTTCTCCCGATATAGTCACTGCCAGTCTGTAAGTATGACCATGAAGCTTTTCACATTTTCCATGATATCTTATCAGGTTATGAGCGGAATCAAATTTAAACTCTCTGGTTAAATAAAACAAGCGATCACCCAATCACAAATTTCAAAATCGAAAAGGACGGTTTTGAATTGATTTTAAATTACGTAGAGAACATTTTCGGCTTTAATTTCTTTCTTTTTCTTTTGAAAAAGGCTATCCATTTCCCGATAAGACTAGCAATATTCAAAAAAACATATCCAATAGAAAAAACTATAATAATCAATATTATTTCAGGTTTACCGTCCATGTGTACTCCTTTATTAAATGGTGAAGGGATCAAATTTTTTCTGGTTTTTCAAATATCCAAGTACTATATTATTAAAAGTTGCGTAATTTCCAATCTCTTCATCTGTTTTTACGAGAATTTTATCACCAGCATTACCTATAATTACTGAATTTTCAGGTATACTATCCCCGCGTTCTACAACTCGATGTTTTTCCTTTGCCTCATCCATTGTATCCGCATAAATTATTTTTCCCTCATATATTATAGCAAATGCAGAGGCAATTTCTTCAAGTTCATATATCTCATGCGATGAAATTATTATCGTTTTTCTTTCTTTTAACGAAAAATTCTTCAAAACGTCCATAACTTCCTGTCTTATCACCGGATCCAGATTTTGAGTTGGCTCGTCCAGAATTAAAAGATCGGAATCAGTGGAGAGTGACAAAGCCATTTGTAATAATGTTTTCATTCCCATAGAGTAGTTATCAACTTTTTCTGATAATGGAAATTTATAATGATTCAGAAAACTTGAAAAAATCTCTTCGCTCCAATTCGGATATAACATTTTCCATAATTTGACGTAATCGGTACCCTTGAATCTTTTAAAAACGAGTCTGTCTTCTGTTATTACCGCTATTCTTTTCTTTATTGATGAATTTAAATCGGAATCAAAGATTTTTATTGATCCGCTATCCGGCTGGAGATCACCGAAAAGACATCTCAGAGTTGTTGTCTTTCCGGCTCCGTTGGGACCGACCAACGCGAATATATCCCCCTCTTTCACGCTAAAAGAAATATCGTTTAATATGTTTTTTTCTCCAAAATTTTTTACGAGCCTGTCTATTTTAATCATTTTTTCACTCCCTTTTTAACAAATACGTAGAAAGCTATTATCAACAGTACCACAGCCGTTCCCAGTGCAGTGAATATGTTTTTTTGATGAATGGGGCTTATATAACTGAAAGGATTGATATTCATATTACCCACGCCTCCGATAATCAAATCTGCCAGGAAAATTAAAAATGGAATTCCAAAATTATCGAGACCGAAGGATGTGCAGATAACTGCAATTGAGTAATAGGCCGTTGCAAAAATCAATGAACCTGTGAGAAAAACACCGGCTGAATAATAATTTATGTTAAACCATGCCGATGAGATTATTTCTGTGATCGTTGTTAGAATTATCAGTAAAAAATATGAGTTAAAGAACAGATCATTCCTGGTGAATGGTAAGGCCAGTAGAGCTGTAATTTTTTTGTTATGTATATCCAGTGGTAATAAACTCACAATTGTGAGAAATATGAATATAATTCTTACCGGGTAAACCGGTATGAACAGACCAAGTGAGAATACTGCCAATCTTCCAGCTTTTTCACTGAATTCCTTTAAAAGATAACCTTCGAATTTATTTAACATTTTTCCATACCTCCTCTATTAAAAGTTTCATCATACCAAGGCTCAACCCGTCTTTTTTTGCCTTTTCTATTGATTTCTTGAGTTCGCCTATTATTGAAAAATCTATATTTTGGGTGACTGTTATAAAGTATCCTACTCCATGTTCCGCTCTTATCACTTCTTCTCCCTGAAGTTTTTCGAGTGCTCTTATGACAGTGTTCATATTAACCTTGAATATTTTTGCCAATTCTCTAACCGGGGGAAGTTGGTCATCGCTTTTGAGTCTTCCGAGTAATATTTCTTTTTTTATCACATTCATTATCTGAATGTACGCGGGTACCCCTATATGTTTTTCCACAGAATTTAGCATTTCATCATCTCCATTCTCCGGTTTTATTTTGCTATGACAGATATTTTAGCCTTCCCCGAAGTAGAATATGTCAATTGATTGTTGGGACCGGAATCATATGTGATATTCAGATTTCCAATACTTGCTGTTATATCCAGATATCTTTCACCATCCCAATTATCGATATAATCGATGCTTCCGGATATAATTGAAGAATTTATTTTAAAATTATCAGCATTCATTACATCGATAGAAAGGTTTGAAACTGAACCATTGATTTCGAGTTTTTTTGTAGAATAAGTACCGCTCAAATTGGCAACCGACCCCGAAATATTGATTGAATTCGGTGAATCCAGATCGTTGTTGATATTTATTACCGATCCGTTCAGTATCATAGTGTCTTCTGAAATTAGATTCCCATTTACATTTATAACAGAACTGTATATTTTGAAATCTTTGGCATTAAAATCATCGACGATGGATATTACAGAGGTATCAGCGTAAAATAATTCGAATTGAACACTGCCGTCCACAATTATTTCGGCGGTTCTGTTATTGTAATTATTTCTGAATGTTATGCCATTTTCAGTTTGATTGAATTCTATACTGTCAGGGAACGAGATCATTCCATCATTTTCTTTTTTGGAAATTTTAAATGATGTGCCATAAAGATATATTTTTGGTTTCCACTCTGTTTCATAGTTTGCTTCCATCAGACTCATTTTGGAAGAATCATTCATATTTGCCAAAAAAGGAATGAAAAAACCAAAATCATAATTGAAAAATTCGTTTATTTCTGGTATGAAATTCGAAGTTATCATTATTCCCATAACGGATAGAGTAATGATCGTACCTACGAGAATGATCAACCATGAAAATTTTCTGAATGATAACGCAAAGAAAATCACTGCAAGAAAAGCCAAGCCGATTTTTATTCCCCATATTGGTACAATGAAAGCAATTAGAGCCAGTACCAGTGCTATCGCTATTTTGAATAAAACGTGATATTTTTTCAACTTATTCACCTCCGGATTAAAATGTTATCACTGTCTTTTTCTTTTTTAAAGAGAATATGCTTACAATGAATGAGTATAAAGACATAATTAATTTATAAAATTTGTTTAAAAATACCGAACGATGTTTCATGGTCATCTCCTCAACTACTATACTATTGTTCTATATAATTAGAACACTATAACGAAAAAAAGTCAAGCCCCCTCAGAAAAATTTTTTACTATACTTAAGATTTCCTGAAAAACCAATAATTTACAACTAATTGGATACAAATTATCATTGATTTGCATTTTATTTTTGAAATTGTTTATTTTAAGTATTTTTCTTCGAAAATCTTGTTAATTTGAAAATTGAAAAAACAATGCATTAAATGAATCACGTTTCTAAACTTCTTAGTTTAAGTAATTCGATTTCATTCGGATTTTTTTAACACCAGTTATCACAATCCCTTGGGTTGTCTGACTTTCTGTTATCAAAAATCTATTATTATTGGATATCATAGGTTGCGCTTGATTGGCTATTCGATGGGGTAACATTTTAATGCAAGCATTCTACGACGTGAATCGACATATTTATTTTTACATGGAACAAAGGGTTATGAATTTCGTCGGGCGCAGTAGTGTTCATGTTATAAGCTGTATATATCATTTTCTGAACATATGCATCTCCTCCACAGAAGATATTGACATTGCAGATCAAATCCACCTAATCGTTCAACTCGGATATCGGAAATTCCCATTCTGGCTGCTGTGTATTAAAGAAATCATTTTACCATCAACGAACTGCAACTCTGCGCGGGCAGGTATCCATATTGAATTTGCAGGATATGATTTTTCCCATAGCTTTACCTCAATGGTTATATGCATTTTTCTTTATCAACGTATTTATCACCTTGTAGTATTCCCTGCAATTTATGAAACTTGCGGAAAAAGAAGTTTCACACCAAACCCCTGACCTGATGTTGAGATTGGTTCGATATTAACATCGATGGATAGTGCTTCGGCATATTTTTTTACAAGATATAATCCCATTCCGGTTGCACCCTGTCGATCCGGATGATTTCCGGTAAACCCTTTGTCAAATAGGAAAGGTACATCTTCCGGTGGAACACCTTTGCCATTATCCCTGATAGCAAGATGTATTCTGCCATTTTCCTGAGTGTCCGACCAACTTACGATACTAACAATACCGTTATCAGATGCAGTATACTTAAAGGCATTGCTGAATAGTTGAGAGAGCATGAAAGTAAGAACCTTTTTGTCGCTTATAATCTGCAAAGGCAAAAGATTTAACTGCACATCGATTTTCTTTTCATCAGATATAGCACGAAAATCTTCAAGGCACTCCTGAACGCAGTCGCTCAAATTCATTTTCGCAAAATTATAGTCCACGTGATCGGACTGAAGCCGGGCATAGAATAAGATACGTTCAACATCACTGTTGATAGTGTGCCGTACGTGATCCATCCGATTATAAACATAAGGTGACATCTCTTCCCTGTGGTTAGCCAGAAGTAATGTTGTAAGAGAGAGCGGTGTTTTGACTTCGTGTGTCCAGGCTTCGATAAACTCCTGATAGTTTTGCAATTCCAGCCGTTTTTCTTTTATAGTTTGTGATTGCTCGCAAAGTTGTTGTGATATAGTTTCTATAATAGGGTGCCAGAATTCATCAGTTACTGTCATTAACCGTTGTTTTGCTTTTTCATCCGGGTCAATAAAAAACGATTGCAGCGCTTCCATCTGTTTTTTTCGCCTTTTTTGATCAATCCAATAGCCAGTAAATACGATAAAGACTGTGAAAAGCAGAATAATTATAGCAATACTCCCAAAGGTGCCCGGACCTGTCAACCATACAAGAAAAACAAAAAACAGATCGGTCATAAGCAGCAAGACAAGCCAGTGCCTTTTAATTATTTTCTGCTTCTTCACGACTTGCTCATCTCCAAACGATATCCCCGCCCACGCTCGGTTTGTATGATGTTTCTTATCCCGATGGTGTCCAGGCTCTTTCTCAGTCGTGTCATATTTACTTGAAGGATGTTTTCATCGACATATTCGTTGCCACCCCAAAGTTTAAGGAACAAATCTTGTTTAGAAACGACGGACGGATATCGTTCAAGCAGGATTTGCAGGATTTTTCCTTCTGTATCAGACAGGACAACATGAGCGTTTTTCCAAATAACCTTATAAGTGTCAATATCTAATATAAGATCTCCTGTTTGTAGCAGATTCCTTACTTTTACATAAGTTCGGAGCAATCGTTGGGTGCGGGCGATGAGTCGGTCCGGGTGGCAAGGTTTTGTGAGGAAATCATCCGCGCCTAGCCCTAATGCGTACAATTCATCCGACAGGGTATCACGTGCGGTTAAAACAAGAATCGGGAAGGAAGCCCTAGATTTCAACCGCTTGCACAACTCAAATCCGGATTTACCTGGAAGGTTTATATCCAATACGGCTAAGTCGGGATTATTATCCAGTATTTCTTTCTCGGGTTCATTGAAAGAAGAGATACTCGATACCGAGTATCCCTTCTTCATGAATGTATTGACAAGCTCTTCGCGCAGGTAAACGTCATCTTCTATAACTATGATTTTACTCAAAGGCAATTACCCCTATCTGTTACCAGAAGCGCCCGTATTTCGTGGCTACTGGCGTGTTCTGCAATGTGAATATAGATAAATTCTATCACAACAAACAGAATGGTGGAAATTCCTGAAATCACAATGACTTTAATCGGTGATGTCCCCACCGGTAATTTCAGAAAACTTGTGAACATGGACCATATTGCAAAAAAAGCGCTGCACACTGCTGCGCCAAGTACCAATGCGAAAAACAGTCTGATTTGAGCTCCTGCAGATCTGCAAAGATCATTAATATTGGCCCCAAGCATGAGCAGTGTGAGATAACGGTGCTTGCTTTCCTTTTGCTGCATCAAATACTTTAATCCGATTACTGTGTTTGCAATTACCATGAACAGAACACCAAGATAGATCGTCAGGTAGCTTGCGGCCACTGTATAAAAAAGATTTCTGCCAATGCCGCTTATATAACTTTCGTATTTCAAGCCTGTTCCTTCGAGGTTTTTTTCCATTAATTGAATTGCCTGCATTAAACCTTTTTCAATTATGACATCCTGTTTCAGCAGAACATTCCAGCAGAGAGGTTTACTGGTGTCGGAAACCCAATTCTGATAATCATCATCCGAAACGATCAAAGCACTATAAAGCCTGATCATGCGATCGGCAACTATATTATCATAATAAGCGCCGGGCAACAATTCATACTTCCGGCCGTCGACTTCAACGTAAGTGCCTGACTTCAATGCGCTATCAAGGATATTAATAAAGTCACTGTTATCCTTCATTGAAGTATACAATGCCACTTGGTCCTTTTCCAGTTGAATTGATTCCCGGCCAATTGCCTCCAGGAGATTGCTGTAACTCGTTTCTGATATGAGATATGGACCTGAATTATCGGAAAAATTTTCAATCATATTATTTCTCAGATCAGTTTCAGGCAGTTTTTCAAGCGCAGCACTAAGCCCGGACCAGGAGAAACTGTGAGCATTTAGCTTACTTTCCAGCAACACGCCGGTTCTATCGTATAGATTTGTTACCATAGAACTCAGAAACATGGGATAGTACACTGAAATCATAGATCTGCTTGCTTCCGAATTCAAAACACTGTGTACTTCCTGTTCGTTTCCGTCAATAGAAAAATCCACTGTTCTGACATCCATCGATCCCAGTCCTGAGGTAGTGCCTATACCGTAGGATATACATGCCAGTGACATCAATAAAAGCAAAGAAGAAACCGCCAGAGTTCTGTGTTGATGAAGCACGTTCTCCTGAATCTGTCGTCCTGTGAAGGTGGACAATCCGGATCGTGTTGAACTTTTGCGCTGAATTCTATGCCCGATAAACACCCCCATTCCACGATACAGCAGAAAGGTTCCACTCCCGCCAAAGGCAAGAATGAGCGCAACTACTATGAAATCAAGACTTCTCAACATCGTAACTCCGGCCACATATGCCAGAATCAGAAAAATAAGTCCAAAGACAAAACATAGCCATCCTTTTTTGGTGGAAGTGGAAACTTGTTTTTCGGGGGAATTCGACCGCAACAGCTCAGCAGGGTCCTTGCAACTGAATATGGTGCTCAAGAACAGCATGGCTATCATTTGCACTGCAATGAACCCGATTATTGTTCCAAGCACTGCCGATATGGAAAACGAAATTTTATGTCCGATGATTCCCAGTCCGACCAGCTTTGCTGCCGTCAGGCTGACTCCTTCCGTAAGAAGTAAAGCAATTGGTAAGCCGAGTAAAATGGATACCATGCTGTTCCAAACGGTCTCGCCCATAAGCATGGCAAAAAACGTACTCTTTTTCATACCAAGCATAAGATATAATCCAAATTCTTTTTTACGGTTGTCCAACTGATAACGATATGCAAAGTAAACCAGAAAGAACACAAAGAAAAGAGAAATCATGTAGACGAATGGGATCAATAGTATCAGCTTACCGACTGCGTCACTCTCCACTGTTTTCAAAAAGCGCATAACATCCTGAGTATCCAAAGAAAGCAATGTATAAAATGCGACTATCGCTATCACGAGGGAACTGAAAAATAAACCGTTGTTTTTTCGGTTTTTTGCTGCGTTACGTCGAACCTGTTTAAAGAACATTCGCACTTCCACCTCCAAGTTGTGCCACGACTGTCACGATCCGCTCGTAAAAGCTTTCTGTGGTTTCCCTTTCAAAGCTTCTTCTGAGTTCATGGAATAGTCGGCCATCCTGAATAAAAAGGATTCGGGAACAGTAACTGGCGGCATTTGCGTCATGTGTGACCATAACAATTGTTTTCTGTTGCTCCTTATTGATGGCAGAAAGCTTGTCCATGAGAATCCTGGAATTTTTACTGTCAAGTGCGCCTGTCGGTTCATCTGCCAACACAATGCTCGGTTTTGCTATGAGAGCTCTGGCCGCCGCTATCCGCTGTTTTTGCCCGCCGGACATTTGAGAGGGGAACTTTTCAAGAACATTCGTAATATCCAGACGTTTTGCCAATTCACGAAGTTCCCGTTCAGCCTGCTTACCTGTTACACCGTGGAGTGATAATGGCAGGATGACATTCTCTCTGGCCGTTAGATTGTCCAGAAGCTCGAATTCCTGAAATAAGTATCCGATTTCTTTGCCTCGATAGTCGGCCAACTGTGTCCCTTTGAAGGAGGAAGTATCATTACCTTTTAGTAGAATTCTTCCCGAACTCGGTTTAACCATTGTGGCTATACAGTTGAGCAATGTTGTTTTCCCGGAGCCGCTGGCTCCCATAATTCCAAGGAACTCGCCTTTCAGCACGTCAAAACTGATTCCTCTGAGAGCTTCTGTCTTGTTATCACCCTTACCGTAGACTTTTGTGATGCTTTCAACTTGTAAAACTCTATTTGAATACATTTTACGACCTCCTGTTTCCTAATCCTAATTATAGCAAGTACCGCAGAAGAATAACACTTACAGTTGTTGTAAGGATGCACTCATGCCATGTTCCTGCATGAGATGGTTAACATTTGTTCGGCCGCGGGGCAAGTAAATTGGATCTTATGTCCGGGGTGAGCATTACAACGAGTCCGTGGAACTACCACACCATTCTGATCTACCAGCAGCGAAAAAGAATCCGGAGGCTTATCAGACAAAACCTTCCAGACCCCTGTTTCTGCTCAGCCCAGCCCCAAGGACAGATGCTAGGTATCTCATCTCAGATGAAGCTGTTGATCCTGCTGATCGTATCCGGAAATATCCAGCCAGCAAGACCGTATCATCCACTCGATTTTCCTTGTGCAGGAGAGGTACCCCATCTGCCAAATTCAACAGATTCTTTGGTTCATATAAGATTGAATGAGATAAAATCGGATTACATGTAAAATCGCTATAGCGGAAAACAAAACAAAGTAAAGTAAATCAGATTTTTTATATGCTATCAAAGTGCTATCGACCAAGCGGGTGTTGCTACGAAAACCATTGTTTTTCCAGCTATAGAGCTGATTTTTCTGGTTTTATTCACAAATTACTTTACTCCCATTCAATAGTTGAAGGCGGTTTATCTGTAATATCGTATACCACTCTTCCTATTTCGGAAATTTTTCCCGTTATTCTGGAAGAAGCTTCTCTGAGAACATTATATGGAATTTCGTACCAGGATGCGGTCATTCCTTCCGCACTGTTGACGGCTCTTAAAGCGGCTACATATCCGTATGATCTCATATCACCCTTTACACCAACCGATTTTACGGGAAGAAGTACTGCGAAGGATTGCCATATATCTTTATAAATATTGAATTCTTTTAATGTCTGTCTGTAAATGAAATCAACTTCTTTCAGGATATTTACCTTTCTTTCATCGACTGCACCGATAATTCTGATGGCGAGACCGGGTCCGGGAAATGGCTGGCGATTGATATATTCCCACGGAATTCCCATTTTTATTCCCAGTTCTCTCACCTCATCTTTAAATAATTCTCTTAAAGGTTCAATCAATTTTAAATTCATTCTTTCGGGTAACCCACCGACATTGTGATGACTTTTAATTTTATCGGAGGTTTTCGATGAGGCGGCCGATTCAATGACGTCCGAATAAATCGTTCCCTGAAGAAGATAATCCGAGTCTATTTTTTTTGCTTCCTTTTCAAAAACTTCTATAAATGTTTCGCCGATAATTTTTCTTTTTTCTTCGGGTTCGGTTATTCCACGCAATCTTTGTAGAAATATTTCGGAAGCGTCGACTTCTATTAAATTTATTCCAAGTTTTCTGAGATTGCCCGGAACAACATTTTCTTCATTTTTCCTCAACAATCCATGATTAACGAATATACCTATCATATTGTTTCCGATTGCCTTTTTCAATATATATGCGGCAACTGTGGAATCTACTCCACCCGAAACACCACCGATGACCTTCCTGTTTCCAATTTGTTTTTTTAACTTCTGGATTAATTCTTCAGAGTATTCTCCAAGGTTCCAGTTTTCTTTTGCTTTACATATTTTAAACAAAAAGTTTTTTATAATATTTAGTCCATATTGGGTATGGTGAACCTCTGGGTGAAATTGAAATGCATAAATATTATCTTTTTTCGCGCCTGCGATGATTCCGGATGAGCTTTTTGCTATTTGCGAAAATCCCTCCGGGAGCATCGTTACCGAATCGCCATGACTCATCCATGTGATAATATTTTTGGGAATATCATCTAGTACCGGATCGGTATTATCTAACGTTACTTCCATAAGGCCATATTCTCCATGGTCATGTTTTTCTACTTTTCCGTTGAAATATTTTGAAATGAGTTGAAACCCGTAACAGATAGCGAGTATAGGTAAATTTGAATCTATTATTTTTTGATTTAATTGATAAGCTTTTTCAGAATATACACTTTGAGGTCCTCCCGATAGTACTATGCCAACTGTATTTTTTGAAATTCTTATATCGTTTGGATGTTGTACTTCACATTTTACTCCGAGTTCCCTTATTCTTCTCGACAAAAGAAAAGTGTATTGAGAACCGTAATCAACAACTATCATATCTGACATTAGACTCCTCCAAAATAAAAACGGGCATTAAGCCCGTTAAACTAATTTATACTCTTTTTATATTCCTGGTCCAAACATGAAGAAAAATTCTCCGAAGTATGAATCCTTCAGTGTTGCATTATAGCTGTTATATCCGTAGCCTATACCAAACATTCCGACAAAGGGGACACTGAAGTTGGCGGCAATACCCGCATCCCATGTCATATCTTTTCCGATTAAATCCTTCGATTCTTTGTTTCTGTAAAAAGCCATATCACCGAAGATCAAAAGATCGATAGGTATGATTTCTTCATTAATTGGATATCTCAACTGTAATGTTCCACCAGTTACGCCGTAATAGGAATTTTTTTGTACATCTGGATTCACCTTGATTATACCTGATGTAGATAACAGGAAACTATCAAAAATATCTCCGGATTTATTGATTGGAAATAATTGTTCCGTCTGTAATTTCAGTCCAAAAACCGGATCGCCCAGCGAAACGAAGGTTTTGTATGTAACACCCATATCCAAAAATGCATTGTCAAATTTACTGAAAAGTCCTTTGGCGTCGATACTCGGATTCAGATACATTCCTGATGTCGTTCTTGTTAAATCATCCAAAGTATTTAAAGTATAATTTGCCCCGATTTTGAAGCCTGAAAAATTATCTGCTATCGTTGTGCTTTCAGTAGTTGGTTCTTCATTTTCGATTTGAGTGGTTGTGGAAATCGATGAATTCTTTATGATGTAATCATAACCTATGTCAAAACCTACTTTTTGATTCGGACTTAAATTGTAATCGGGTGAAAAGTAAACTCCATATTCCTTTTGCTTTGATTTATCTGTAACTTTTGTATAGGTCAACTTCGATCCTATCTCTGTTGATGTCTCGGTTGTAATTTCATCTCCATCGAACCTCAAATTAAATCCCGTACTCAGATCAAAGTTAGATTTGAATATTTTTGGAATACTGTAATCGAAGGTTAAATCTATGAGAGGATCATTTATAGTTGTTTTCGTACTGTCATCCGTTTTATCAATTTTTGTTTTTGCTTCACCAACGGGGAAATTCAAATACGTGCTGATTGTGAAGGTCTGGCCATAACCCCATGGATTTACGAGGCCAATATCGGCGTTCAAATATAATCCATCGTTCCATCCTCCCGCACCCATAAATTTATTCGCAAGAGTTTTATCTTCAATCTGAAAATCTATATTCCAGGAATCGTCCGATACATATTCCGGTATTGGAATAATTGATTTAAAATAGCTGGTCGTATTTAAATTTCCGTATGAATTCTGTAGTGCTTTGAGTGTGAGTAAATCACCGTTTTTGACTGTGATTTTGTCTTGAATTAAATAATCCTGAGTTTTCTGATCGCCAACGAAGGAATAACCGACTTCATTTACCTTTGGCTCGTGGATATTGTAAGTTAAAAATCCGAATTTCTCATCAAGCTCATATCTTATTGAAACGAATGGGTCATCCGCCTCCTGATAAAGTGAATATATATTTTCGAGTGATTCCGCAATTTTTTCGGAAAATACTTCCGTGCCTTCATCAATGTCTATTTCTTTCAATATTTTTGAAGATGGGACCAGAGTATTACCTTCAACAAACAATCCGCTTATCATGGAGGAACCAGTTAAATATTTGTATGGCAAGAGAGAAACTGTTATAGATTTTGCCTTCAATTTCTCATCTTCCACGACGGTGACCTTAAAAGCATTATTCAACATTTGAGTGTATGTATTGAATAATTTTTGATATACAGAATCGGACATAAACGCTTTGCCATCAGGATTGAAGTAATAAGTCGAATATATGTTCTGAAGCATCAGCTGCAAATCTTCAACTGTTGGAACGTACTCTTTTTTCGGATTAATCCATCTTATTATTGCAGGAGTTTCAAAATATTTCTTCAATGTTTTTATTCCGGAGCTTTCCTTGATTTTTTCGATAGCGGGGCGAGTCAATTCGGTATTGATGACAACATCGTAAAGATAAAACGGTGTTATAGTGAAAATAATTTCGTAGTCTTCATTGAATCCATCTTCTAAAAGAATTGCCCTCGAGGGATTCGTGTCCCATGAAATTTCTAAAAAAGGTTCATAATAACCACCTTCAGAAAATTTTTCTTTTATAATTTCTAAACTCTCAGGTATAGCATATATTAATTGTGCAGGGTCAAACGGTTTGTCGTTTTCAATGGGAAGAACAAGTTTTTTGAGTTCATTTTTTGAAAGTAATTCAGGTCCATCATAATTGTATTTTATTTCAATAACGGGGTATTCTTTTACTACAAAAGTTAAAATCCCGTTCTCTTCATCAAAGGAATAGATCACCGAATCAAAATATCCTGATTCCATCAACGAAGAAACCGCCAGGTTTATTTGCTCTTCAGAATATTCCACATTCACCTTTATATTCAAAATATCTTTAATTTCGTTTGTTTTAAGACTATTATTTCCTTCAATTATTATTTTTTTCGGAATAATACCAAAGGACAATACTGTGATAAATAATAAAAATAAGAACAAAATGAAAATAAATTTTTTAAACACCGTTATCCCCTCCTAATGAGTTTTCCATATCATTTATTAGTTCTGTAAGTATTTTAACCTTTTTTGGAGAAAATATGAAATCTTTTCCTAAAATATTTTCTACACTTTCAGTTGAAATTTCATAACTTTCACCATTTTTCGTTCTTTGTATTTGCCAATAAAAATTTTCTCTCATTGTAAAAATAATCGTTAAAGCGTCAGGAATATTACCAATCGGTTGACAGTCAATATTGCTGGTTATAAAAATAGCACTTACTTTCGTACCTGTTCCCTTTTCGGATTTAATCGTAAAATTCCCGCCGGTTTGCTCTGTTGCGTATTTTAAAAGTGGAAGACCCAGACCAAATTTTATCTTTTTTTTCTTTTCGGTATAAAATGGGTCCAGAACGAGTTCTAATTTCTCTTTAGAGATTCCTTTTCCAAAATCCTGAACGGAAAATGAAAAAAACTCATCCCCTTCTTCCTGAATGTTTAAAATTGCGTTTTCGGAACCGGAATTAACAGCATTTTCACAAATATCGATTATATGATCGGCGATGTATTTCAATCCCATATTAATTCTACCTTTCCTTCGTCATTGAGCAAGCAATTCCTTAAATCTTCAAATGTCCTTTTTTTCATGGAAATCTTCATCGGTACTTTTAAGGTTTGAATAGAATGAGCATCACTGGATTTGATTTTTTTAAGGTTATCATAGAATTCGAGTGATTTCAGATCTTTTTTAAAATTTACTTCGGTAATTATTCGCTGATCATTGTTCACAATGTTTATAAAACCCAATTGATATATTATACCCATTTTTCTATTAACATGCGAAAAAGCAAAAAAGCCTCCAAAGTCATGAATTGAATCGATTGCCTCATCAATATTTATTTCTGCCGATTGTCCCAGCCATTTATCCTCTGTGGCTATATAGTTATCTTCATCATTTATGTACAACTGATATCCAAATTTCTCAGGATCTATTTCAAAATCGGGGATTTTTTTATAAAGCCATTTTGAATAACTTTCGGCCGCATCCACAGATGGAAAATATCCGAGTATATGAACATCTTCCAGCGTTTGAACCTCAATGCCTGGAATTACACGGATCCCTTTTTTTGAAACCACTTCAGAAAAAACTCTGACATTACCGGTTGTATTATGATCTGTTATTGAAATCAAATCTATTCCCAGTTCCACCAGCTTTTCTGAAATCAATTTTGGTGTCATAGTTATGTCCGCACATGGTGATAAACAACTATGAATATGTAAATCGCAGTTAAAAAATTGCATTAAAGACCCAATTCTATAATTTTTTTGACTGTTTCAAAAGAATTTTGGTTTGATTTCAGCAAAACAACGTTGTTCAATTCCGCTTTTTCTTTTGTCCCCTTTTCGTAATTCAATCCATTACATAAAATGATGACCTTAGTTGAAGTGATATTGGCTACCGCTATAATGTTTATATGTGATTGGACCGTCAGCCATACAGAGCCTTCCTTCGCATTGCCCATAACATCGCTTAATAAATCTCCAATATAGACATTTTTAACTTCTTCATCGAAATTATCTCCCGAATAAACAGACAAGCCACATTTTTTAATTAACTCTGCAATTTTAACCATTTTTATTAGACTCCCCCCGTTTTATTATAGAAGCTCATTTCTACCACAACACCCTTTCCTACCTCCGAAACGACGACCATTTTATCCGAATATCTTTTCATATTTACCAATCCAATTCCCGCTCCGAAACCGAGTTCTCTCACGTGATCAGAAGCGGTTGAAAACCCCTCTTGCATGGCCTTGTCGACATTTTCAATTCCCTTTCCATGGTCTTCAATTCTTACGTTTATTTCTTTATCGTTGAACCAGCAATAAAGATAACCATTACTACCGCTGTGAATAACAACGTTCACTTCAGCTTCGTAAGTGGCAATTGAAGCTTTTCTAACTAACTCAGGGTTGTTCATTTTTGAATTCAAAAATTTTTTTAATCTTGCCGCTCCCATTCCGGCCAGATTTACATCGGTATACTGTATGTGAAACTCGAAATCAGCCTCTTTTTTATCTAAAGTATTTCCAGTTATCAGTGATTTATTGAACCATTCCATTTCTTTATTGAGTATTTCTTCTCTTCTGACATCATGATCATATATGATTGTAAACTGCCCCAGGATCGTTTCCAGAATATCGTTTTTTGTGATCAGGCCCTTTAGTACATTATTTTTATCAACGACCGGAAATCTTCCAAAATCGAATCTGTTGAATTTTTGAATGATTTTTTCCATATTATCTTCCGGAGCAACCGTTATAACACTTTTCGTCATATGATTTTCCAGAAGGTCCGATATATAATTTTTCTCAAGTGCTACAATTATATCTTCGATACTCACAATTCCTATTAAGCATCTTTTCTTATCTATAATGGGAACTCCGGAAATCTTTTTTATTCTCATTAATTCTTTGGCCTGCCAGAGAGTGTGACCTCTGTTTAAGAAAACCACATCTTTTTTCATTATATTCTTGGCCTTGATATGGGAAAATATTTTATGAAACTTTTCAAAATAAAAATTTACGTCTTTATCCATTCTTATAATGATTCACCCCTCGAGTCCTGAAGTCCGAGTTTGTATAAAAGACCGCATGTTTTGTAAGTAGAGGAGGTCAAATGCAGAAGAGGAACTTCTAAAGCTGCAGCGAGTTGAATGGTTGCATCCTGGACGCTTAGCTTTCTCACTATTAAAACTGCGGATGCACCGACAACCGAAGCCGTTCTTACGCATTGCGGCGAATTTAAACCTGTTATTAAGAGCATTCCAGGTTTTCCGAAAACTAAAACATCACTCATGAGATCGGCGGTTCCAACAGATTCAATAATTATATTATTGTAATCTGGAGTTTTATTCAAAACTTTACAACCCAAATACTCCACTACTTCGGTCAGTTTCAATCTATTCAACTCCTTTCAAAATATCACCTTTATAATTGTATTTTATGAAAGCTTCATAAGTATTCGGACATTTTTCTTCGAATATTTTTGCAATGGCTTTAGCGTATTCCTGTATTTCAAATTGAGCATGTCCATCTGCTCTTAAGTTCAGAAAATTCATCAGACTTCTGACGTTGATTGTCCAGTAAAACTCTGTGTACATGGAAACGGGCAGCACGATTCTTGCCAGCTCTTTTGCTATTCCAAGTTCTCTGAGTTTTCTATATTCTTCAAATGATCTTTGAATGGATTCTTCAATTTTCTTCAATCCCTGAGAATTCAGATTCTCATCTGAGGACAGTTTCGATCCCTGAAGGTTTATATTATCATCGGTTCTTATCTTTTCCGGAATATACCAGTCCTCTTTGAATTCGGTGTATCTTCCGCTTCTTTCATTTACCGAAGAGATTCTATGTCTTATCCATTGTCTCATGACAAATATAGGTGTTTTAATATGAAATTTAAACACTATATGTTCAAAAGGAGTATGATGACCATTCTCCATTAAGTAAAACAAAAGTTTTCTATCTCTTTTTATATTGGTCAGTCCTTTTCCATAACTAACCCTCGCAGCCTGAACAGCAGACATATCGTTTCCGAGCATTTCTACGAATCTTACGAAGCCTTTATCAAGAATTTTTATTTCCATTTTTTAGCAGATTATCCCTCTCTTTTTTTTTATTTCTTTTATGGATATATTCTAACAGAAAGAGTGCCACAATGACACCGGTAATAATTGGTAACACACTTTTTAAAAAAATATTAAAAACATGATCAAATCTGAGTTTTTTCAAAGCATTTTTGACTTCTTCAGATGATTGCTCATAATCGTTCACCTGAAGATAATACCTTGCGAGACCCTTATCACCATCTTTATAGTAATAATGGGACAAACCGAGGTTTTTTAATGAATTATAATTCGATGCATCATATACAAGTGAATCACCGTAATATTCTATTGCCTTTGAGAACTCATCATTTTTATAGTAAATATTTCCCAGTACTTCATAAAGAACCGAAGTGAGTTTTTTATCAATTTTTGTTCTGTCAACACTCTTTAAAACGGTTTCGGCATCGATTGTTTCTCCCAGTTTGTAAAACGAAATTCCCCAGTAGGTTTTCAATTTATTGTAATCCGCATCATTTTCAGAAATATAATCGAATATTTTTAAAACTTCACTGTAGTTTTCTAAGTTGAACTCTGCAGTTAACAATTCGGAATACAGTGCTTCTATTTCATTGTTCAGAATATCGTCTTTTATTTTTTCTATTTCGTCTGCCGAACCAAACTTTGAATTTGTGTTGTAGTATAAAAGAGCATACAATGTGTACAACGATCCGGGATATTTTTCATGAAGGTCTTCAGAAATCGAAATTAATTTATCAGCGGTTTTCGGATCTTTAGTATATTTCCAGTCATGAAACAAAACATGCAGATAATAGAAGTTCAAAAGATCACTTTTATTTTGAATAGAATCTATTTCCTTAATAATTTTTACCGAAGATTTCATAAATTCTTTTGATAATCCAAAAATAATTCCGATTTCTTCAGTCAGATTGTCTGTATTTATATTTTCTGAAGTCCTGTAAAATCTGCGTTCATATTTTTTATCTAAAGAATCTTTGTATAAAAAAGAATTAACGATTGCATAGGCCGCCTGCCAATTGGAAGAATCGTCGGCCTTAAGAGATAAGACATATTCCATATCCGTATCCATAAACGTTTGAAGTAAATCTTCGTTGGAAAAACAGAAAATTAATGGAGTAAAACACAAGAAAAAAATTATTTCCAGAATTTTCCACTTTTTACCCATAATCCCTCCTCACTGGAATTTAAAACATCGTTAATAACGATAAATGCTTTAGGGTTTTCAGAAAATTGGATGAAAATACCCGTTCCCTTTGAAGAAGAGGTTTTTTCGATGTCAAAATAATTGCACTTGAACGAGTCAAAATCTTCAATTATTTGTACTTTGTTATCCTTTTTTAAAGCCTTCTGGCCTTTTTCAAGATGCAATTCTCTTCCCCTGTTCCAGTCAAATAATCTGTATGTCAGGTCGGAAGCCTGCTGTATTTCAATTAATTCGGTGTCCGGTCCTATAGCGTGAACCGTACCGGCTTTTATAAAAGCAAAATCTCCTCTTTTCAATTTGTAAAAATCCAGATCTTCTTTTTTTATATCTTTCAACGGTTTATCGAAACTTTTTTTTACCCCGCCTGCAATTTGGCCGTTGTTAAGGAGGTACCAGCATTCATTTTTTCCCCACGGCTCGTTTTCAAGTTCTTTTGCCAGATCATCGTCGGGATGAACCTGTACGGATACCCACTCTTTTGTTGAAATTAACTTTATTAAAATAGGAAATCTGTTGATTGAATTTTTCGCAAAATAATTTTTAAAATCATTCAGGTTATATTCTTTTTTAGTATTTATATCTTTTAATTTTGTTTCCATATTCTTTACATCGGAAACATACCATATTTCACCGATAGGGTCCTGATTATCTATTTTATAATTTTCATTGATCCTTCTGTCTCCCCATGGCCTTGGAGAAAATACGGGAATACATTCTAAAATCATTTTATCCTCCTAAATTTTCTTTACGGTTATTTTCTCTTTTAATTCTAACACTTTTTCGATTTTACACAGCTCTGTTCCGGGTGTTGTAACGGTTGCAGTGCTGGCAGCCGCAGCCAAAGTTAAGGACTCTTCAATCGAAAAATCAGATTCTTTTCCAAGGATAAAACCTGCGAGAAATGAATCCCCCGCACCGACAGCGCTTTTCACCTTTACTTCGGGAATAGAAATGCTGTAGAATTCCGAGTCAATATAACATAAAGCGCCTTCGCTCCCGAGTGTCAGTAAAATTTCTCTTATGTTGTATTTGTTTTCTATTTCAACACACGCTTTTTTATAACTATCTATTGAGGACAATTCTTTGTTCAATAATCTTTCCATTTCGAATTTGTTGGGTTTTATGCCCGTGGGAGAAGCCTTTACACCGTATTTGAACGCATCTTTATCAGAATCCAAATAAGTAAAAATATCTTTTTCATTCAATCTTTCTATGAGATCTTTATAAACCGTATCTTTATAACCACGTGGAGGTGTGCCCGTTAAAACAACGGTGTCTCCCTTCCTTACCAGCATGTTAATAGTTTTAATGATTTTTTCCTGGTCCATCCTGTTTACATTTGGACCTTTCATGCTCATTCTGTATTGCTTTGTTTTTTCCTGAATTAAAATGTTCATTCTGGTTTCTTCTTCCACTATTACGTTGGTATAGACCACTCCTTCTTCATCAAGCATCTGAAGTAATCTGTTTCCATTGTTACCTCCAACGATTGTTATTGCGACGGTATGACCTTTCAATTCATTTATAACTCTTGATACATCTATTCCTTTGCCTGCAGGATAATCTTTAATTTTATTCACTCTTACTGTGTCATCCTGAATTAATTTATCAACATATAAAAAACGATCAAGTGCCGGGTTTAAAGTCAAAGTAAAAATCATCGATTATACCTCCGTAAAGTTGTTTAATTATAACATAGAGCGAATAACGAATTGTAAGAATACGATTATAAAATAAATTTATTTTGTATAATTGTCATTTTTAATTAATACTTTTCAAAATTGAATTATCTTTTTTTGATATAATTCTTTAGACTTAATAAACGAGGTGAAAAATATGAAAAAAAATGCTATATACGGACAATCAGGCGGAGTGACTCCCGTTATAAACAGTTCTGCCGCAGGAACTATCAGAGCGGCTATATCCAGTGATAAAATTGAGAGAGTCTATGTTTCATTAAATGGAATTGATGGGATACTGAAGCAAAATATTGTTGATATGACCGTTGAAAATCCCATGGAAATTGAGAAAATATCGTATGCACCGGGAGCGATTTTCGGTTCATGCAGGAGAAAACTTACGGAAGAGGATTACGATAAAATATTCAAAATATTTTCTCTTAACAATATTGGATATTTTTACTACAACGGTGGCAACGATTCGATGGAAACTGCTCATTTAATAGCAAAAAAAGCTGAAAAAATAGGATATGATTTAAAAGTAATAGGAATACCGAAAACCGTGGATAATGATCTTATGAAAACCGATCACTGCCCCGGATTTGGATCGGCTGCCAAATTTACTTCTATAGCCATGCTGGAGGCAACGAAGGATTTAAAATCAATGCATACGAGTTCAACTCAGGTGTTTATTTTGGAATCGATGGGAAGACATGCGGGATGGCTTGCGGCCTCAGGGGTTTTGGCCGGAATAAACGGTGAGGAAATACCGGAAATAATATTGATGCCCGAAGTCCCTTTTGATCAGGATAAATTTCTGCAGAAAGTGGAATATTCTTTACTCGATGATGGATTCTGTGCGATTATTGCTTCGGAAGCATTGACCGGTGCGGATGGGAAATTCATTTCCACATCGGATTTTGTTGATGAGTTTGGCAACGTTCAACTCGGTAAAGTGGGAATTTATCTTGAAAAGTTAATAAAAAATAATCTGGGGAAAAAAGTTCACGTTTCTTTACCCGATTATCTGCAGAGATCTTCAAGGCACATCGCCAGTTTTGTTGACTGGCAGGAAGCATCCCAGGTCGGTACAGTTGCGGTTATTTATTCGACCGAATATGGAATGACGGACAAAATGGTCGCGATTGTAAGAGATAATAACGATCCGTATATATCACATTTTGAACCGGTGGAACTAGAGGGAATAGCCGGGGAAACCAAGATCATGCCTTCGGAGTTCATCGGAGAGGATAATATGAGTGTCAGTGAAAAATTTATTGAATATGTGAGACCCTTGATTAAAGGTGAGGCACCGAATTTATTTTTAAATGGTATACCGACGTATCCAAAATTAAAATTAAAAAATATTTCAAAAAAGGAAATATAAGGAGTAATGATTTGAATAAAGTAGAATTGCTGGCTCCTGCTGGAGATCTTGAAAGATTGAAATTTGCTTTCATTTATGGTGCCGATGCGGTTTATATAGGTGGAGAAAGATATAGTTTAAGAGCATCGGCGAAGAATTTTACTCTTGAACAAATAAATGAGGCCGTTAATTTTGCTCACAAGCTGAACAAAAAAGTTTATATTGCAATCAACATTTTTGCTCACAATCAGGATCTTGAGGGTTTAGAAGAATATTTAATCTCTTTGAAAAATTTAAATGTGGATGCTTTTATTATTTCCGATCCTGCGATAATTGAAGTTTCAAAAAAAGTAGCACCGGAAATGGAAATTCATTTGAGCACTCAGGCGAATACGACCAATTATCTTTCCGCATTGTTCTGGAAAAAGATCGGAATTAAAAGAGTGGTTATTGCGAGAGAGCTCAATTTCAATGAAATAAAACAGTTCAGTGAAAATTTAAATGGAGAAATACAATTGGAAGCTTTTGTACACGGAGCGATGTGTATTTCATATTCGGGCAGATGCTTAATAAGTAATTTTTTACTGCAAAAGGATGCGAACAGGGGAGAATGCAAGCATCCATGCAGATGGAGATATTCTCTCGTTGAAGAGACCAGACCGGGAGAATATTTTCCGGTGGCCGAAGATGATAGAGGTACATATTTTTTCAATTCAAAAGATTTATGCATGATCGAATATATTCCTCAACTGATAGAATCCGGAATTCGAAGTTTGAAAATTGAAGGAAGAATGAAATCCACACTTTATATAGCTACAGTTGTGGGGGCATACAGAAAAGCGATCGATGAATATTACAAAAATCCGGATCACTGGCTTTTTAAACACGAATGGATGGATGAACTGAAAAAATCAACTCACAGGGATTTTACCACCGGATTTTATTTTAATAAACCGAATAACGAAGATCAGAGATATGACAACAGTAATTATATAAGGGATTATCTTTTCTGCGGAATAGGGAAAGGTTACGATGAATCGCAGAATTTAAGTTTGGTTCAACAGAGATACAGGATGTTCACAGGGGAAAAAGTTGAAATATTGGGATATGATCTTTCCGAATCAATAGAAACGAAAATTGGAAAAATGTACGATGATAATGATCAGGAAATCAGCGTTGCTCCCAATCCGATGAAAATGATAAAAATAGATTTGGGATTTCCCATTAAAGAAAATTATATAATAAGAAAAAAAAGAGAGGAATGAATCCTCTCTTTTTTATTTGATGAGTAAAATTCTTAAAATCATGGGAACTATTATCATAGCGCTCATTACCCATTCCCATTTTTTTGCATGTTTAAACGTCGTGTACAGAAGGATGCCGGCCAAAAATACAGTTATTATTATATAAATTGCCGTAATTATCATGTTGTTTGCCTCCTTATTTTGAACTTATCGAATATTATGAAAAGAACAAATAAGATAGCTAACCCGATGAAAAATACTGGATAAAACGAATTGCCTTCAACAAATTTTCCAAAGGATTTCGAATTTGCAATCACAAATGTTGCGTAAACCATGGTGATGAAAAAGGAGGGCAGCCCCGCAACCCAAACCTTGAAGTAATTTTTTTCACCGACGATATGAGCGGCAAAAATTCCTGCCAGTGCGGTCGGAGGAACCATATCGCCCAAACCTGCTAACAATGACAGTGCAGAACATACAACTATGTCATTACCTCCCAGGAATGCCAACAGGAAAGGAACTCCAAGTACCGAAGCCGATCCATAAGAAGAAACAGCACCAAATAACGGAATTCCTATCGCAATTCCAATTAAAAGAATTTCTGAAGGTAATCCGTTCAAAAATCCAACTATCATACCCCTGACACCGTTTAAAGTCATGATTTGTATGAACATTCCAACTCCAGCAAGGATTGAAAGAATCCCAAGTGAATCTCTCATTGCTTCAACGGAGGTCTTAAAAATATTTCCCTTTCTACCGGTAAATGTGGCTAAAATTGCAGAAATTATAAAAATCAAAGGCAAACCTAACGATAGTATGCCCACATTTTCCAATACCATCAGAATTATCATCACAATCGCAGGCAAATATATTGCAAAATTTGAAGAAGGGATATCTTCAATTGCTAATTCATCAACGTTAACTGGCTTAAGCTGATTTCCGGCGATAACGAGCGAAGAAACTATTGCTAACGGGAATGTCAAAAGCAGGAGCGGTGGTGTAAAACCAATATACGGCATATCTACACCCTGACCGATAATCATCGCGGGTAAATTGACTGGAGGAGCTATCATCCCATAAATACCGGCCATAGCAATTATTGCACCCGCCTTTTTTTTACTCAGATTCATGCTTTTTAAAACCGGGTAAGAGATGGCACCCGTAGTTAAAACGGTTGCAGTGGATGAACCGGTGATCATACCGGCAATCATAATAAAAAATGTCATTAATACCAGTAATAATGTTGGTTGGTTTTTAAGACCCAATGCCATTTTTTTTGCCAGGGTATCAAGTAAACCAGAATGTTTGATCGAAGCCATAAAAATCATGGCCGTTGCTATAATTAACATTGTATCGATATAACCAAAGGCACCTTCAACGAGATGTCTTACAGGGAAAAATTCTCCAAAAGCAATAGCGCCTGCAAGAGCAGAAAACATCAAAGAAACGCCTATTGGTATTTTAATAGCTGCAAGGAAAATGAATGTTCCAAGCATTAATATAAAATAAAATACTTCCGGTGTATAAATCTCTCTCACCCCTTATTAATTTAGATATTCTTCAAAACCATTATCCATTATTTCAAAATAATCGGGAAGATTATCGATTTCCAATGAATCTCCAAACATCATATTGTATCCGTCGATAAGTGAGGATATCACAGTAAGATTCCACCCTATTCTATGTTTTAAAGGAAAATCTTCATCGTAAAGTACATCGGGAAATTCTTGTTGTGACATGCCCGGATTGGGACTTTCGCACAGAAAAGACAAGCTATCTGTATAGTTTCCAATTTCAAGATGGCTCAATCCTCTGAATGCCGGATTCGATTGATCCAATTTTATAGGCAGGTCATACATCTCAACTTCCATAGCGGCAATTGCACCAATTTCCAAAGCGGTTTCTGCGGGATTGCAAACTAGCATATAAGCCAATCTACCGCTTGAATAAGTGCTGCCATTGCTATTTTTATACGTAAATCCTGGAGGATCGGATTCATGCATATCCAGATTTATATTGACTCCTTCTTCCTTTATTAACTGAATGATCGCATAAGCAAGTTGCTGTGTTATATTTCCATCAGCGACACCAGGATATTGTCTGTTTAAATTTCTCGCTTCTGCACCATCTTCCAGAGTGAAATCAGATTGGTAGTGTTTAAATACTTCCGGGTCCGGATATATCTGGTCTTCAGGATCTGTTCTCCTGTCTCCATAGACTATAAATCTCGGTCCGGACTTCGTTTCTATTGGTAAAAAATGATCAATATTTGGATTTCTGGTATCGTTTACCGATACACCGCTTTTATTTGAATAGGGAATAACTATTACTCTTCCTTTTTTTACAACGGCTCTTTCAATGAACATCGTTGCGGTCATCATGGTTGAAATTTCATTGCTGTGGGTACCGCCCATTAATAAAAAGGTTGCACCCTCCTCACCGCTATCCATAAAATATACGGGAGTGTCCAGATTCGTGCCTTTTAGCCCCTCATGATAATCAGAAAGCCAGCCAAAACCTGTAACACCTTTTCCCGGCCTTACATCCGGCTGAAAATAAGCTGCAATGGAAAGTGATGAGAGAATTATAACCGTAAATATGATAAAAAATTTCTTCATTTATCCTTCTCCTTTAATTTAAATACGCTTCGAAACCGTATTTCATAAGATCACTGTATGTTGGTATTTTTTCAACTTCTAATTTTTCCTCGAACAGCATATTATATGAATCTATAAGCATCTGTACGATTTCCAGTTGTATCCCTATCCTGTGTTTCAGGGGATATTTACTGTCATACATAGGATCCGGATTATTTTTTGAAGGATCCTGAGCGGGGTTTGGCGTTTCCGATAAAAAAGAAAGGCTGTTGGTGTAATTTCCTATTTCAAGATGGCTCAATCCTCTTGAATTTTTTGCAGACTCTTCCAATTTAACATTTATTCCCGTTTCCAGCTCAAGGTTCAACATAGCCAATATTCCCATTTCAAGTGCCTTTGGATTGCACACGAGAGAATATGAAAGGTTGTAATCAGAATTACTTTTTTCATATTCTTCAGGAGTTCTGCTCTCATGCATGTCAAGATTAAAATCAACGTTTTCTTCATTTATAAGATTGATAATTGCAAAAGCCAATTTTGAAGTCAAAGTTCCATTTTCTTCCCCTGGATAATTTCTGTTCAGATTTCTACTCTCATCACCTTTATATTCCGTTTCATCTGATGGATGAACAAAGACCTCCGGGTCCTCTATTCCTTCATCGTTTATATCCGTTCTTCGATCTCCGAAAACGAGATATCTTTTTCCCGATTTTGTTTGAACCGGAAGAAAATGAGATACTTTTCCCGTCAGATCCGGTATGGATGCAGCACTTAAATTTGAATAAGGAATAACGATAACTTTTCCCGTTTTAACAACGGCATTTTCAATAAATGATATAGCAGCAACCGTCCCGGCCAATTCTCCGGGATGAGTACCACCCATGAGAAGAAAAGTGGCACCGGTTGCCTCACCACTCATAATATAAACCGGAGTATCAACATTGGTTTCCTTTATTCCAGGAAAGTAATCAGAAAGCCATTTGAAATCTGTTACACCGTCACCTGGCCTTATATCGGGATAAAACTCCTTTGAAAAACATGATACTATCAGTACAAATATAAAAATCAATACGACGATTAGTTTCTTTTTATTCATTATCTGCCACTACCCTTCATGTTCAATTAAAAATGAACCTATATCATTTATAAGATTTTCATAAGATGGAATATCATCAATAAGTATCTGTTTTTCCGACATCATGTTCCAGGATTGAATTATATAATCTATTGTTGTTATATGCCTTGCCACTCTCAATGATATTGGATAACCATTTTCATCATAAGGTGCATATAATTTTCCTTCTTTAGCGGCCTGAACATAGAACTTGTCCAAACCTGTTACCACAAGATCTTCGTCTGTTTTTCCCCTCAATCTCCCCTGTGAAGGGTTTGCAACTTCCAACAATAAAACCATAGCGTCAGTTGAATCCCCGATTTCTCTGTGACTCAATCCCCTTAGATTGACCGGCGATTCTTCCAAACGAATTTGAATATTGTCCATTTCAAGCATCATTTGGGCCGTAATAGCTAGTTCAGCAGCGTTTTGATGGAATACTATTGCATCGTTAACGGGATATTCCGGTGAAGACTCATGCATATCAATAACTATATCTACTTTTTCATTTTTTATCAATTGAACAATGGCATATGCCAGCTTTTCCGTAGGATATCCATCTGGGTCCCCGGGGTAACATCTGTTCAAATTTGAAACTTCACCACCACCCAAAGTGGATCCTGATTGATGATTATAAAGGGTCGGATCAGGCCATTGATCTGTGGGATTTGTTCTTCTTGAACCGAATCTGAAATCTCTTGTGGAACCATCCGGCAAATCAATATGATAAAATTCAGGAGCGCCTTCCATCGCGTCATTATGAGAGATGGCGCTATTGTTTGCATATGGAATGATAAAAACTTTCCCTGTTTCAACCTTTATATTTTCCAGCATAACTATAGCCGATAATATTCCTGCGGGTTCGTTTGCATGTGTACCACCCAGAATTAGAATCGAGCCTCCCTCGACACCACTATCAAAAACATACACATTTGTATCCATATTCGTATTTTTTATCCCTTCGAACCAGTTGCTCAGTTTTACTGTTTCGGTAACGCCTGGTCCGTTCAAAACGGGATTGATTTTCATACTGATGAAACTTACCGTTGCAATTATGCAAACTGCAATTACTCCCAAAATATAAAAAATGAAGGCTAATATCCTTCTTTTCAAAATACTCACCGCCATATATTTTATTAATTATAAAATCCCTCGCAAAAATGCGAGGGAAGTTTACTTAAAGTCCAAAGACTTCAGAAATTACATTTTTCAAATCGGCCGTTTTTTCGAAGAAGAAAATCGGAATTTCTTTTTCTTCTGCAATGTTGGAAAACATTTGATCGGCCGCATCACTTTCTTCTTTGATAAATAATGCATCTGCAAAAGGAGATAATTCGTTGAATAGAAGATCCGAACTTGCTCCTCTTCTTGCAGCGCCTTCAAGATGAGTAAGAACAATCGGTAAGCCGTTATCCTTGGCTTTTTGTGCCAGTGCAACAACTCTTGCCGTTTCTTCATCTATATCTATTCCCGCAGCGCCTAAACCCTTACCGCTTGCTCCGACAACAAAAATAGCACAATTGTAAGCCTGAGGATCAAAATCATCCGCGGTCATAAGCTTTTCAAATGTATAATCGAGCTTGACCATTTTACAAACGACGGTCATCTGAAGAGCACCTGGAGACTGTCCGGCCGATGTGATAAATGCCGGTTGTTCAAGTGTAAAAACTTCTTCCGCAAAAACAAAACCTACAAAAAATATTGCCAGGGCAAAAAATACTACTGATACTTTTTTCATCAATATCACCTCTTAATAAATATTACAATTCAGGTGCAGCTGCGGCTCCATCTCTTCTTATTGAACCTGCACCCACTGCCATTCCATCTTCTGCAACAGAAATAATATTCGGACCTCCGAAGAAGAGATCGGGATATCCATATTCGTTTACATCATGTCCTAGAATATCAGACAAGAATGCAAGAGTAGATTCAGGGTACCCGCCTTCAATGGTCAGATCTTTGTAACTTGAATATCCGACAAATTTCGGAGTGGCAACTGCTTCGTCTATTGACATGTTGAAGTCGATAACATCAACCAGTAACTGAATGATCGTGGAAACGATTCTTCCGCCACCCGGTGTTCCAATAATCCATCTTACCTTTCCATCCTTTTGAACAATTGTAGGACATATTGTGGTTCTTGGCCTCATATTAGGTTCCAATGCGAGAACCGATGATTTGTTCGAACTGAAATTGTACATTTCGTTGTTGAAGAAAAAGCCATCCATGTATTCCGATGTTCCGAAGAAACTGGAAATTGTCTGTGTCCATGCAACAGCATTGCCCCACTGGTCAATAACAGAGAAGTGAGTTGTCGAAGGGTGTTCGTATATATCGTCAGTCTGCAAAGCTGCTTTTTCCGCTTCCGAAAGCATTACATCCACATATGATTCACCATCAACGTAATCTTCAGCGTTACCTAGGTAGTCGTTATATGTATTTGGATCTATCGCTTTGCTTAAATCGATATTCATCATTCTTGTCTTTGCATATTCTTTGCTTACAAATCCTTCCGTGGGAAGATCATAAAAATCAGGATCGGATATGAAAGATCTTCTGTCAACATCTTCCAGAACCAATGCCTGTTGAATTATATGAACAGCCAATGGGTCATCCCAGGTGAAATTGGAAAGATTATAATTTTCCAGTATGTTCAGAACCGCTAAAACCTGAGGTCCGGAAACAGGAGGATAAGGAACGTAAAGATCATATCCTCTGTAAGTTCCCTCCAAAGGTTCTCTGACTATAGCTTCATAATTTGCCAGATCTTCCTTTGTTATGTAGCCGTTCTTTTCCTTCATGAAAGCGTCTATTTTTTCCGCGAGTTCACCGTTATAAAAGTCCGAAGGACCGGTTTTCTGTAAATGTTTGTATGTTTCTGCCAGATCGGGATTCGTGAAGATATCACCCGTTTCCCAGGCGAATCCCTCGTTCAGGAAATTTGGAGCGTTATTAAGAACTTTATCATATGCATCCGATACTACCCCTGCAAAAGTTTCATTGACGACCATTCCATTTTCGGCCAATGAAATCGAAGGTTCGATCAAGTCGGAAAAATCCATAGTTCCTGCCAGATCTAAAGCTGCCTCTATACCGGCTAATACTCCAGGAACACAAGCACCTTTTGCATTGTATTGAATTGGATAGTATTTATTCCCTGCCTCATCTTCCTGAACCCTACTGCTTAAAGTTGCAAAATCTTTTTCAAGTTGTTCATAAGTAGTTGCCGAAGGTGATTTGCTTCTGAAATCAATGGCATATTTTTCCCCATTTGCAAGCGTAATAACACAATAACCTTCACCACCGAGCCCGGAAGCATAAGGTTCGGCTACCCCAAGAGCCAAACTTATGGCTACAGCGGCATCTACAGCGTTTCCACCCATTTCAAGTACCTGGGCACCTATCTCCGCAGCATAAGAATTTGCAGCCGCTACGACCCCTTTGCTTGAAGCAACAACGGGTGCCGAATAAACGGCAAATCCAAATGAAACCATTAACAAACTAACAACCAAAAGAACAAAAAGCTTTCTCAATTTTACCCCTCCTTATAATAAAAGAATCATGTAAAATCACTTTACAACAACGACAAAAAACATATCAGTGTTAAAAGAAATTATATTTGTCGATTTTTCAGGATTTTCCCAATTTCTATAATATTTAAAAGAAATAAAAGCCTTCCCTTCTGAGACTGGCTCGAATGAAAATTTTATTTCACTTCCCATACCAATTGTACCACTATTTTCATCTGTTATTATTTCTTTTTTATAAAACTCTAATACTTTTTTATTTGTTATTTCATAATTCCAGGTATATCCGGTAGTGGGATTTTCATATAGTTCTATATAAGCCAGTTGATCTTTGGTAATTTCGGTCAGTGATTCTTCGGGAGAAACAGAATCTACAACCTCAATATCATATTCAAAAGTTTTAATCGGATCATCTTCCCACGGTCTTTTGTATTCAAAAATAATTTTATACGTTCCACTTTTTGATGAAGAAATTTCAAATATAACTTTATTTGATGCACCCAGAAGTTTTGAATCGCTTTTGACGATTTTTTTCGAAATATTCAGAGGCGATTCAGAATCATCAATATTATAAGTCCACGAATATCCTGTGGAAGGATTCTCGTCCAATTCAATCATGCCAACTTCATCGATACTCAATGTATTCTGTCCCTCTTTCAGATTCATAGAATCATAAGCCTTTAAATTGTATACTTTGAAGTCAATTGCGGTATCGGGATTTTCCCACGGTCTGTAAAGAGAAAAAATAATAGTGCCTTCACCTGATTTATTCACTTTGAAGGTCCATTCTTTAAAATAAGGTGCACCACTCATTTGTTTTTCCGGAGATTTTTCTTCATTTGGATTGATTGTTTTCTCGCCGATTAATTTTATTAAATCGGGATTTGACAGCGAGTAATTCCAGATAAAACCGGTTGAACCGTTTTCCTCGAGTTTTATCACGAGTGTTTCTCCAACTCCAACATCATTTACTACTGATTCAAGCAACACGTTATTCGTAGCGAAAGAAAAAACAAATAACATTAAAAAAATTATCGTTACAAAAATATTTTTTTTCATTTTTTCACCTCCGTCGGTAATATGACATAAAAAGTTCTCTTAAAGTTTATATAAAACATTCTGATCTGCTTGTTAAAATAAGCGATTTTAGTTAATTTGCTGGAAATATTTTCGATTAATAAAGATTACATATAATTTTCTCCAATCTCTTATATAATATAAATAATATTATATGGTTAGGAGGATTACCCATGAGATTTATTCAGAATGCACGAGTTAGTCCGAAACTTTCTGAAGAATTAAAGCCCCTTGAAGAATTAGCTTATAATTTCTGGTGGACCTGGAATTATGAACTACAGGATTTATTTAAAAGGATAAATTATGATCTTTGGTATGAGTTAGGGAGATCACCGGTAAAACTGTTGAGAAGAGTTAAGCAAAAGAGAATAGATGAACTTTCAAAGGATAAAGATTTTTTAAATGAATTGAACAGAATTTATAAGAAGTTTAAAAATTATATGAAAAATGAAGAAACATGGTTGAATAAAAATCATTCTGATGCTAAAGAGAAAACTATCGCTTATTTTTGCATGGAATATGGGATTCATGAATCTTTCCCTATTTATTCCGGTGGATTGGGTATCTTGGCTGGCGATCACTTAAAAACAGCCAGTGATATGGGGCTGAATTTCGTTGCGGTTGGATTGTTATATAAAAAGGGATATTTTAAGCAGAGTATCGATAAGAGTGGTTGGCAGCAGAATTATTTTGAGGTTTATGATTTCGATGATTTTCCTGTAGTATCGGCAAAAAATAAATCAGGAGAAGAGGTTTTTATCGTTGTTAAATTTGAAAACAAACAAGTGTGGGCAAAGGTCTGGAAAGCGATGGTTGGCAGAACATCTTTGTTTTTACTTGATACCGATATTCCACAGAATGAGCCCGAAGATCGGGGGATTACTGAAAATCTCTATGGTGGAAACAGAGAAATGAGGATAAAGCAGGAAATTGTTTTGGGAATTGGAGGGGTGAGAGCTTTAAGGCAGTTGGATATTTTTCCCGATGTATGGCATATGAATGAAGGTCATGCGGCTTTTCTGGCACTGGAAAGAATAAGAGAAAATGTCGAACAAAAACAATTTGATTTTAAAAAGGCTATCGAAGCCGTTAAATCGAATAATATATTCACAACTCATACACCCGTTCCCGCAGGGAATGATACCTTCGTTCTCAGTTTGATTGATAAATATTTTGGGGAGTATTTTCCAAAATTAAGAATTTCAAGAAACGATTTTATATCACTCGGTTTAGAAAAATTAGAGAATGGTTATGAACAGTTTAACATGACAATACTTGCCCTGAATGTTTCTGCTCAGGCAAACGGAGTGAGTGAACTTCATGGAAAGGTATCCAGAAAAATGTGGAAAAAGAATTATCTGGACCTTATTGAAGCGGAAGTTCCAATTGGTCATGTTACCAACGGAGTGCATATTTGGACGTGGCTGTATCATGAAATGCAGGATTTGTTCGATATATATCTTCCCGAAAATTGGAGAGAAAATATACTTGAGAAGGAAACGTGGAACGCAATAGATAATATTCCGGATGAAGAATTATGGAATTATCATATAAAGTTGAAAAGGAGACTTATTGAATTTTTGCACGGAAGGGTGCATAAACAAAGAATGAGATTGGGAGAAACCATAGAAGATATTATGCAGGTTGAGGACATATTTGATGAAGATACACTCACAATAGGTTTTGCAAGAAGATTTGCGACTTATAAGAGAGCGGCTTTAATATTCAAAGATTTGGCCAGAATAAAACAAATTGTCAGCAATCCGGATAAACCCGTACAACTCATTTTCGCGGGAAAGGCCCATCCTGCGGACAATCCGGGTAAAGAGCTTATAAGAAGAATTTATGAACTTTCGAGAACTGAAGATTTCAAAACGAAAATAGTTTTTATCGAAAATTACGATATGAATATCGCCAGACATATGGTACAGGGGGTTGATGTCTGGCTCAACAATCCAAGAAGACCTCATGAAGCGAGTGGAACAAGTGGTGAAAAAGCAGGAATGAATGGATCTATAAACTTCAGTGCATTGGATGGATGGTGGGTCGAAGGATTCAATGGAGAAAACGGATGGGCCATCGGTGATAACAGAAATTATGATGACACCGAATTGCAGGATAGAATTGACAGTGTTTCAATATACAGTCAGCTTGAAAAGTCTATTGTTCCTCTTTACTACAAAAGAGAAGAAGACAATGTTCCAAGATTATGGGCTCAGAAAATGAAATCGTCTATAAAATCGGTCGGATATAATTTCAACACTCATAGAATGATAAAGGATTATACTGAAAATTATTATTTGAAGGCAATAAAATACAGAGAAAAAATATCAAAAGATAATTTTCAAATGGCTCAGGAATTTTCAGTTTGGAAAGAAAAGCTTTTAGGCAATTGGAAAAATATAAGGATAAATCCAAAAATTAATACTACGGACACTTTCAGCACTCTGAGTGTCGGAACGAAAATAAGACTTTCGGCAAATATTTATCTTGGTGATTTAAAACCGGATGAAATTGAGACTCAGATTTTTGTAGGTTATCTGAACGAAGACGATGAAATAGAAAAATTTTACACGGTACCGATGAAGTATAAAAAACAGGATATCGGGAATGAATATTTTTTTGAAGGTGAATTCGAATTACCGGAAGAAGGTAGAATATCGTATACGATAAGAGTAGTACCGAATCCTGAAAGATTGATAGCGAGAGAATTTTTACCCATCGTTAAGTGGGCATAAAAATAATCACAAATAAAAAAGAGGGGAATTTTGTTTTCCCCCTCTTTTTTTATGAATATGGAAATATCCCGCATTTCATCACTTGAATAAAAATGATAATTGTGAAATAGTATTATTAGTGAACGAAAGGAGAATTATATGATTTTTTACAGCCCAAAACATATCGAACATAAACCGGAAAAAGAAATTGATAAGGGAATTTTTGTTAAAAATTCAGATACACCGCAACGAATTGAAGAAATAGCCGAAATACTTGTGAAAAATGATTATTCTATACAAAACGCAAAAGAATTCGATGAATCTTTTCTTTATCTGGTACACGATAAAGATTATGTGGAATGGATCAGAAAGAGATCAAAAATTACCCCTCCCGATCAGGAGTACTTTCCGGAAGTTTTTGGTTATGATAGATTATTTGATACCGGTACCCCTGTTACGTGGAATTCGTACGAATCGGCTCTTTACTCCGTTTTCACTGCCTTAACGGCCGCGGAACACATCGTTTGCGGAAACATGTTTTCATATGCACTCTGCAGACCGCCGGGACACCATGCTTCTAAAAATATTGGCGGTGGCTATTGCTATTTTAATAATGCCGCTATAGCGGCAAAATATATCCAAAAAAACCATGAAGGAAATATAGCAATATTGGATTTAGATTTTCATCACGGGAATGGGACTCAAGATATATTTTATGAAGATCCATCTGTTCTTTACGTTTCTTTACATGGAACACCGGAAATTTATTTTCCGTGGATTGAAGGTTTTGCAAGTGAGATCGGTGAGGGAAAAGGAAAGGGATACAATTTGAATATTCCTTTAGATCCCGACACCGGAATTGAAGAATATTTGAAATTGTTGATAACGGGTATAAAAAAAATAAATGAATTTTCGCCGGATTGTTTGATCATCTCGCTCGGACTGGATATTGTTGAAGGTGACATGCAGGGAGGAATGAACATAAAAACTGAGGATTATAAAAAAATCGGTGCCGTTATAAAGGAACTCGATTACCCACTTTTAATCGTACAGGAAGGGGGGTATGACGGAAAAAAGAATGGTGAGGCGGTTATCAATCTATTCGATGGTTTAGAGATAAAAAGAAGATTTTTATAATAAAAAACAGATCTTTAATTTTGAAATACCTTAAATGATTTTTTTGATCGCTTTTAACTCAATTTTTTTTTCAGATGATTCAAATTTATTTTTATCTTGAATCAGATATTCCCCATTTACAACTTTTACTTTAACTTCTTCCTTATTATATTCGAAAAGATAGTCACCGTTTTTTAAATTCACCAGTTTTTCGAATGATCTTTGAAGAATTGTTTTTTCAGAACTTTTAATAACTTTTCCATATAATATGTAGGGAGATCCGAGCAAACTGTTAATTTCATTGATATCTCCCATCTGAATATACTTTTTTATGATGGAACTGCTCACTCTGCAATTTTTTTCTTTTACATCATTTACTATTTTTAAATCAAAATTATATTTTTTCGATAAATTTTCTAAGGTATCTTTATCACCGGATCCCCTTTTGCCGAATCTGAAATCTTCGCCTACCACAACTCCTGAAGCCCCTTTTTTCAGCAACAATTTTATGAAATCTTCAGGTTCCATATCACCTATTTCGGAAAGATCGGCAGTTATTATTCTTTCAATTCCACAATTAAGAATTTTTTCGATTCTGATATCGATGGAATAAATAAGACCCTCAAAGTTATTTTTGTAGTAATTGTAAGGGTACATGATTGAAAAAGCGAAGGATTTTACGTTTTTAATTCTTGCAAGCTTTACGGTTTCTCCTAAAATTTTCTGATGACCCAGATGAACACCGTCGAAGTTGCCGATAGAAATAACGGACATTAAATGAATACCTTTTTTAATTTAGCGATTCTTTCTCTGGAATTTTTATTAGTTAAAGTATTGATAAACCTTGATGAACGTTCTGAAGTTGCAATCGCTGTGAGCTTTTCATCTTCATCAACGATCCGGATGATTTCTTCTTTTTTAAAAGATCCTATTATTTTTTTTACAAAGTGACAATACACCTGAGAGCCGTTTTTTACCGAATTATTAAATTCATTTTTTATCATCACCGCTGGTAAAAATTTTGAGAACTTGTCCATTGAGATTATTTTTTCCAGGGAAATTTCTTCGGACATAATGGCGTTTTCAATTGAAAAATCTCCGATTTTAGTTCTTCTCAGTTTTTCGGTTACGGCTCCACAACCAATTTCATAACCAATATCCATAACCAGTGATCTGATATACGTACCTGAAGAGACTTCCGATGAAAAAGAAACTCTGTCATTTTTAAGATCGATATCGTCTATTACTAAATTTTTTATTTTTACCTTTTTCGGCGGAAGGTTTATTATCTTACCTTCCCTGGCCAATTTATAAAGTCTTTCTCCTTTATATTTTTTAGCAGAATAAGCGGGAGGAGTTTGAAAATAACTATCTTTGAAAGATTCGAATGCTTTTATAATATCATTTTCTTTGAGGTTTTTTGTATCTCTTTCTTCCTTCACGGTTCCTTCTAAATCGAATGTTTCGGTTATAATTCCAAGTTTCATAGTACATCGATAACTTTTATCCTGCTTTAATAGAAATTCCAGCATCCTCGTCGCTTTCCCTATCCCCAATATCATTAAACCTGAAGCAAAAGGATCAAGGGTTCCGGCGTGACCGATTTTTTTGATTTTCAGTTTTTTCCTCGCTATTTCAACCAGTTCATGTGAAGATATGCCCTCTTCTTTATCAATTAATAAGAAACCATTCGTTTCATCTGTCAATTTTTATTATCCTCTTCATGAATTTTGTTGAGTAGTTCCTGTACTCTTATACTGGCCTCAATACCTTTATCTGGTAAAAATTTAACCTCAGGTACTTTGAACAACCTGATGTTTTTTGCAAGTGCCGTTCTGAAATATCCCTTGTTTTCGTTCAATATTTCAATAATTTCTTCTTTTTTCTCCTCGGCATTTTCGCCAAAATAACTCACAAATATATTTGAATATCTTTTGTCTTTGGAAACGGTTACCCTCACAATCGAAACATAGAGGGGATCGATTTTCGGTATCCTTGATTCTCTTAAGGCGGAAGTCAGAACTTTTTTTATTTCCGATTCCAGCATTTCTTTCCTGTATGTCGAACTCATATCCAGAACCCTCCTTTTACTTTAGTTTATCAATACGGGACGTTTGATATTTGATATATTATAGAATCTATCTCCGGATTGAGTATCAATGTATAAAAAGTTCTCATCTGCAGATAGAGAATATATATTATCAGAAAATTCTATTTCTGACAATATATTGATGCTTGCCGGATTGAAAATATTTATTATGGAAATACCGGAATCTGTAACGGCGAAAAGATAAGAATCGAATTTTTCTAAAATATCGACTATGAAATAATTACCCACAGATTCCTTGGTAAAAGAATCCAAATTGATATATTTCAAACCGCCTTCTCTGCCTGATTCCCCAGCAAAAATCATATTATCTCTAATTTGTATACAATTTATGAACCCATCCAGATTTTCCCTCTCTCTTGAAGAAGAACCCCTTTCGGAATAAGAATCATTCGAAGTTCTGACGAATATCCTTATACCGAAGAAACTATCTGCGGTGACTATCGCATCAGCATTTTCCGTTATTGCAAAATCACTTGGAGCGGAATCCGTCTGTATAACCGTTTCAAAAGAATGAGGTATTCCGTTTTCCAGATAAACTTTTTTGATTGAACCGGATCCCACTGAGTCAAGAATCCATAAACAATTATCTGCATAATTCATCTTTACAGGTCCTGATCTGACATTAAACGTATTTAATAATTTCATATCAGAATCGGAATACAGATATGTCGAAATTTCTCCATAATCATCCACTAAATATACATAATTTCCGTTTATAACAGGTTTTATGGAATAATTTTTATCTGTTATTTTTTTCAGATTCGGGAGACTGTTTGTTGAATTGAAATTGGCTATAATAGGATTCCCGTTCGATAATATTGGAAGATTATATAAATATTTTGTAGTTGAGAAATTCTTGATTTCACTTTTTACCTCATTTCCATTTTCATCTTCAGCAATGACCTGCCAGAAATAATTTTTATTTCTTTCAAGTGCATTCTTTGTTTTAAAGTATTTGTTGGAAGTCGTTGTTAGTTTCACCATGGAATTTGGTGAATAGCCGAGGTACAACGAATATTGTACGTTGTTTCCAATATTAGAATCCCATTGATAAATGGGGTAGCCGAGGATCCCATTTTCGTCAGGGGTCCCGGCATCTATAGAATAATTGAGTATTTTTTCAGTGGTGAATTTTCTAACCGGTGATTTTATATAATATTTTCCATCGGATATTTCTATACTCCAGTAATAATCTCTTCCTGCCTGAAGATCGGATAAAGTGTAAGTATTTGATGAAGTGTTTCCCACAATTCTTAATTCTGAGGCTGAATTACCCAGTAAAATTTTATAAGTTAAATTATCGTTATCGACATCGCTACCCGTCCAGGAAACTGTGATGGAATTTTTAACATTTATAACATTATCATCCGGAGAAATTATGTTGATGACAGGTTTACTGTTTATGGTTTTGAATGACCAAATAGGAGAGAGGATTGTATCACCGTCACTCTTTGCCATTACCCTCCACGAATACATCGTATTTCCCTTTAAAGCTTTGCCGAGTTTATACGAATTGGTCCGAATGCCCTGTGCAATTGGTGAGGCCATATTTTCGAAGAACAAATCGTAGGTGATATCGTCGGAACTGTCTGCCAAAGTCCATGATAAAGTTAAATCGGAAGTTTTTATTTCATCGGAATTATTTGAAGGATTCTGTGAGATAAACTGCAAAGGTTTTTCCGTTGTTTTGAATGAAAAAACCGGTCCCTGCGAAATATTTCCATCGTACACTTCCATAGCCCACTTATATTCCGTGCCGTTTTTCAGTGCACCGTTATAGACAAAACTGTTTTTATTTCCCTCTATTTCTACCCTGTCGATTAGATTATCTTCATTGTCGTAAAGGATGAATGTGTAGCTTATAGGTGTAGAGAAACCCAGATACTCCCATTTAAACGGATTTTCAGTGTTGAATAAACTTCCGTTTTCCGGCTGTGTATATTTTATTTTCTCTTCTTCAAATTCGATTTTAATTTTTTCCGACTCGTAAGTATTTCCTTCATCAATGACTTTTATGTAAAAATCATAATTATGATCGGTATTCAGTGATCTGATATTTTGACCTATCTGGAATGATTCTATATTTTTGCCTGAAAGTACCGGTTCGCTTTCTTCTTTCCCTTCCTGAATGAAAAATATTTGTATTTCGGCAGCATCGGAGGCATTTTTTATTTTCCATTTGAGTATATATGGCAGAGATGATAACGTCAAAGTCTTTTTGCTGTCAATTATTATTTCTACAGGTTCTTTGATGGTTTTAAAAGAATATTCTTCCGAAATTTTTTCGGCTCTGTTTTCATCTTCCACACCGACCCACCATTTATAAGTGGAGTTGCTTTTTAAAGGCTCACTTAAAATTAATTTGTTTTCTCCGTTTGAGTTCATTACTTCTTTTTTGATTATGTCCCCGTTTTCATCCATTATGTAAACGTTTGAGATTAAATCCTGAGAATCTTCATCAAAATTTCTCCAGAAAAGCTCAACATTTTTTCCATCGACTTCATCGCTTCCATTTTCAGGTGAAATCAATTCGGGAATTTTTGGAGGCGAGTTGTAACTCATAAAATAGGAAGGTTCACTTTCAACTTTATCATTTCCATCTATTGAGATCACTTTCCAGAAATATTTGGTGTTCTGATTCTTTACGGCATCGCTGACTTTTAGTGATGTTTTATTTGAATTGTAAACTCTTGCGCCAATGAAATCACTATTTTCTGCAATGAGTAATTGATATTTCGGATTGGTATTTTCCCGGAGATTCATCCACGAAAATTCAATCTCTCCAACAGGAACATCTATTGCACCATTTTCTGGAGATACGAGTATTGCGCCGTCGGGTGTACTTTCTTCGGTTGTTATTTTTATCGTTTCACTCTGATTTTTGGCATCGTTGGAATCTTTACCTATTACATACCATTCATATTCTCTGTTCGGCTTCAGATTTACGAACAAATACGTATTTTCGTATGTGTTTCTCTGATTTTTTTCGCCGCTTAAAATATCGGTTATGACCAGTGTATAGTTTATTGAATCACCCTCGGGATCGCTGCCCTCCCAAACAAATTTAACGTTATATGGTGTGACCTCGGCATTATTAATCGGTTCTAAAAGCTCTATTCTCGGTGGTAAATTACCGGAGTAATAATCCACTTCCTTAGTTGTTTTAGCCCCATATGCATCTTTCGCGATCAATTTGATCGTGTAATTTTTTCCTTTATCTAAATCTTCAACGATAAGATTATTTCTTTTTTCATTTTCAAACAGAATGGTTTCTTCTCCGTCCGGATGAATTAAATATGCCGATATATTAACTTCGTCGTCATCTTCATCGGTTGTCGACCAGGTTAAATAAATATTTTTCATACCTTCGATTATTTCGTCTTTTTGTTCTATTATATTTATTGTTGGATTTCTATTCAACGTCGAAAATTCCCATATATCACTTGATTTTATTTCTCCTGATTCAAGATCCTCGATCTCTACCTTCCATTTGTAACTTGTATGTGCCTCTAATTCGGGAGAATTTATGAAGGTTGAAGTTGCAGAATCATAAAAAACAGGATCGTTCTCGGCATCGGAAAAATAAACCCTGTAAACGACGGGTGAGTAATATCTATTGGATAATTCCCAATTCAGAGTTTCGATACTCGGGGCAACAATTTTTTCGTTGAACCCGGGATTACCTTTAACCGGACGTGGTAAAGGCTGTACCGACTCAGTTGTAAAAGAACTTGTAATCGACGACGATTCTTTCTGTCCGTCGGTTGCAACTACCCGCCAATAATATTTTGTAGAGAAATTTAATTTTGGAAGTTTTTCAAACGGTAAAGTGTTTTTATTCCAGTTTGTAACCACAAGAGATGAATCTGAAAGATTTGGACTTTCCCCGAAATATATATCGTATAAAATAACGTCATTATCAGCGTCGGTGGATTTTATCCATGAAAGCTCTTCATTTGCAAGGGCAACATTCGTCTCATTCGGTTGTGGGAAAAGAATATCGGATTTACTCGGCTGGTCATTTTTCAAAGTGAAGGTCCAGGGATTTACTTCTTCAAATTTACCATCCTCATTTTTCACTTTAACTGTCCACCAGTATTGCTTATGTGGTGAAAGATTCATCTCATATTCAAAGGTAAAAATTCCTTCCGAAGCGTATGTCGGATCACCCAAAATCCCTTTTTGAACGAGCTCAAGATCGTTTTCTGATTCACCTAAGTAAAAATCTGCATAAACAGGATCACCGGGATTGCTATAGTATGCTTCCCAATAGAATGTCATCGGATCATCGTAATAAAGTCTTTCGCCATTTCTGGGTTGAGGAGAAAGATCGCTGATCGAGATCTTTGGAATTGGTTTTGGCCAGAAAAAATAAGCTAGAATTCCTCCACCTGCAACAATCAATATTAAAATTATTATTGAAATTACAGCGATTCCTTTTTTTCTGTTCATTTTTCAAATCCCTCCAAAACCGATATATTAATACGATAATTCAACTACGTTATTGTTTCCGTATTTTCTCAGATTATTCGAAATAATTCTTATATCTTTACCATTTTTAATCAATTTTATGTAAGCCATTTCTATTCTTTTTTCAAAACCATTTAAACCTTTACTCTGTATTTTCTCAATCACGGGAGTCCAGGCACCAGTATTGGCATAAAAAAGATATTCCTCTGGCTTAGGAATAATTCGCACACAATGCTTATGATTATGACCCATTATTACACCTTTGAGTTCAGTAGGGAATATTGGGATTTTTTCTTTCAATTTCCAATAGTTGGAAATTGTATCAATCACTTCTTTGAACCCCTTTGAAGAATCATAAACTCCCAATAACTTTTGTGCCTGTCTGAAAAGATTATCCGTTTTTCTAAACTTTCTGATATTCATCACCAAAGATATTAAAAATTGCCCCAAAACCATTCCCCCAAACTCATTGATAAATATCTTTTTGAGAAATTTTAATTTCGGCCAGAGCACTGAAATCCACTCATTTCCGTATTCGCTGTTTAGAAGCCTGATGAAATTGTCCGTCCAGAGCTTCAACAGGTCTTCGTTTATATCATGTTTTCTCTGAAGATATTGTAAATATTCGAATATATCTAGAATTGGACTTATCAAATGCAGATTTTGAAGAATGGATATCGGAAGATTCAATTTTTCCAGTTTTTTCTCAAAAGTTCTTTTCATGAAGCTGTACATATAATCTGAAAAGGGTGGAAGAATATCTTCGCCATTTTTTCTTTCAACAATTTTGTTTGCAATATCGAATTGATTTCCATGAATGGAAAACACTTTAAAATCCTTATCTATATAATATGGAAGTATTTCAATATTTTCTTCTGTATCTGATAATGCTTCGGCGGATCTCAACATCAATTTTTCATTGTAAATTAGATGCACATCGTGGTTTCCAATAAGATACTTTATTTTTCCTTTTTTGGAGAATTTTTTAAAAGAATCGAATACTTTAGGGTGAGTTTTTTCTATACTGTCTATTATACCTAAATCGATGTTTTTACAGGATTCTGAAAAATTCAGTGAAAATGTGACTTCATCAATTTTATCGTTCATCATTAGTTCAAGCAGGTCACCTACTATGATGATTTCTTTTACATTATCTTCAATGGCCTCGTCGATAAGTGTTTCAAATTCGTCATCGAAATGGAAGTAGTCGGTGTCTCCCCCATTCCCTAGATGTAAATCCGCCAAATATATTTTTTTAATATCGTTTTCCATTTCTACACTCCATAAAAATAAATAATATTTTTGGTATAATTCAACGTGTATATATTATAGATTTTGAGGTGTTTAAAATATTTTATCTTTTTGATTTTTTAATTTCATTATCAGCGGTTTTTTCAGGTTCAGGAGCATTTTTTATTACTCTTTCTTTCGTTTTGCTGATATCCTTTGTAATGAGAAGCAATGAAAGCGCCATATTCAGTAATCATACCTCGAGAAGGGTATCATTGGTCGGGTCTTTGCTTTTTTATTTGCTGCTCTTCCTTATATATATAATCGTGTTTAAAAAGATATCATATTTTATTTTCATCCCGCTAATCGATATAATCCTCAAAAATACTATCCTTTATCGACTTAAGTATATAACGAAAAAAGTATATTTTCTATCTGATGAAGAAATAAAGGAACTTTCTTTCGGTGAAAAAAATTATGATTCCGTAAAAAGAGTTCTTGATATCATTTTATCAATTTTTATGCTGGTTTTATTATCACCAATCTTTCTCATAATATATTTTCTGATAGCCATATTGGACGGAAAACCAGCGATAATAAAACAAAAAAGAATCGGCAGAGATGAAAAAGAATTTTATATGTATAAATTCAGGACATATAAGTTTGATGGAGAAACGAAAACAAAAATAGGTAAAATAATCAGGCCGATCAGATTCGATGAACTTCCCCAGTTCTTCAATGTTTTAAAAGGAGATATGTCAGTTGTTGGGCCCAGGCCGGAACTGATGTTTTTTCACAAAATGGCTGCTGAAAATATTTCTTATTATCATTGGAGAGCAAAAATCAAACCCGGTCTCACCGGTTGGGCCCAGATAAACTATAAATATACTCAAACGATAGAAGAATATATAATGAAAACTAAATATGATCTCTATTATTTAAAAAACAGATCTTTTTGTATCGATTTTAAAATTTTCTTCAAAACTCCTTACGCGATTGTTTTCACTCTATTAAAAAGAAAAAAATCCCAATTGTAAATTGTTTTAAAAACTCCGGATGAAAGAATTGAATGTATTTGAACATTTGTATATAGTTTTTTTGTGAGTTTAAAAAAATAAGCGTTTGGTTCACCTCAATCATTTTTGCTATCTTATTCTTCAATTAATGAACAAACATATTGACTGTGATATAATTTTCTCAAATTTGTTTTAGGAGTGAAGTGAATGCAAGATTTGGAAAGTAAGTACAATCCATCTGCTATTGAAAAGAAATGGTACAGGTTTTGGAAAGAAAAAGGACTCTTTAAACCATCTGACGCTGAAAAATCATACACTATTGTGATACCTCCTCCGAATATAACCGGAGCAATTCACATGGGGCATGCGCTTAACATGACTTTACAGGATGTTCTGGTCAGGTATAAAAGACTGAAGGGGTTTTCTACACTTTGGCTTCCGGGTGAAGACCACGCCGGTATTGCAACTCAAAATGCCGTTGAAAAATCTTTGGCAAAAGAGAACAAAAACAGACACGAATTGGGCAGAGAAAAATTCGTCGATATAACCTGGGAATGGGCAAACCATTTTAGAAAAAGAATAAAGCAGCAGATTGAGGTGATGGGTTGTTCGTGTGATTGGTCGAGAGAGAGATTTACGCTTGATGAAGGCCTGGAAAGTGCCGTTAGAAAAGCATTTGTCCTGTTATACAAAAAGGGTCTGATATATAAGGGAAAATACATTGTTAACTGGTGTTCAAGATGCGGAACGGTTCTTTCGGATGAAGAGGTGGAACACGAGGATGTTCCGTCGGCGTTCTGGTATATTAAATATCCTTTCGCCGATGATAAGGAGAAATATGTGGTTATCGCTACAACGAGACCGGAAACCATGTTGGGGGATACAGCTATTGCCGTTAACCCAAGCGATGAAAGATATAAAAATTTAATAGGCAAAGAGGTCATTCTGCCTCTCGTTAATAAAAAAATAAAAATAATCGGTGATATACACGCCGATCCTGAAATGGGAACAGGGGCATTGAAAGTTACTCCCGCCCACGATCCAAATGATTTTTTAATAGGGCTTAGGCATGATTTAGATGTGGTTGAAATAATGGATGGTGATGGGAAAATAAATGAAAATGGTGGAGTTTATACTGGCCTGGATAGATTTGAAGCCAGAAAAAAGATAGTCGAAGATCTTAAGGATAAAGGATATTTGATAAAAATTGAAGAAATGACCCATTCGGTTGGGAAATGTTATAGATGTGGTACTTTGATAGAACCATCTCTTTCAGACCAGTGGTTTGTTAAAGTCAAGCCTCTCGCTTCAGAAGCGATAAAGGCGGTTGAAAATGGTGAAGTTAAATTTCATCCGGACAGATGGACTAAGGTGTATCTTCGCTGGATGAATGAAATTCGCGATTGGTGCATTTCGAGACAACTATGGTGGGGACATCGTATACCTGTATGGTATTGTCAGGAATGTGGAGAAGTTATCTGCGAAGAGCATGATCCGGATTTCTGCCCAAAATGTGGTAGCAAAAATCTAAAACAGGATGAGGATGTTTTAGATACCTGGTTCAGTTCACAACTCTGGCCTTTTTCTACTCTTGGCTGGCCGGAAAAGACCGATGATCTGGAGAAATTTTATCCCACATCCACTCTCGTTACCGGTTTTGATATAATCTTTTTTTGGGTTGCGAGAATGATCATGGCCGGATATGAATTTATGGGTGAAAGGCCATTTGATGATGTTTATATAACTCAGCTTGTCAGAGACAAAGATGGCAGAAAAATGTCTAAATCCCTAGGAAACGGTATAGATCCCATTGAAGTTGTTGAAGAATATGGTGCGGATCCAATGCGATTTACCCTGGTGAGATTGACTCATGGGAATGATATCAATCTGGACGTAAAATTCATTGAGGCGAACAAGAAATTTGCAAATAAAATATGGAATGCGACGAGATTTGTTTTAATGAATTTGCAGGATTATAAAAAAATTGATATTGATGAAAAAGATTTGGAATTGGAAGATAGATGGATTATTTCAAGGTTGGGTGATACGGTTTCGGAAGTGGAAAATTCACTTGACAATTTTGAATTCAATCTTGCCGCAACAAAAATCTATTCGTTTTTCTGGAACGAGTTTTGTGACTGGTATATTGAATCGATAAAAGGACGATTGAGAAATCAGAATAAGACAAAACTCGTAGCTCAAAATGTGCTGGTAAAAATTCTGGACGGCTCTTTGAAGATATTGCATCCATTCATGCCGTTTGTGACTGAAGAATTATGGCAAAAACTTCCGGTACAGGGTGAATCAATAATGACCCAGAAATGGCCCGAACTTGAAGATTTTCCCGGAGATAAAGAAGCTGAAAAGGATTTTGACAGATTGATGGAGATAATAAAGGGTATAAGGAACGTGAGAGCAGAAATGAGTATACCACCTTCAAAATCAATTGAAATCTATTATATCGGAACAAAACTCGATGAAAACTATTTGAATATTCTTAAATTGTTGGGGAATGTTTTGGAGATTTCAAAGAAGGATGAAAAAATAAGAGGTAGCGCCACAGCTTATGCCGACGAAATACAGATGTTCTATATTTTTCTTGGTGAAATGGATTTGGAAGCGGAAGTGGGTAGATTGGAAGAGAAAAAAACGAAGTTTCTTAAGGAAATAAAAATGTTTGAAAAAAAATTATCTAACGGGAAGTTTATAGAAAGAGCACCAGAGGAAGTAGTGAATGAAAATAAAGAGAAATTGCAAAAAAACAGGGATGATCTTTTCAGAATAGAAAAGATTATCCAGGACCTGAAATCATAATGAATTACGAAGAGACAATAGAATACCTGTATAATAACAGACCGTATGGAAAGATTAAGTACGGTTTGTTCAGGATTGAGGAACTTCTGACCAGACTTGGAAATCCTCAGAATAATTACAAAATAATTCACATTACCGGTACGAATGGTAAGGGAAGTGTGGCATCTTTTCTTCAGAATATTTATAAATCTTCCGGGTATAAAACCGGCTTAAACATTTCACCACATATAATAGATTTCAGAGAGAGGATTCAAATAAACGGAAAAATGATTTCAAAATCTGAAGTTGTTGATATTTTGTCACAGATGAAACCCCATATTGATTTGATGGATAAAAAAGGCGAAGAATTTGCTCCGAGTTTTTTTGAAGTTGTGACGGCTATGGCTTATTTATACTTTATGGAAAATAAGATAGATATAATGATTTCCGAAGTCGGACTTGGTGGAAGATTCGATGCCTCCAATATCGTAGAAAAACCGGTTGCCACTGTAATTACTGAAGTATCTCTTGATCATACGAAAACTCTCGGGGGAACAGAATTGGACATTGCTTTTGAGAAAACGGGCATTCTCAAAGATAATGTTCCGCTTATTTCAGGAGTTACCAGGCCCTTGATAAAAAAAAGAATCATTGAAAGAGCCGCTGAAAAAAATGTTAAAATTTATTTTTTTAATAATGATTATTCTTTCAAAAATTATTTGCCTGAAATAAATAATAATTCAATGGATTATTTCGGTGAGAATGATTTTAAAGATGTTGAGTTTAAAATGAACGGGTATTTTCAGGCCAAAAATCTTTCGACAGCTTTGAAAACATTTGAAGTAGTGCAAAAAGAAGCGGGAATACCTATCGATGAAGAAAAAATGAGAAGAGGTATATTAAATACCACCTGGCCAGGAAGATTGGAACTCATGGAATATAAAAACAAAAAAATTATTCTTGATGGGGCGCATAATCTTGATGGAACTATAAATCTGGTGAATAGTATAGAACAATATTTTCCACGGAAAAAATTTGCACTTCTGTACGGAAGTTTGTCAGATAAAGATTTTTCTGGCAGCATTAATATTTTGAAGAATATTGTAAATAGAGTTGTAATTACTAAGGTACCCAGTAACAGATCAAAAAATCCGTACGAAGTATTCTTGCTTTGGAAGAAAAAGGAACAAAATTCTACATACATCGAAAACTTTAAAGAGGCGTTTGACGAAATTATTTCCGAAGACTGTGAAAATTTGCTTTTTACGGGTTCGTTATATTTGATAAGTGAACTCAGAAATCTCATCCGAAAAGGAGATGAGAAAATTGCTCGCAGGTATAAAATGTAAGATTCATGAGAAGAAGGAATGGGGAATATTGGCTGAAAACAACGGTTTTTTCTTTAATATTTTCTGTTCCAACTACACTTTGGAGAAAATAGAAGAGGGCTCCGAGTATATAATTTATACCCATCTTCAAACATCGCAGGATAAATCCCCACAACTTTATGGCTTTTTTGACAAAAAAGAGGAAAAAATATTTAAAGCTTTGATAAAAGTTAATAAGATCGGTCCAAAGGTGGCGTTGAAACTTCTCTCATCATCTACTCCTGATAAAGTAATTGAATATATAGCCACGAAGGATGCGGGAAGTCTGAGCACTCTTCCGGGAATAGGTGCAAAAACCGCCGAGCGATTAATAATAGAACTTTCGGGACTGTATGAAACAGTTGAAACCGAAGAAATGAAGGAAGAAAGTTTTGAAGATGCCATAGAAGCCCTGCTGGCTTTGGGATTTGACAAAAGAGAAATTACAAAGGCCGTAAAAAAGATTTTTTCCAGAGAAAGAAATTTAGAGAGTTCCGAAATAATAAGGAAAGCCCTGAACATTTTAAAAAAGTGAAAAAGGAAACCCTTTTAAAAATGCATATTTTGATTTATAATATTTTTGTAACGGGAGGTAAGGTATGACCTGTATAATTTTGGCTGCTGGAAAAGGAACCAGGATGAAATCGAAATATCCGAAGGTACTTCATAAGGTTCTTGATATTCCTATAATAAATTGGGTAGTTGAGACTTCAAAAAAATTGAACCCGGAGAAAATAATAGTTATAACAGGATACAAAGCGGAGTTAGTTGAAAAAATTCTTCCGGATGATGTTGTTTGTGTCAGACAGGAAGAACAATTAGGAACCGGACACGCCGTAAAGACAGCTTACAATTTTATTCCCGATGATGAAGTTCTGATTTTAAATGGTGACGTTCCCTTCATAAATGAGAAAACAATTAATGAATTTATAAAGTTCAGAGAAGAAAACGGGTATCAGGCGGCTGTTTTGTCGATGGTTTTAAAGGACCCTGTACATTACGGAAAGATAATTCATAAAAAAAATAAAATTGAAATAAAAGAATTCAGAGATATTGTTGACGAAGAAAAAATGATCAATGAAGTCAACAGTGGGATATATTGTTTCGATGGTAAATTTCTGAAAAAAGCACTGGAAAATCTTAAGAATAATAATGATCAAAATGAATTTTATCTTACGGACACCCTTGATATGGCGGAAAAATCCGGTGCGATGGTCGTTGAGGATAATTTTCAGGTTTTGGGAATCAACGATAGAAAAGAACTCATAAAGATGAATCAAGCGATAAAAAACAGAATAAACAATGAATTGATCGAAAATGGAGTGACAATTTTGGATCCGGAAAACACATGGATTGGACCGAATGTTAAGATCGGTATGGATACAGTCATATATCCTTTCACTTATATAACTGGTAACACAGAAATCGGTGAAGATTGTATTATAGGCCCAATGACGAGACTTCATGAGAGTACTCTTCAGAATAATGTTATCGTTCAGAGATCTGAAGTGGAGTTTTCAAAAGTGATGCGGAATGTTTCAATTGGTCCATGGTCAAGGTTGAGAAAAGAAAATGTGATTGAAGAGAATGTGAAAATAGGAGATTTTGTTGAGTTGAAAAAAGCTCATATAGGAAAAAATTCCAAAGCTCAGCATTTGAGTTATCTGGGCGATGCAACATTAGGAGAAAACGTTAATATAGGTGCAGGTACTATTACCTGTAATTATGATGGTAAAAACAAGTTCAAAACGAATATTGGTGATGAGGCCTTTATCGGAAGTAACAGTTCCCTGGTCGCACCTGTTAATGTCGGAAAGTCGTCTTTAGTTGGTGCGGGTTCAGTTATTACCGAAGATGTTCCGGATTATTCCCTTGCGCTTGGAAGAGGAAGACAGATAAATAAAAAAGATAGAATAAAAAAATAATGGAGGCTTTATATGTCATTTAACGACAGAGAAATGAAAATTTTTTCTGGATCTTCAAATGTTGGATTAGCAAAAAAAATCTCAGAATATTTGGGAGTTCCGTTGGGGAATTGTCAATTTTCGACTTTTTCAGACGGAGAGATAAATATTAAAGTGAATGAGACTGTCAGGGGCAGACACGTTTTTATAATACAGTCTACGTGTGGACCGGTGAATGAAAATTTAATGGAACTGTTTATTGCAATCGATGCTTTTAAGAGGGCTTCTGCAAAATCCATCAATGCTGTGATTCCGTATTATGGATATGCAAGACAGGATAGAAAGGCCCGGGGAAGAGATCCCATAACTGCAAAATTGGTTGCAAATTTGTTGACTGAAGCGGGTTTGTCAAGATTATTAACGATCGATCTGCATTCCGAACAAATTCAGGGCTTTTTCGATATCCCCGTTGATAATTTATACAGTTTTCCAGTTTTTTCAGATTATATTTCGAATAGTTTTGTTTGCCTTGAAGATTGCGTTGTCGTTTCGCCCGATGTCGGAGGAGTAAAAAGAGCGAATAAATTTGCTACAAAACTTGGAATACCTTTAGCTATTCTTGATAAAAGAAGACCTAAAGATAATTTTGTTGAAATAGTTAACGTAATAGGAGATTTGAGAAAAGTCAAGACAGCTATCTTTTTTGATGATATAATAGACACCGGTCGTTCTTTGGCAGAAGGAGCAAGCATTATAAAAAGTAAGGGAGTGGAGAAAATTTACTGTTGCGCGACTCACGGAGTTCTTTCTGGAAAGGCCAAAGAATTAATTCAAAATTCCGTAATAGATGGAGTGTTTATTACTGATACAATACCTCATGCAGAGTTACCTGATAAATTTCATGTTGTCTCTCTTGCGGAACTTTTGAGTGAAGCGATTTCGAGGGTTTATAATAATGAATCAATCAGTATCATGTTTGAATAGAGGAGGATTTAAATGCAAGTTAGAACCATTGAAGCAAAAAAAAGAGATACGAATAAAAAAGCGAAGCATCTTTTAGAGAAAAATGTTCTTCCCGCTGTTATTTATGGTCCGGATATTGAATCAACGCCTATTGAATTAGATCTGGTAGAAATTAGAAAATTTATTAATAGTGTAGCCGAAACAACTCCGTTTGAAATTAAAGTGAATGGAGAAAGTCATCATGCGTTTTTAAAATCTATCCAGAGACACAAGGTTAAGGATAGCTTGATTCATCTTGATTTTTTTGTTCCAGCTAAAGGACATAGAATGGAAGTCAATATTCCTTTAAAGTTCGAAGGAGAACCCGTAGGAATTGAAAAGGGTGGTAAATTCCATGTAATTCATAATGAAATTCCAGTTTCGATTCTTCCAAAGGATATTATTGATGAAATAATCGTTGACATCAGCGGAATGGATATTGATGATCATATATTAATCAAGGATTTGAAAATTCCCGAAAGCTTCAGACTTAGACTTGAAGAAGACGAAGCGGTTGCAATTTTGGAACATCCAAAATTAATGGCTGAAGCGGAAGTTTCCGAAGAAGGTGTAGAAGTAGAAACAATTAAAGAACAAGAAGGAAGCGAAGAAGAAACGTCTGAAAAATAATGAAATTAATAATAGGATTGGGAAATCCAGGCCCACGTTATGTATTCACCAGACATAACGTGGGTTTCCTTTACGTGGATAGAATAGTTGAGAAGTTTAAATTTAAAAAAATTAAAACAACAAAATTGTATGAATCCTTCATGGGAGAAATAGAGGGAAAATCTGTTATTCTTGCCAAACCGATGACTTTTATGAATCTGAGTGGTCTGGCTGTGAAAGATCTATTGTTTTCAAACGATTTGTTACCGGAAGATATGCTACTGGTTTACGATGATATATGGTTGAACCTTGGAAGGATAAGAATAAGAAAAAAGGGTAGTGCCGGAGGGCACAATGGACTTAAATCTGTTATTAACTATATCAACACTGAATTTTTTAAGAGAATAAGAATAGGAATTGGCCCGCTTAACGATAATGAAGATTTAATCGGATATGTTCTGGGAGAGTTCAGTAACGATGACTTACAAATACTATGGAAAGTTATAGATAGATCTATTGAAGCGACGGTAGATATTTTAAAAAACAGTATCGATAAAGTTATGAACAATTACAATGGAGAGGTTCAGTAATGATTTTCGAATTGACTACAAAGATGATACCTCAGGGCGATCAGGAACAGGCGATAGAGAAATTGGTAGAAGGCTTGAACAGAGGAGACAAATATCAAACTTTATTGGGTGTCACAGGTTCCGGGAAAACATTCACCATAGCCAATGTTCTTCAGAGAGTTCAGAGACCGGCGCTTGTAATTTCTCCAAATAAGACCCTTGTTACACAACTATTCAGAGAATTCAGAGGTTTCTTCAAAAATAATAAAATCGAGTTGTTTATCAGTTATTACGATTATTATCAACCGGAAGCGTATATTCCTTCCAAAGATATGTATATAGAAAAAGATGCTCAGATAAATGAGACTATTGAAAGAATGCGAATATCCGCATTAAAAAGTGTTTTAACGAGAAATGACACCGTTGTTGCGGCAAGTGTTTCGGCCATTTATGCCAGTGGTAATCCCGATGATTTCAGGGGACTAAATATAAATCTTGAAGTTGGAAATACGATAACGAGAAAAGAACTGACAAAAAGATTGGTGGCAATTCAATACAACAGATCTGAGGATATTGCTTCTGCGGGTGTTTTTCACATTAAGGGAGATGTTTTTGAAATTTATCCTCCGTATGAAGAATACGGTATAAGAGTTTATTTTTTTGATAATGAAATAGAGAAGATAACAACTTTTGATTATGTCAACAGGAGTAAAATTGAAGAGTTTGATAAGATCACTATTTATCCTGCTAAAGAATTCGTAACTCCGGAAGAGAAAATCAATAGATCTTTGAAGGCGATAGAAGCTGAGTTGAATATGAGGGTAAAAGAGTTCGAAGCGAACGGTAAACTTCTCGAGGCCCAGAGATTAAAGCAGAGAACCATATACGATATAGAAATGTTGTCCACTATGGGGTATTGTTCTGGGATAGAAAATTATTCGCGATTCTTTGACGGAAGAAACCCCGGAGATCCCCCTTTCACCTTGATGAATTATTTTGATAAAGATTATATTTGTATTATTGACGAATCACATGTTGCTGTTCCTCAGCTTCGGGCAATGTATAGAGGGGATTATTCGAGAAAAAAAAATCTGGTTGAATATGGCTTCAGAATTCCCTCTGCTTTTGATAACAGACCGTTGAAGTTCGAGGAAATATTAAAAAGAATGGGGCAGGTGATTTTTGTTTCAGCAACCCCAGGGGATTTTGAGCTCGATAATTCAACTCAAATCGTTGACCAGGTTATAAGACCCACGGGTTTGGTCGATCCTGAAGTTGTAGTAAAACCTACGGAGAATCAGGTCGATGATTTCATAGATGAAATGGAGAAAGTTATAGATAGAAAAGAAAGGGCCCTTGTTACTGTGTTGACGAAAAAAACAGCCGAAATGATGAGTACTTATTTGAATGAGATGGGTATAAAATCAGAATATTTGCATTCGGAACTTGATACAATTGAAAGGGCGGAGGTGCTTAAGCAACTTAGAGAAGGAACGATAGATGTTGTTGTAGGCGTTAACCTTCTGAGAGAGGGCCTTGATCTGCCGGAAGTTTCTTTAGTCGCGATTATGGATGCCGATAAAGAAGGATTTTTAAGATCTGAAATCACTCTTATTCAAACTATAGGAAGAGCGGCCAGAAACATAAATGGTAGAGTACTGTTATATGCGGACAGGATAACCGGTTCGATGGAAAGGGCCATAACCGAAACGAACCGGAGAAGAGAAAAACAGATTCTATACAATGAACTCAATGGAATCACACCGGAATCTATCAGAAAACCTATTTACGATAATGTTTTTTCTGAGTTCATCTCAGATAATGAAAAAGTAGAAGAGGCCAAGGATAAATATATGGGTGGTATTTTTGCACTCAAAGAAAGTTTGGAAACTGAGGACTATGCTGCTATACTTGAAGAAGAAATGTTGAGGGCATCGAGTGAACTGAGATTCGAAGATGCGGCCACGTTGAGAGATGAGTTGTATAAGGCCAAACGTAATATTAAAAAAGGTGATACGAAATGAAAACAGTAGTTACAAATCGAAAAGCCAGATTTCAATATTTTTTGCTTGAGAAATGGGAAGCGGGAGTGTCTTTAAAGGGGACGGAAGTTAAATCTTTAAGAGAAGGTGCGGCTTCATTAAATGAGTCCTATTGTAAGATTGAAGGGAATGAGGTGTTTTTGTTGGAGTCCAATATTACTCCCTATAATCAGGGGAATATATGGAATCATGATCCAAAAAGAAAAAGAAAACTTCTCATGCATAAAAAAGAAATTTTAAAGATCAAACAGAAGTTGATGGAAAAAGGGTTGACTTTGATTCCCGTGAAAATATATTTTAATGATAAAGGGAAAGCGAAAGTGGAAGTTGCTTTAGCCAAGGGGAAAAAATTATACGATAAAAGAGAAACCATACAGAAAAGAGATACGGAGAGAAGGTTGAGAGGAAAAGAATATTGAGGGGTGATCTGGATGTCTTTGGCAGATAAGATAGTTATTAAAAGTAACCCAATGGTTGATTTGCTGACATCGATAGTCAGGATGATGAACAACGATTATATCAATAAAATTGCTTCTGAAACTTATGGCATCGGGTATAAAAGGGATGAATATATACAATACTGGGTGGAAGAAAATAGTTTGAAATTGCCCAATTATATCCTGGACATTCAAAAAAAATTTATAAAAGAAATTCTAATATTTCAAGGTTTCACATTCGATTTTTATTTCAACGATATCGATACTATTGAAAAAGCTAATGAATATTTATCTGCTCTTCCGGCTAAAGAGATTGTAAAAAGTATATTGGGATTTGTTGCCAATTCGGACCCTATCGAAGATATAAAAGACAGTTTATTTAATGATGACAGGGAAAAAATATTATTTCTCAAAGATTTGAAAACGTTGAACGCCTTTCAGAAATCTTATATCCTTGATTTTCTTGATAATCCCGAAGAAATCAAGGAAGATATAATAAAAATAATAAATTTTTATTACGATAATTTTTTCAGAGAGAGGGAAAAGGAAATTGTTCAGATAAATATTGATTACAGCGATTTAATAAAACAGAATATAAAAAAGTTGGGGGATAATTATATAAAAAGTTTGTTTTTAATGGATATCTCCTCAGTATTAGAAGAAAGTCAGGAAATAGGTATCTATGCAAATTATTTTTTTGGTTTATACAGGGACGTTCTCATTTCTAAGAAAGATGAAGAAGAGGAAACGTTCAAAAATAACGAAAGGATACTCTTGATTATAGGATATAATCTGGTTAAAAATATCAGTATAAAACAAAATCCCGAATCGATTTTAACTAAAGTTTTTTCAAATCTTTCAAATGAAAAGACGCTTAAAATACTCAAATTTTTGGATAACAACGAGTCAGAGAAAAGAGAAATTTCCGATAGATTGGGAATGACTATCGATGAAATAAATTTTGCTGTGGGTTTTTTGCTTTCGGCAAATATAATCAATATAGAACTGGGTCGAAAATTGACTTATCAGTTTTCCTCTAAAGCTTTTATAGAAAAGATAAGTAAAATTCTTTCGGATTTTTTTAATAAGTAAACAGGATAAAATCCACAATCAATTTCTATTTTACATTTTTAAATGATAAAATTGTAGGGAAAAACTCTGCGAAGGAGTGTGGTCTCTATGGTCAAAGCATTGATAATGGCGGGCGGTGTTGGTGAAAGATTGTGGCCACTCAGTACTGACGAGAAGCCAAAACAATTTCATTGTTTTGGATCACAGAGAATGATGATTGAAAAAACCATAGACAGAATAAAAAATATCGTTGATGAAATATTCATAATTACGACAAAAGACCAATCTGAGCTTTTTCACAGATATTTGAGAGATTTTCCAAAAGAAAATATTATTTCAGAACCCGCGAGGAAAAACACGGGTCCTGCCATAGTTTTTGGCTCTGCAGGAATGGATGAAGAAGATATTATGGTTGTTCTTCCGGCGGATCATATAATTAAAGATATCGATTTATTTCAAAAGACTGTACTCGCTGCAATAGAAGAGGCTAAAAAATACGATGAGTTGATTACAATAGGTGTTTCACCTACCGAACCAAACACGGGATATGGATATATAGAACGTGGAGAATTAATCAACGAAGAAAACAATATTTATAAAGTTAAGATGTTTCATGAAAAACCCGATTTAGAAATGGCCAGAGCTTATATAATGTCCAAAAATTTTTACTGGAATTCCGGTATGTTTATCTGGAAAAAGAAAGTTTTGATAAATGCCGTTCAGAAACGAATACCGGATGTTTATCAGGGGTATCTGGATTATCTGAATAATCCGGAAAAATTTGAAGAGATATATTCTAAATTACCCTCGATATCTATAGATTTTGGAATAATGGAGAAGTCAACAAATGTAGAGGTCATTCCGGGAAATTTTTACTGGAACGATGTCGGAAGTTGGTTTTCGGTTTATGATATTGAAAAAAAGGATTCTATGGGAAATGCTGTTATCGGGAAATTCAAATTAAACGAAGTTTCAAACAGCTTATTAATCAATTATATGGATAATGTAGTTGGAATTACTAATTTAAGCAACGTTGTCGTTGTGGTTTCCGAAGATGGAATACTTATTTCAGATATAAACAAAACTCAAAATGTGAAAAAATTATTATAAACGGGGTGAGAAAATGGAGAAGAGGATTGATGAAATAGTTCTTACGATGCGCGAGGATATAATCAAAGGAGTTCAAAGATTGGTTAAAATTAAATCTGATGAGGGAGAGCCTGAAGAAGGGGCCCCCTTTGGAGAGGGTCCTCTTGAAGCTTTGAAAGAAGCGCTGAAAATGGGAAAAGAACTCGGTTTTGAAACAAAAAATGTTGATAATTATGCCGGTCATATTCAATACGGGAACAGTGGGGAATTATTTGGTGTTTTGGGACATCTAGATGTAGTTCCGGCAGGTATCGGTTGGAAACATCCTCCCTACAATGCGGAGATTGAAGATGGAAAAATTTACGGCAGAGGTACTGCTGATGATAAAGGTCCTGTTGTTGCAGCGCTTTTCGCATTGAAAGCAGTAAAAGATTCCGGTATTCCTATAAAAAACAGAGTCAGATTGATCATGGGAACTCAGGAAGAATCCGGCTGGGGTGGTATACTTCACTATTTGAACAAAGAAGAGGAACCTGAAATGTCAGTTTCGCCTGATGCAGGGTTTCCAATTATTAATGCTGAAAAAGGTATCGTTAACTATTCATTTAAATCAAAAATTGATGACTGGAAAGATGGTTTGAAATTGAAATCTTTGAATTGCGGTGAGGCATCGAATATGGTTGCAATGGATTCGTATGCTACCATAGAGAATTTTTCCGATGAAGATCTTCAAATCATAAAGGACTTTAAACCTTATAATGAAGCTATTTTAGATTATGAAATCAAGGGAAAAGAGATAATCATTCATTTCAAAGGAAAATCTGCACACGGCTCGATGCCGCATCTTGGGATAAGCTCATTGGCTGCAATGGTTCATTTGTTGGCATCTTTGAATTTTTCAAGTGATAAGCTGAATTTATATTTTAAAACTATAAATGAAAAATTGGGATATGAGATGGATGGCAGATCTCTTGGTATATCTGGTTCTGATAACACTTCTGGTCCATTAACGGTTAATTCCGGAACTTTGAAGTTGAAAAATAATGAACTTGAATATGTAATAAACATAAGATACCCGATATTTTTTAATGAGAAAATGATAAATTCGCAAATAAAAGAAGCCCTGAAGGGTATAGAAGTCGAAGGATCGAATCATAAAGAACCTCTGTATGTATCGCCGGACAGTGATCTCATTGTTCTGTTAAGAGAAGTGTACGAAGAAATGACCGGGCTCGATTCCGAACCATTTTCCATAGGTGGTGGCACATATGCTAGAGCGGTGAAAAATGCCGTTGCATTTGGGATTTGCTTCCCCGATGACGAAGATATTGCGCATAAGCCCGATGAATATGTAGAGATTGACAAATTGATGACCTCCGCGAGAATTTATGCTCAGCTTCTTTACAGGGTATTGAAGTAGGTAAGAATATTGGAATTAAAATTTTTAACTATAGATGACTATGATGAATTTTATAAATTGAATAGCTTTGCATTTACAGTTTCAAGGGATATTTCCGTTCCCGTATCAAAGCACCTGAAAGATGTTTTGAAAGATGATTCAGTTATAAAACTCGGTGCTTTTGAAAATGATAAAATGATTTCCTCTCTTATAATTCTTAAGATAGAGATGAACTTCAGAAATTCGGTTATAAAGATGGGTGGAATAGGGAATGTCTGTTCTTCTTCCATTTACAGAAGTAAAGGCGGAGTTAAGTTTCTGATGGAAAAAACTTTTGAACTATTGAACCGCGAAAATATTCCCATTTCTGTTCTTTATCCCTTCAGTACGGCTTTTTACAGAAAGTTCGGATATGAAATTTTTGATGAAAGAAAAGAATTCATCGTTCCGCCCGGTGAAATTAAAGATTTTGAATTGAAAAGTGATGGATATGAGATTATAGAATACTCTGTTATCGATGAAATTGATGAAAAACTAATCGAAGAATTGAATAGTTTAACCGGAGATAGATATAATTTCATAGTCAGAAATAGAGAACACTGGAAAAGAGAACTCACACTCTGGATGCCCAATGATGTTGCAAAAAAATTAATTCTATTTAAAAATGAAGATGAAGTTCAGGGTTATATTATCTGTGGTCAAAAGGTGGACGATGGAGAAGGATCATTAACTGTAAGAGAGTTTGTCTATAAAAATGAGGAAGTAAAAAGACTTATTTTTAAAATGCTTAAAGGATTATCCTTTCAGTTCAGTAAAATTGTTCTCATTGTTCCATCCGATTTTGTTTTGTGGCCATATGTGAAAAATTATAATTTTATTAAAAGAAAAATTGTAGATACCCCGATGATAAGAATTGTAAACTTACTGGATTTAAATGGGATGAAAGTCGATGGTGAAGATTTTTCCCTCGTTATCAAGATAAATGATAAAAATTGTGAGTGGAATAATGGAGTTTTTGTGATTGAATTAAAAGATGGAGTATTATATATTAAGAAAAGTGAAGAAAATCCTGAAATAGAATTGTCCATCGGACAGTTATCGAGTGTTTTATCCGGTTTTACAAATTTTGAGGAATTGATTAAAATGAATTTTATAAAGGTGAATGAAAACTACTCTGATCAGGATTTTAAGAAAAAAACAACATTTATTAACCAGCATTTTTAAGGAGGAATTATGAAGATAGGAATTTTGGGGGTTGGAAATATCGGTGATCTTTTCCTTCAAAGATTATTGGAAGAAGATGGAGATAATTCTTATTATATTTTCGATCCGGAAAAGGAAAAAACGAAGAAATATCATTCTGATGAGAGAGTAACCGTTTGTAAAACAGAAGAGAACGTCATAAATAATTCTGAAGTAATCATTCCCTGTGTCAAACCCCAGTATGCGGAAAATGTTCTGATAAAATTCCAGAGTTCTCAGAATAAAGATGCATTGATCATAAGTCCAATAACTGGATTCAACATACATAAGATAAAACATGTTTCCGGTATGAATAAAATAGTTACTATAATGCCCAATCTTCCCGCGTATGTTGGTGAAGGACTGACATTATATTGTCTTTCGGATGATATAAATAAAAACGATCTGGAAATTATGAAAAAAATTCTTTCGTCCCTTGGCAAATTCACACAGATAAAGGAGAGAGATTTCCCCGCTGTAACCGCCCTCTGTGGAAGCAATCCAGCTTTTATTTTTGTGATAATCGAATCTATGATAGATGCGGGTATAAAAATGGGCTTTTCATATGAAAAATCGAAAGAAATGGTATTGCAGACCATAATAGGCTCGGCAAAGCTGATCAAAAAAACCGGGATGCATCCTGGAATTGCCAAGAATACGGTTACTTCGCCAGCGGGAACTACGATAGAAGGTATATATTTTATGGAAAAAAATGGTTTAAGGGGAACTATTTTGGAAGCTCTTATAACCACATACGATAAAGCCAAAGAATTCTATGATACTTACAAGGAGTGACAATTCTTGAACATAACTACTCAGGCAAAAAAAGTGAAAGAATCCAGTTTGATATTGATGAAACTCACAAATGAAGAGAAGAACAAAGCATTGCTGAAGATTTCAGAATCAATTTTGAATAATAAAGAAGAAATTTTAAAAGCCAATAGAATAGATGTTGAAAATGCTGAAAAGAAAGGTATAAAACGTTCTTTGATAGACAGATTATTGCTCACCGAAAAGAGAATTTTAGAAATGGCTCAGGCGTGTGAAAAAGTTGCCGCTTTAGATGATCCGGTGGGTGAAATTCTGACATCATGGCTTCAGGAAGACGGATTGAGAATATCGAAGATAAGAGTTCCGATTGGATCAATAGGCATAATATATGAATCGAGACCGAATGTCACTTTAGAGGCATATATAATAGCTATGAAGGCTGGAAATGCTGTTCTTCTCAGAGGCGGGTCGGATGCCTATAATTCGAATACATGTTTGGTAAAATTTATAAAAGCAGGTTTAAAAGAAACGGCTGTACCCGAAAATTCCATAGAATATGTGTTGGATACTTCACGTGATAGAGTTTATGAGATGTTGAAAATGAATGAATATCTCTCTCTTATTATTCCCAGGGGAGGGAGTTCGTTGATAAAAATGGTCGTAAACAATTCTACAGT
>JASGMR010000034.1 GCA_030156385.1 Kosmotogales bacterium
TGCGTTCACTCTCGTTACGGCCTGGATACTCGCTCACCATACTCATTATGGCTTTGTCGATAGACTCCAACAGTTCAGTTTCCTTCCCCATTGCTATCCAAGCTACAGAGCTCTGGCTTTTACTCTGGTGGGTTATTCTCCCACTGAACATTCCTTACCTTTTCTGGACATACCAACTGCTTCTCAATCGCTTTCCCATCGCTTCTCTATCGTTAGCCCACTGTTCTGCAATTGTTTATCTGATTTTTGTGCTATTATCTACTTCTCTATTACCCGTTTTCTGTTCTCTATTATCTGCTGTGCTTTTTAGCAATTCAGTTTTTCAGCACTTTTTCCAATATCAATTTATTGAAAGTCTCATTTTCTTCAAACAATGGACAATGCGCAGAATTCTCAAATGTGAAGAATTCTTTTTCGGGAGCCTTCAGCTTTTCATAATATTCCCGGGCAGCTTTATATGGGGTCTGGTAATCATATTTCCCCTGAAATATGTACACCGGTACACCCACTTCGAGTATCTGCTCATCAAGATTGTTTTTCATTATTTCTCCCCATAAATTCTTTACAGAAAACTTTGCACCTTTAATCATATTTATTTTATCCCCGATGGTGTATTCTCTGGCAAATAAATTGCTGAGAATGACCTTACCAATTTTTATATTTCTCATCGCACCACCGTATTTCCTCACAAATTTTCTCTGGTAAAAAAGGTACTTTATAAATTCCTCAGCGTTCATTTCATCCAGGTTATAACTTTCAATTCTTTCAGCAACCTTTTTATTTCCGTCTTTGTTTGCCCTGTCAATGACAAATTGCTGTGAAATTTTCTCGCCTTTCAATATATTCGCAACCTGGCCGATTCCCATATATGCAAAAAAATTCTCCGGATGCTCCTTGATCATATTCATTCCCAAAACCGTACCCCATGAGTGTCCCATCAAATAAACCTTCTGTCTTTTGAATCTGTTTTTTAGATATTCGACCAGTTCATTTCCATCGGATGTCAATCGTTTCACATTCATGGTTTTGGGGTCCAGATCTGGAGAAAAGGACTTTCCCGCACCTCTCTGATCCCAGTGAACCAGCACAAAATATCTTTGAAGTTCAGGAGCGAACTTTTTTATAAAAGTGAACTCCGGATCTCCGGGTCCACCATGCAGGAATAGCAGAACCGGTTTTGTTTCATCTTCCCCTCTTACAATAATGTACTGCTTCGCGTTTCCAAGATCCAATTCGATTATTTCGGAAATACTGCCCGACACCACTCTGCCGTTCTTATCCTTTATTTTTTGAGGTTTACCGGAACTGACAAAATAGAATACGGCAAGAAAGATCCCTATTATCGCTAAAATTACTATCAATATGACGAACAACAAAATGATTCCCTCCAGATTTTTTTTATTTGTTATTACTTCTTATCGGCCTTTTCTGTCATAACGCTCAACAATTTACCAAGAGAATACGGAAAATGTATCGTGAAAAAAATTGAAATTCTCGTTTTTATATCGGGACATACTATTTTTTTTGTTGACATTATCTTCCCGGCAAGTTTTTCGCCAACTTTTTCAGGATCCTCCATCATCTGCAAAGGCACTCCAAGTGGCCCGGATGATTTTGTCCTTGTGAGCGGTGGATGCATCACATTAATACATATATCGGTTTTTCTGAATTCAAGTGAAAGACTTTTTGTCAGGGCTTCTATGGCACCTTTCGTCGATGAATAGCCAGATATTCCGGGAAATCCGGTTATACCCACCCCGGAACTCATATTATGAATTATACCCTTTCCTTCTTTCATCATATAAGGCAAAACAGCTTTTATCATGCGTAAATATCCAAAATAATTAACATCGAATTCTTCTTTAATCTCTTCAACCGATTTGTTTTCAATGGAATTGAAAATACAGACGCAGGCGTTGTTAAAGAGAACATCTATTTTTTTGTCCTTCCGGATTATTTTTTCAACAGCGTCGTTTATCTCTTCTTCTTCTCTCAGATCACATTTATATCCAAAAACATTTTCATATTCTTCGCTCAATTTCTCTATGTTTTCAGTTTCAATATCCACAATATTTACTGTATGACCTTCCTTTAACAAACTTTTTGCAATGTAATAACCTATTCCCGCGTTTCCACCGGTTATCAACACACTCAGTTTTTCTTCCATAATCTTCTCCTGAATACCACCCGAAAAATTTTGTATTTGAGATATTTACATAAGAAACCGCATATGAATCTTTCAGAAATGACTCATTTATATATTATCACAAGTTTTTTCATAAAAACGTTTTTTATTTTCGGAATGAACGATAAAATTCATATATAATTTTTTGAAAAATGTGAACCCGGAGACCAGGTTATTCGGCAGACTACCCCTTTACACGGTTTATTTTTTTGCTATTGACAGAATAGTATTTGTTATAGTAAAATATATTCATATTACCGAATCAAATTCGGAATATGGAGGAATTATAAAATGGATAACAGAGAAATCAGACACGAAAGAAGAAAAAAGTTTTTCATCCAGGCCGCGATGGAGATTTTGAAAACCGGAGACGAATCGCTTATCAACGCGAAAGAAATTGCATCGAGAGCGGGCTATTCCGCCTCAAGTCTCTACGATTATTTTGAGAATCTGGATGAACTGTTGATAACAAGTGTGGACGAATATATGGAAGGAATCAAGGAAATCATGTTAGAAGAGATCGATAAAAAGAAGCTGATAACAGATAAAATCAAAGTTTCATATATAGTCTGTACAAAATATTTTCTGGATAATCCTCTGTTGTTTAAAACCGTATTCATGTCCGGAATCACTAAGGCGGGTTTCCCTTCAGACCCCGCACTCATGCCGAAATTGCATAAAATGGAAATAGAAAGGCATAAAGCCCTGGAAGATCTTGAAACACTCTTCCATCTGAAGAAAGGCTCCGCTTCGATCATTGAACAAATACTGACTCCAAATATGTTCGGTATGCTCTATATGTTTTTCTTTGGAATTTACAGATATTCAAAAGAAAAATTTCTTCAGATAATGGAGATGAATATTGATAATGTGCTGAAACCCTTTAAAGAAATAGAAACTGGGAAATCAAACAAGTTTAATTGAATCGGGAGGTTTTATGAAAAAACTTGAAACAACTTTTAACAAATCACTAATTAAATTTTATTCAAAACTCTTGAAACTTTTGTTGAAAAATCCATCTATTGTTTCATTCATGAGAAAAACAATCAAAGATCAGATCAAATCTTCAAGAACGAGAAACAGTTGGAACGAGATGGGAATAAATGTTCCTCCAATAGTGATTTCAAGTATCACGAGCAAATGTAATCTTAAATGTGTTGGTTGTTATTCCAACGCGAAAGAACTGAATACTGAAAATGAATTGAGCGTCGATGAGTATAGAAATTTTCTGAAACAGGCTCAGAAACTGGGGATTGCGATCAACTTACTGGCAGGCGGAGAGCCCTTCATGAGAATGGATATCCTCAATTTAGCGAAAGAGTTTGACAGAATGCTTTTTCCCGTCTTTACAAATGGAACACTGATAAATGAAGATGTGATAGATTTTCTAAAAAATGCAAGGAATATCATTCCCATTCTGAGCATAGAAGGAGATAAAGAAACGACGGATTCGAGAAGGGGAAACGGTATTTATGATGAAGTTACAGATGCGATGAGAAAATTGAATTCCGAAGGGATATTCTTCGGCGTTTCCGCCACCGCGTCTTCCGAAAATTTCAGACAGATCACTTCGGATCCGTTTATCCCGAATGTCATGAATTGGGGAGCAAAAATTATTTTTTATGAAGAATTTGTGCCTTTAAAAAGCGGGAGCGATAATCTGGCATTGAACGAAGTTCAGAGAGAAGAGTTTCTCCAGAGGATCGAAGAAAAAACAAATGAGGAAAAAATTCTGTCCATCACACTGCCCGGAAGAGATGAGAAGCACGGCGGATGTCCCGCAGCGGGAAAAGGATTCGTACACCTGAGTCCCGAGGGATACCTGGAACCGTGTCCATTCGCTCCCTTTTCAATTCATAATATCAGAAAAACACCTTTAAAAGAGGCTCTGAATTCGGGTTTCTTCAACCACCTCAGGGAAAATCACGAGAAGTGGGTAAGAAAACAGGGAGGTTGTGCTCTCTGGGCAAACAGAGAATGGGTAGAAAAAATAAGGGATAATTATACGTGCCAAAAACCTTTATATATCTCTGAATAAGAGTAAAGAGCTTTTTACGTAGTTCGAATATCTTTTCTAAATTCTGTTATTCAAAAACCGTTCTTTATTGAAGAATATACATATTTTGATTCAGATATTTGCACGGCCCGGGTAATTTATTCATGTGAAAAAATCATGCTTTTATGCTCTGCGGCAGAGCTATCCAATTCAAGGTTTTTTTGGTGTCATTTTTATTTAACGCTCCCGTGGTTTTTATCTGAATCGTTTCATTATTTTTATAAAAATATCCGTCATTTGAAATGAGAGTCATTTTCAATCCATCGTTTCTGTGAAGATTTCATTGATCAATGCAACTTTTAACTTTATAATATATTTTAATTTTTTTAATTTATAGAAATAAGCATTACGGATTTAAAGCGCTCTTCTTTTTCATGAAAGACTTAGTGAAAACAAGTCATATTTTCGAAGTATTTTATCAACTATATTGTTTCAAACAGTGCGGTTAAACGTTTAATAATATTGTGATATTATACCTTTGTACCAATCTTTTTGATTGGTCACTCCTTTTGAATTTTGGAAGATACTCATTTTTCAGGTTCACCCGACTTAGACAATGAGTGTTTGTTTTACCGCGGACTCAGAGCAGGGTCCGCGTTCATTCAATAATACCAAAACATACATAATTCTTCAAATATGGCTGAAACCGTTCTCGGATTTTCATGCGGTCACCATATCATTCTGAAACAGGGTAATCTCAAAGCATTCTTCCGACTGTTCGATAATACCCTGCACTACGACTTTTGACCGTTGTGGTCCTTTCAGTCTTATTTGAAATGCAAAAACCGGCGATCAGGATCGCCGGCTTCAGAAATTAAGAATTTTTGTTTTTTCTCTTTCTGCCTTCCGAATCGGCAGCTTTGAGAGCCGCGAATACTCTTTCGGGAGTTATTTCAATCGCTTCATTAAAAATAGTTTCACCCTCCGAGCAACTCCCTTCCGCAACTTTCATCAACTGGTCGTCCGTGACATTTTTCAATCCAATAGCTTCCAGTGTGGTGGGAAGTCCTATGGCTTCACAGAACGAATAAACCTCGTCGATCACGTATTCATCTTTATCTGTGAGGAACAACGATGCGAGAGTACCGAAGGCAACTTTTTCACCATGAAAATATTTATGTGTCTCCTCGAGTACCGTAAAGCCGTTATGAATGGCGTGAGAAGCTGCCAATCCACCACTTTCAAATCCTATTCCGCTCAAAAGGGTGTTGGCCTCGATGATTCTTTCCAGTGCCGGTGTCACAACTTTTGCCTCAACCGAGGACAGCGCCAGTTCACCATAATCCAGAAGTGTATCGTAACAGAGCTTCGCGATCGCATACGCGGTCATGGAGCCGGTGTTTCCTGTCATATTTGCCGCATAACTGTTTTTGCAGGATTCCGCTTCAAACCACGTTGCCAGGGCATCGCCCATGCCTGAAATTAAAAACCTTGAAGGGGCCTTGGCTATTATTTTACTGTCCAGTAAAACGATGTCCGGATTTTTTGGAAGGAAAAGATACCTTTTGAACTCTCCGGATTCCGTATATATGACCGATAACGCACTGCATGGTGCGTCGGTCGAAGCGATCGTCGGAACTACCGCTACGGGTTTTTTCATCCGATAGGCCACCGCCTTTGCGGTATCCAGTGTTTTACCTCCACCGATACCGGTTATTATATCGAAACCCCCTGCCGATGCCTGTTTATATAATCTTTCGATTTCTTCATCCGAACATTCGCCTTTGAAAACCAGAACTTCATTTTCAATTTCAGAATTTATATCCTCAACGAATGAACTTAAAAGACTCTCATAAACGAAACCGTCAACGATAATAAAAGCTTTGTTTCCAAATCTTTTCAACTCATTACCTAATTTTTTGACTGCATTTTCACCCTGTACATATCTTCCTGGAAAAATCGTTGTTGAAATCACTTCTATCACCTCCTTAACTCTTAAATTTTAAAATAAAAATCCCCGATTTAAGAGACATTTCGATTATAGATTTATAAGAACAAATAAATTATGTGTAAAAATTACGCGTAATCATTGAATAAAGCCATTTATATGAAAATATTTTCAAAAAATGCACATGAAAGATTGAAGATATTACGAAACTTTTCAGATATTTTTATAGTAATCTGTGCAACGATAATATTTATAAAACAGGTCTTTACTATAAAATCACACGCAGTTTCATTCATTAATTGAGATCGAAATATGCCTGCACGAACTCACATCGCAGGAACCGTTATTCCGGATTATTTCTCCTCAATTCTGAATCTGAGTACCGTTTTCAATTTTTCCGGATTTGCTCTTCTCGGATCCGAAAGATATATTTCCCTGTGCTTTTTGGACGATCTTTTAAAACCCTGTTCCGACGTGAACTCTGCCATCATTTTAAAACTCTTCGGCTCGGAATCATAACTCCCCATATGCATCATTTGAACACACTTTCCTTCTTCAATCGAAACGAACTTCACTTCATCGAGCAGTTCATGGGGTTTATTTTTCTTCGTTATCTGAATTATTTTTTCTGCGTAAGTTTCATCGACAAAATCCGGCTGCCTTATCATCATATCAAAGACGAAATCGTCCTTATTCAATTCGGAAAAATTTTTCTTCGCCTCTTCCGAAATGTCCCAGACTCCTTCCAGGGGAAAAACGGTGTATTCATAATAATCATCGGGAGCATACCCATTTTTCGGGGACATTCTGATCGCATACGACAGTGAGTAAAGGACACCTATATATTCTTTAAAAAACTCGTTATTCGGATTCCCCTTCCCACTGACAGAGAAAAAATTGAATTTCGGTATCTCTATTATCCCCGGTTTCTTTTTCGGAAGATAAAAATTCTTTTCCATTTTTCGCCATTCATATTTCATAACAGCACCTCCCCTATAATAATTATTTTACTACAAAGCGCTGTAAATCGATATTTTTTTGGGGTTAGAGCTTTTTTTATTTTTGAATCATATTTTTCTTTTTTTCTAAAAAATAAAGTTTTTTCATTCTAATCGGATATATTCATGATTTTTCGGATATAACTTGAAAAAATCAAGCTTGTATTGAAAGATGTAAAAATGATATATTATTATCAAAATAAGTATGTTAGTTTAATTAACTAACTATCAATGGAGCGAGAATTTTGTTAAACAAACTAAAAAAATCAGAGATAGAAATAATTAAAGTTTTAAGGGATAATCCCCTCATTTCAAGAGCGGATTTATCAAGAATAAGTGGTTTTTCCAAACCGGTAGTATCATATGCCGTCACGGATTTGATAAACATAGGTGCGATTGAAGAGGTAAAAACAGGTGAAAGTTCAAGAAAAGGCGGAAAAAAACCGATTCTGATCTCTTTTGTTCCGGATTTCAGATATATCGTCGGAGTTGATGTAGGTGGCAACAAAATCATCTCGATTCTCTCTGATCTCGATGGGCACGTCATAAACAAGAAAAAACATATAAGTAAAGGGATCAATAAAGAAAAAGAACTTCATTCGATAATAAAAGAGAGCATCAATTCGGTCATAAATGTTTCACCGGACAAAATACTCGGAATAGGGCTGGGTGTTCCGGGAACTACCGACGTGAAGAAGGGCATCATACATCAACTGCCCGCCTTTGAACTGAATAACATTCCTCTGAAAACAATGCTGGAAGATGATTTCAACATTCCTGTCATCGTGTCGAACGATGTCACTCTGAACGCGTATGGAGAAATCTGGAAGGGGGCCGCAAAGGATAAAGAAAACGTTTTTCTCATAGCGATTGGTACGGGAACCGGTTCAGGACTGGTTCTGAACGGAAATCTTTATCCAGGTGCAAACAATTTATCCGGAGAAATTGGATATATGATCACGGACTGGTCGGCCGAAAAGAACAAGAGTATCAAATCTTTCGGTAATCTTGAATCCTGGTTTTCAGGCAACGGTTTTGAAACCAGAGTCAAGGAAGAACTGGGGATTGAATTAACATCGATAGAGTTTTTCGATTTAATTCCAAAGGATAAAAGAATCAGGGATATTTTTTACGAAGGCTGTAATCATTTCTGTCTGGCAGTTTCAAATATATTAACGCTTCTGGATCCGGGATTAATAGTTATAACGGGTGGAATAGGTTTCAACAGATACAACGAAATAATGAAAGTCATCTCACCGATACTGAATAAAATTGTACCGCCTGAAATTCTGGAAAAAACGGAATTCAGAAAGGGAAAATTAGGAGAATTGGGAGTGGCTTTAGGGGCCACAAAACTGGTGCACGATACGTTCTTTGTATAATAATTATCTTTTCTCAAATGGAGGTGGATTAATGAAAAAGGTTCTATTTTTACTTGTACTTGTTAGTGTTTTACTCGTAACGGGATTGTTTGCAAAAACCACTATAACTTATTGGCAGTATTTTTACCAGACAAAAAAAGATACAATCAATGAATTGATCAAGGAATTCGAAAAAGAAAATCCAGATATCAAGGTCGTTCATGAAACTTTTCCTTACGCAGATTTCGGAACAAAAGTAGCTTCTTCAATTCCTATCGGTAAGGGTCCTGATATCATAGCTCTTTACTATGGATGGCTACCCTCATATGTAGGAGCAGATTATCTGATTCCATTACCGGAAGAATATTTCCCCGATGAATACATCGATGAAAATTTCTTCAGTTTTGTTAAACCAGGGGTAACATACGAAGGAAACGCCTACGCTCTTCCAACCGCTGTAAGGGCACTGGCATTATTCTACAACAAAAAGCTGTTCGAAGATGCGGGTCTGGATCCTGACAATCCTCCTGCAACTCTGGATGAATTACTGGATTACGCTCAAAAACTTTCCAAGTATGACAACAAGGGAAATCTTATTCAGGAAGGTTTAGGAGTACAACCCAACAACCAGGGACACCACTGGTTCAGAGAAATTCTGGTCAGACAGTTCGGTGGAACACCTTACTCCGATGACGGATATGAAGTCACATACGACAGTCCGGAGGGCCATGCTGCTTTCGAATGGTACACAGAACTCACAACGAAGTACAACGTGGGATTTCCAAATTTCGTTACCGATGACAGAACAGCTTTCAACGCACAGAAATCGGCAATGTTGGTAGACGGTTCATTTGCAATCGGAAACTTCCTGAAGAACAAGGCTCTCGACTGGGGCGTAACGACAATTCCTTCAAAAGATGGAATCGAAGCTAATTTTGCATCCTTCTGGTGCCACGGAATCACGAAAAATGTTTTAAGTGATCCCGCAAAGGAAGAGGCTGCAGCAAAATTCCTGAAATTCATAACATCACCATCGGCAATGAAACTCTGGCTGGAAAATGTTGGAGAGCTTCCTGCGAATCCTGAACTGGCTGCAGAATACAACGACGATCCGATTTACGGACCTTTCTTACAGGGATTGTCATATGCAAATTCAACATTCTTCGTTGATGAAACTGCTCAGAGAAATGTAATCGTTGATGCATTCGACAGAGTATATCTGGAAGGAGAAGCACCAGATGTTTCAATAGATGAGGCTGCTGAAATAGAACAGGCTGTTCTCGACGAATTCTACGGTAAATAATTTTTAATGAAGAGAGCGTTAAAATCGCGCTCTCTTTTAATTTTCTTATTTAAGAGTATTTAAAAAATTCTTTTAAGTAAGAAGGGTAAAAAAGGGGAGAATGAATGAAATTAAGAAAAAAAAGAATCGTAACGGCATATGCATTTTTAACAATACCTATGATTTTCTTCATAGTGGTACGTTTCTGGCCCATGATATATTCTTTCTGGATGAGTTTTACAGACTGGAATCTTTTATCGAATGCTCAAAAGAATTTTGTTGGCCTGGCAAATTACCAGCACATATTTACAAATGAAACTTTCATCAAAAGTCTTTGCAACACCTTCGCATATGTTTTAGTGGGTGTTCCGATCACGATTATTCTTTCACTTTTTATAGCGATACTACTGAACAGAATAATAAAAGCTCAGGGTCTTTTCAGATTGATATATTTAATGCCATATATCACTCCCATCGTCGCGGTCAGTTGGGTCTGGAGATGGATTTATCAGCCTTTGCCGACAGGTATTTTGAATAATTTGCTCGTTTCCATGGGATTCGAAGCACAGGGATTTTTAAACAGTACCACACAGGCTTTGATTTCAGTTGTCATCACTACGGTATGGATGAATTTGGGATATTGTGTGGTTATTTTCCTCGCGGGATTACAAACAATACCACAAAATTTAATCGAAGCTGCCAAGATCGATGGTGCAAACAGGAGACAGAGTGCCATGAAAATAACTATTCCCCTGTTGAATCCAATAGTTCTGTTCATGATAGTAATGCAGAGTATTTCTTTCCTAAGAATATTCACTCAAGTTTACAATATGTCGAGTCAGGGAACTGGTGGCCCACTCAATTCAACGAAGACGATTGTTTTGTACATTTATCAGAAAGCGTTCGTGGATTATGATATGGGAATAGCTTCGAGTGCCAGCGTTGTTCTCTTTGCAATAATCATGATCATAACTTTCCTTCAGTTCAAATTCGTTAAAAAAGACGTAGGATATTAAGAGGAGAAATGATATGTTGAAATCCGATAAAAGAATCAATATTATAATTTATATTTTTCTTGGAATATTAGCTTTTTTTATGATATTTCCGTTCCTGTGGATGGTATTATCATCTTTCAAACCTTCATGGGAGATTTTTCAAATGAACATTTTTCCTCAAAGCCCGACATTCGATAACTATTCGTACGTTCTGGAATATTCCAATATGGGCAGATGGTTTCTGAACAGTCTGATAGTCGCGGGAGCCTCAACACTCTCCGTTCTTTTCTTTGACTCACTGATCGGCTACGTGCTGGCAAAATTTGAATTCCCAGGAAAGAAGCTGATTTTTGCCCTGATAATGAGCACCCTGATGATACCAACAGAAATGTTGGTCATCCCATGGTACGTAATGGTAGACAATTTTGGTTGGGCGGATAGTTATTGGTCCATAATGTTTCCGGGAATGATAACCGGATTTGGAATATTTCTGCTGAAGCAGTTCATCACGACCGTTCCGAATGATTTACTGGATGCTGCACGTATAGATGGCGTCACCGAATTTGGAATTTACTGGAAGATCGTACTTCCTCTGGTAAAACCCGCACTAGCAACACTGGCGATTTTCAATTTCATTGGAAACTGGAACGCTTTCTTATGGCCGCTCATCGTAACATCATCAAGTAGTTTATATACTATGCCGGTTGGGCTGGCATTCTTCTCGAGTGAAAATGTCACTCAATGGGAAATTGTAATGACCGGCGCAACGATATCAACCATACCTTTGATTATTTTCTTCTTGATTTTCCAGAAGCAGATTATAAAGGGTATTGCAAGATCAGGAATAAAGGGGTGATTATATGAGAATTATAGATTCACACGTCCATTTTCCATCAAAGAACTTTCTGGGTGACGGATGGAAAGTCGATAAAAGAATGAAGATTGAAAGCAGCTGGCTGGATAAAGAAAGAGAGAAGTGGAGACTCGCATGGCGTTTCCCACCTATGGAAGAAATCGATGATCAGGACAAACTGATCGAATTATGGTACGAAGAAGCGGAAAAATATGACATAGACAAGATCGTTTTCGTGACAGGAGGCGGAAATGAAAACCTGTTGGAAATCGTCAATTCCCATCCCGATAAGTTCATAGGATACTGTCATCACAATCCGGAAGAAGAAAACGCCGCAGACACACTGAAAGAGTATATAGATAAAGGATTGAAGGGATACAAGATTCTCGCTCCGAAGATCGATACAAAGATCGCGGACAAGAAGTTTTACCCGGTATGGGAAACCGCACAGAGTCTCGATATACCTATCCTGTGGCATTTTGGTATAATGGGGGGAGCGGGTGGACTGGCCAATCACATAAATATAAATCCAATGGCCTTTCATGACGTCGCGAAGGATTTCCCGAAACTGAAATTCATCATTCCACATTTCGGATGCGGTTATGTCTTTGAAACATTGCAACTCTGCTGGACCTGTCCTAATATATATATAGACACGAGCGGTTCGAATCAGTGGATGAGATGGATGCCATACGAACTGAATCTGGAAATTCTATTCAGAAAATATTTTGAGACAATCGGCCCGGAAAGAATACTGTTCGGAACGGATTCGAGCTGGTTCGGAAGAGGTTTCGCGGATAAATATCTCAATGAACAGATGAGGTCGATGGTTTATGTGGGATATAAACCCGAAGAAATAGACATGGTCCTGTACAAAAACATTTCGGAAATTCTGAAATTGAAGTAGGAGAAAAAATGAAGTTTTCGGAAATTTACAAAAGAAGAGTTTTAAATGAATCATTCAAAAACTGGGTGGAACTTTTTCAGGAAGATCTTATGGATGTTCACAAAGCACATCTCGTGATGCTGAAAGATCAGAAAATCATCTCTGAAAAAACCGCAGAAAATATCAAAAGAGCGATTGAAGTACTGCAGAAGGATTTCAGCATTCCGGAAGAAATCCCCGAGGAAGTCGAAGATCTGTATTTTCTCTTCGAGAAACAGATGGAGAAAATCATAGGTGATGATGCGGGAGCTCTCCATACCGCCCGCAGCAGAAACGATATGGACAATACCGTGTTCAGGTTGTTCCTGAGAAAAAGATTTTTGATGTTGATGGATTCTCTGATCAAACTCACGAACACCATTTTTGAAAAGGTCGAATCCGACGACGGTGCGGGTCTCATCATTCAATATACCCACGGACAGCCTGCGAATGTTTCAACACTGGGACATTACCTCTCCTCTTTTCTGGCCGACCTTTTAGAGGATATGGAAGGTTTCCTGAACTCAATTCATAATCTCAACAGATCGACTATGGGAGCATGTGCAATAACCACCACGGGGTTCGATATCGACAGAAAGACCGTTTCGGATTTGCTGGGATTCGACGGTATTGTCACAAATTCGTATCACGCCATAGTCACTTCACACTGGATTGAATACCCGTGCATGTGGCTGAAAAATCTCATGAACGATATAACACGGCTCGCAGCCGATATAGGTCATAAAGCATCATGTGAAGTCGGAATTCTGGAATTTCCGGATAATCTCGTTCAGATAAGCAGTATAATGCCACAAAAAAGAAATCCGGTGATAATTGAACACATCAGAATTCAGGCCGGTCTGGCGATAGGAATATTGAATGGCTTGGAATCTCTTATGCACAGCAGTCCCTATCAGGATATAAATGAACTTTCGGATGCTCCTGTAAAGGAGTTTTATAACGGGTTGAAATACATAGAAAGTGTTCTGGAACTTCTCGACGAAACACTCGAAAATGTTTCCGTCAACGAGCAGAGGGTGAGGGAGATATCGACGTCAACGGGTACCACGACGACCGAGCTCGCCGATTATCTCGTTAGAAATGAGAATTTAAATTTTAGAACGGCCCATTCAATTGTATCGGAGTTTGTGAAAAGTAATTATGATAAATCGAAGTTGAAAGAAAAATTTGAAAAAACAACAGATAGAAAGTTGAACTTATCCTTTGACCGGATAGAAGAAATTTTGTCGCCGAATAATTTTGTAAAGGTCAGAAAGGTAACGGGTGGCCCGGCTGCAGAGGGAATGAAACCCGTATTAATAGAAATTAAAAATAAATTGTTCGATATCACGAAGGACATCAATCAAATTCATGATAAAATCACAAAAAGTGATGAAGAAAGAGAGAAAAGGTTTGAAATGATATGAATTATGTTTGCTTGAACGATCACAGAGACAGATTAATAGAAGAACTCAGGAAGAAAAATATAATAATGAATCCTGAAATGAAGAAATATATAAAAGAATATGGTGGACCATTTCATGAGTTTATCAAAGAAAATGTGAAAGTGGCTGAAGAGGAAAATCTTCCGATATGCCAGGACACAGGCATGATAGAATTTTTCGCTTTTCTTCCATACAACGTCTGCCTGGATCAGCCCCTCCAGAATTTTTTTGATTCGATCGTTTCACAAACATATCTGGAAAATGATTTCAGATATTCCACAGTCATAGAACCGATCGGTGACAGAAAAAATGCCAACGACAATTCTCCCGCAATAGTTCATATCATACAGACAAACGATCACAAGATAGAGATAAAATTTCTAGTCAAAGGCGGTGGAAGTGAGAACCTGTCGGCACTGTTCATGTTGAAACCATCGATCGATGAAGAAGAAATAATGGATAAAATAGTTCAGTACGTCAGGGATAACGGTGCGAGGGGATGCCCTCCTCTCAACATTGGAATAGGAATAGGCGGGACATCCGAAAAGGCAACCTTTCTTTCAAAACTCGCTCTTTTAGAACCCTTTGAAAGCAGAAACATCAAAAGAAAGTACAGGAAAATGGAAGAACAGTTACTCGAGAGAATAAACAGGTTGAATATAGGATTTCAGGGATTGGGAGAGGGCATAACGGCATATTCCGTACACATCAAAGAGTATCCGACCCATATCGCGATTCTTCCACTTGCACTCGCATTTGACTGCTATATTTCCCGGAAGGGGTGTGTTCAGATTGAATATTGAACTGATGAAAATAAGAAACACCGTAGAGTATTCCGGTGAGATGATATTAATGCGTGATGCAGCACAAAAGAGATTGGTTAAAGATTTTGAAACGAACAATAAACTCATAAATCTGAAAGATAAAATAGTATTTTATGCCGGCCCGGCGAAAAAACCCAAGAACAGTCCCGTGGGCGCAATCGGGCCGACCACAAGTGAAAGAATGGATAAATATCTCGAATTTCTTTTCAAAAACGGTGTTCTGGGAACCGTTGGAAAGGGAAAAAGGTCCGAGCTGGCTATAGAATTATGCAAAAAATACAGAAGAGTGTACTTCGTAACACCAAGCGGATCCGCAGCAGCCTTATCAAAGTGTATTATAAAACATGACGTTCTTTTATTTCCGGATCTTCAGACAGAGGCAATTCAGAAGATACAGGTGAAAGACTTCCCGCTTTATGTCGCCATAGATATATTCGGCAATTCTATTTTTTGAAAATGGTGATGAAATCGGAGGATCTTTTCAAGAGCAAAATAGCGGCTCCTTTTCTGGCATTATTCGCCACATTTCTATTTGGAAGTGTTTTTCCTGTGATCAAGATAACCAATGAAATGATGATGGTGGATTCCAAAGACATCTCATCACAACTCTTCACAGCGGGAATACGTTATTTTCTCGCCGGTCTGTTCATGGTCATATACCTGATGGTGATAAAAAAAGAGAAACCGAAATTCACAAAGAATAAAATGCTGGTATTCTTCGGTATTGCCCTCATTTATACATATTTTCAAAAGGCCCTTTTCTACATAGGAACGGCGAATACAACCGGCATGAAATCCGCTCTGTTGATGGCATCATCCACACTGTTCACGGTTTTCATCTCCCCGTTGTTTTTCAAAAATGATAAGATCAACACAAAAAAAATCATCAGTCTGATACTCGGATTCACTGGAATTATTTTCATAAATCTGAGCAAAGATTTTTCACTCGATTTCACTATCATGGGTGATGGATTTCTCATTTTGGTCGGACTTCTGGGAAGTTTCTCAATAATCGCGGTGAAAATTTCATCGGTGAAAATTCACCCCGCCGAAATAACGGGCTTCAACACTTTCATCGGGGGCTTTTTACTGATCATGACCGGGGTTATAAACTTAGATTATACCAAATTAAATTTTTCATTTCTCTCATTTGCACTGATATTGTATCTTTCCGTGGTCACTGTGATCGGTCCTCTCATTATGAACACACTTTACAAATATCACAAGGCCGGTGAAATATCATTTTACGGATTCGGAACTCCACTGTTCGGTTCCATCCTCTCGGCGGTCCTGCTACCCAACGAATCCTTCACATTCAACATCGTCATCGCTCTTTTCCTGATCATTCTCAGTCTTTTAATTCTCAACTCAAAAAGAAAGATTATATTGAAAAATCCCTCATAAGTAATATAATTAAAAGCAGGGGGGTATAGAAAATGAAAAACACTATCACTTACGATGAACTGTTATCTTTCTGCAAAAATGTCATGGAAAAAAACAACTGTTCGGGCAACAAGGCTGAAGTTGTGGCGGATGTTCTGGTTGAAGCCGATGCGAGGGGAATTTTCTCCCATGGGACGGCCCGTCTTAAAAGATATATAAATCATATAAAAGACAAAGTCATAATTCCGGAGGCGGAACCTGAGGTTATTTTCGAGACTCCGGTCAGTGCGGTTATCGATGGAAACGCGGGTATAGGGCAATACATTTCGAAAGAAGCCATGAAAATCGCCATCGAAAAAGCTAAAAAATCGGGAATCAGTATAGTGGTTGCGAAAAATTCAAACCATTTCGGAATAGCGGGATATTACGCAGAAATGGCTATCAAAGAGGATCTTATAGGGATTTCGTTAACTAATACGGCCCCTCTAGTCATCCCGACTTTCGGCGTTGAAAGGGTGCTGGGTACGAATCCGATCAGTGTCGGAATTCCCTGTTCAAACGGGAATTTTTTACTCGATATGGCAACGAGTGTCGCTTCCAGGGGAAAAGTAGAACAGTACAACAGGTTGAACCAGGATTTAAACGATAATTGGGCTGCGGGTGGAAACGGAGAAATAATGACGAACCCCGCCGAGGTTCTGGATCTCTTTTTAAGCGGTCCTTACGGAGGCATGCTTCCCCTGGGGGGCAATACGGAAAAATCCGGCGGACACAAAGGATATGGATTGTCACTTCTCGTCGATATTTTAACCGGCGGTCTTTCATCGAGTACGGGAAGCAGCAAAACATACGGTGAAAAAACTCTGATCTCACACTTCTTCGCTGCAATAAATCCAAAAATATTCGGAGATGAAGATTCCGTAAAAAAAAGTATCGATGGGATACTGAACACCGTTAAAAATTCAAAGAAAGAACCGGGTAAAAAAAGAATCTACATTCACGGAGAAAAAGAAAAGGAAAGAAGGGAAAAATCCATGAAAGATGGAATCGAGCTGGATGACAATACCGTTCTTCTCCTCACAAAAATATCCGGAGAATTTGGAGAAAAAATAACCTTTGAATGATTTATGATTTTCATATTTTCAGATAAATTATAATCGAATAAGGTACGGAAAATACATAAATTCAAAAAGCCTGAGAAATGGCTTTGACAATAATTCATTTGAAGGGTAAAATTTTATGAACGACCGGAAATAATACTGTTAATATAAGTTTTTATAAAGGAGTTTATGCTAATGATTAACGGAAAAAGAGAAAAAATCAAAAAAATACTCAGTGAACCGGAATTCGGTAAAGAAGTGACCGTTTATGGCTGGATAAGAACCGCACGTTTTTCAAAAAATGTCTATTTTATTTCAATCAACGACGGTTCATGTTTCGATAGTCTGCAACTCGTTATAGATGACATTGAAAGCACACCAAAAAATCTGTTATTAACGGGAGCAACGGTTAAGGCGGTTGGAAAAATTGTTGAATCGCCCGGAAATAAACAGAAATGTGAAATGCTCGTAAAATCTTTAGAGGTCATCGGAAAATCCGACGAAAAATATCCTCTCCAGAAAAAGAGGCATACTCTTGAATTTCTGAGAACCATGCCTCATCTGAGATCCAGAACGAATACCCTGTTCGCTGTTTTTAACATAAGGAATGAACTCGCTAGGGCCGTTCACAATTATTTTCAGAACAAAGGATTCCTGTACCTGAATTCGCCTATATTGACAAAAAGTGATTGTGAGGGCGCGGGTGAAATGTTTCAGGTCACTACACTGAAACTGGATGAAATAGACAAAAATGCGAATCCCCTTGATTACACAAAAGAATTTTTCAAAGAACCGGTGAATTTAACCGTCAGCGGTCAACTTGAGGCCGAACCCTACGCATTATCTCACGGAGAAGTGTACACCTTCGGCCCGACATTCAGGGCTGATCCGTCTACAACTCCAAAACACGCTTCGGAATTCTGGATGATCGAACCGGAAATGGCTTTTTACGATTTCGAAGACCTTATGATTTTAATTGAAGATTTCATAAAGAGTGTCACAAGGAATGTTAAGGATTCCTGTCCATCAGAACTGGCTTTTTTCAAAAAATTTATCAACAAGGAACTCGACAAAAGATATGATGCGATACTGAATAACAAGTTCGAAAAAATAACCTATACCGAGGCCATAGATATACTCAGAAAATCGAAGAAGAACTTTGAAAACGAACCGGTATGGGGAGAAGACCTGTTCTCCGAACACGAGAGATATTTAACCGATGAATATTTCAAAAAACCGGTTTTTGTAACCGATTATCCGTCATCGTTCAAAGCTTTTTATATGAGAGAAAATGAAGATGGAAAAACGGTAGCCTGTCTGGATCTCCTGGTTCCCTACGTTGGAGAAATAATCACCGGAAGCCAGCGTGAGGAAAGATACGATGTGTTAAAAAGAAAAATAGAAGAAAAGGGAATGGATGAGAACGTGTACGAATGGTATCTCGATATCAGAAAGTGGGGAAGTGCTCCTCATTCAGGATTCGGGCTCGGATTCGAAAGACTGATAATGTATCTGACCGGTATGGAAAACATACGTGATACTATTCCCTATCCCAGAAATAAAGGAAAAATATACTGATGAATTACAAAGGGCCGATTGATACGGTCCTTTATAATTTTATTTCATATTCACCTTCGGATATGATTTTTTCATCATCTATCCGGAGGGTTGGTTTTGAAATAAGCACATCGTAATGGGTCTTGCTTTCATTGCTTCCTCCAAAATCTATGTTCATTCCAAATCCGAAGTGAAGGGTACCGAGTTTTTTCTCATCCTCGATCATCTTTCCACATAACTTTGTTTTTGAATTCACACCGATTCCCAGTTCCGCAATTCGATAGGCATTTTCATCATCTATTCCAAT
>JASGMR010000035.1 GCA_030156385.1 Kosmotogales bacterium
CAAATAAAACATATGGCGATGAAAAAATGTATGAAGTGTTCCCTAATTATAATACTTTTGAAGGTTTTTTCAATATATCGGGTGATATTATCTATGCTTTTGAAAGGTCGGCTGACTATACGACCGAACCTCTGAAGTCATTCATTAAAAGTACCGTCATGAAATACAGACGGTCAAACCTTGAATTTATTGACTGCCTGGATGACCTTGAAAAACAAATCCGGGACAGGGAGTTCGGTAAATTCATCAAGTTTACAAAACTCCATCTTGTATACGGGGGTGATTACAGAATGGCAATCAGAAAGCTTATAGAGCAGGCGAGGAGGTTGGAAAGTTCCCGCTCCATTATGGCGGCGTCAGCCCTGACGGGGACGATTGTCATATCCGGGGTGATTATTCTTGACCTGGTGTCTTTTATTTCGGCATATACTATGAACCCCGAGACGGCAATTGTTCTGCGTTCTACTTTGACAGGGCAGTTGATAGCCGTGGGTAACCTGCTGGCAGTGGGGGCAGGGGTTTATATGATTGCATCACTCAACAGGGGGTGAAATATTGTTTTTTATAAAAATATATATATAATTTATATAGTATTTCGGTGGATGGGTTATAATGTTTTATGAAAAAAGAATTCAGGCCGAATAAAATTATATTTTTTTCTTTTATAGTTTTATGTCTGCTGGTTTTGATGATGGTTGTCGCTATCGCTTTATCAAAACCGGGTTTTATAGAGCTTGTCGTGATAAAATCGTCGAATGAAAGTAGTTCTTATGATATTGAAAATGCCCTGGAAAACGGGGGACGGATCTCAATGAACTTTTCCGATCAGGAAAAGCTGCGGGAAGATTTGAAAGAATACGGATGGGGACTCAAAGAAGTGAACGGTGACGAATCTTTATTTATTAAATACAAAAAAAATGAGCCCGAAGGCTCCAAACAATGATTTACTAATTCATGAGGGGGTAAATATAATAAATCAGTAACTATTTCTCCTGTCGAGAAATTTGAGTGCGTATTCAGATAGTCCTAATAAATTTCTTTCTTCACTGTACAATTCTTCATTGCTTTCACCAAATAGATAGCCGTTCGCTCTCGCTACGGCAGTTGAGTTTACAAATCCTGATTGTTCGGGATAATATTTTTCGAGTTCTGAGGTCAAAGTTATATTTTGCTTCAACAGATATTTCTGATGATAATTTTCTGCCATGTAGAATTTTTCCAGTTCGTATATCTCCGTTGTCGCTTTCATCTTGTCGATCGATTCTTTTTCTTTGATATATTCTTCTGCAATATTTTTCTGATCTTCATTATGATAAAGAATGACCGATTTATACTGTTGCGAGTAAGAGGATAAATACGGGGTGTGTCCTTTCCAGAAAGTATCCAACAATTTTTCATAGGAAATTTCAGAAGGGTTAAAATCTATCTGAACCACTTCGGTGTGATCTCCTATATTGTAGTATGTCGGATCCTCGACGGTTCCTCCCGCATAACCCACTCTCGTTCTGTAAACCCCTTTCAGTGCTCCAAAACTTGCCTCCGCACCCCAGAAACATCCCAGACCAAAAGTGGCCGTTTCCAGATTTTGGGGTATATTGATATCTATTTCAGGTATAACTTTATCATTCGCCATAGTACCAACTCCTAATATGCTTATCATAATTATCAAAACCAAATATCTCTTCATAAAAACACCTCTTAAATCCGATTATTTTAATCGTGTATTATGAGACTACGATATTCTATGTTTTGTTCAAATAAAAAAGCCCTCGCATTACGAGGGCGATTATCTTAATTTATTTTTTTATGAAAGGCTCTTTATATATTCAAAAACCTCCTGAATATGACCCTTCACTTTAACATTTCGGTATTCTTTCAGTAAAATACCGTTTTCATCGACTATGAATGTGGATCTTTCTGTTCCCACGTAATCTTTTCCATACATTTTCTTAGGTTTAATAACGTCGTATAATTTATGTACAGTTTCATCCGAATCGCTCAGAAGATGAAAGTTCAAATCCAGTTTTGTCGCGAAATTTAAATGGGAGCTTGTAGAATCTTTACTGATTCCCAGAATTTCTGTGTTGAGTTTTTCGAATTCCATTTGATTGTCTCTGAAATTTTCCGCCTCCAGAGTACAGCCGGATGTATTATCTTTGGGGTAAAAGTATACGATTACTTTTTTGCCTATAAAATCAGAGAGACTTATGTTAGTATCTGATTCATTCGGTAATGTAAATTCGGGTGCTTTTTTTCCAACTTTGATTTCACTCATAAAATCGCCTCCTTAATTTATAATCATTCTAATTATACCAATAAGAAAGAACAAAATCAAACTTTTTAATGCCTCCGATTTGATATCAATTCACGTGTTCATCTTTGATGAAAAATTTGTCAAAATCGTATCCGGAAGGATTCTGAAAAACCCTTAAACCAAATTGGGGAATTATTGCCAGGATGTGATCGAAAATATCCGACTGAATATTCTCGTAATTCACCCAGTTCGTATCGTTACTGAAGGCATATATTTCAAGGGGCAGACCAAGTTCGGTAGGATCGAGTTGTCTCACCATGTACGTTAAATCTTTTCTTATGTGATTGTTGTTTTTAAGGTATTCCAGAATATAAACTCTCAAAGTTCCTATGTTAGTCAATTTTCGGCCATTCACCGGAGTGGAAATATCTATATGATTTTCTATGTTGTATTTATCGATTTCCGTGATTTTATCTTCGATGTATTTTTTGATCAGATGAATCTTTTTGAATTTTTCGATGTCCGATTCATTGAGGAATCTTATACTTTTCATATCAATTAAAACGGATCTTTTTATTCTTCTGCCGCCCGATAGAACCATGCTCTTGTAGTTTTTAAAGGAGTTTGTAACCAGAGAATATATAGGGATGGTGGTTATTGTTTTATCCCAGTTTTTCACTTTTACAATGTGTAATGATATATCGATCACTTCACCGTCTGCATCGTATTGCGGAACCGAGATCCAATCGCCGATGCTCACGAGATTGTCCGTTGTAATCTGAAAACTGGCTACGATTGCCAGCAGAGTGTCTCTGAATACGATCAGTAACACTGCAGTTAAAGCACCGATGGCAGTTAATACTCCGAGAGGTGAAGTATCTGTGATGGTTGAAAAAATCATTATAAAACTAACTATGTAAACTATTATTTTTAATATCTGAACTAATCCCTTTATCGGTCTCGTAGCGGAAATTTTGAATCCGGAATATATCTCATTTATGCTGTCCATGACGGATGACAGTGTAAATGCAACGAGAAACCATATTATTGAGAGAGTGGTCTTCTGTAATATCTCCTGAATATCCGGAAATTGATTCGAAGTGGCATAAACAATCACAACGGGTAAAAAATAAGAGAGTCTGTCGAGAACTTTTCTTTTGACGAAAGCGTTATCCCAGATATTCGGAGTCTTTTTCACGACAATTCTCAAGGGTCTGAGAATTAGTTTTCTCAAGCCTATTCTGCTCAGAATAGCGATTGCAAGAATTATGGAAAGTCCTATAAAATAGGCCAATCCCTTTGAAAAAGATTCCCCGAAATTTAAAGATAAAAAAAGCTCATCAAAAAAAGTTACCAAATTTCCTGCCTCCATTTATTTCTTTATCAATTTTATCATTATTATGAAGTTTTAATAGAATCATTTCCTTGAGTACAATTTTCTTGAAAAATCGGTTTTTTCGAAATTTTTAAAGAATAAAAATGCTATGAATGCACTTATTCCATAGAAAAACGCACTTATCAGAAAGAGTATGGTATATCCGGAAGTGGCTGCACCCACGATTTCTCCAAACATCATGGCGGCTATGGCCCTTATGGAATTGTTGATAAATCCGTTTATTCCCGAAAGAGTCGATAATTTATCTTCGGGAAGCGAAGAAAAAACGATGGTCGTTAATATGGGAGATGTTATATTCATAAAAACGAATCTCATGGTGTAAACACCGGTGAAAGCTATGGGTTCTCTCACAAATGACATCAGAATTATGAGGGGAACGACCATTATTTCCATAACGAGTACGAATTTTAAAGGACCGAATCTTTTACCCAGCCTGTGGGATAATGCGGATCCCATCGCGGTACCCAGTTGAGCTATAGATAAGACGATACCGATTCCCGCTGTGGATAATGAGAATAAATCTTTGAATATCAAATTTCCAAAATGCACGAATAAACCCGCACCAAATCCTACCGCTCCGGTTGAAATAAAATAATATGAGAGAATTTTCTTTTGATCCCGGTTCAATCCTTTAAAACTGAACTTGCAGGGGATTCGGCCTTTTATGGCTTTGATTTTCAGAATCGGAATCGCGGACGAGAGATAAATGATCGCGGAAATGAAAAGAGTGACCTTCAATCCGATTATATCGCCCAGCAATCCTCCGATAAAATTACCAAAAACTCCACTCGCCATATTCAACCCGAAGTTCAGGCCAAAAATTTTGGCACGATCCCCACTTTCGGTATTTGAAGAAATTGCCGCCAGTACGACTGTAAAAATGACCGCTGAAAATCCCCCTCTGAAAAATGAGAGAACGATCAGATAAATTTTGTTTATCGGATACAGCATCATTATCCCCACAACAGGCATTAAGAAGGAAGAATATATTATTATTTTTCTCCTTCCTATAATGTCGGCCAGAAAACCCAGTAAAAGACCTATTATCGCCGTTCCCCACAACTGTGAGGACATCACGGCACTTATAAAGTCGTTGGCATAGCCGAGATTTCTCAAGAAAAGATTATACAGAACACTGTACATGGATAATCCCGTTCCGGATATCGTTGTATATATCATTATGTTTTTTGCGTAACCACTCATAAAACACCTCATACTATTACTTTTGCCAGTGTTATTATAATACGAAAAACAAACTTTTCATCTGTCGAAAAAATTATGATATAAATAATTAATAAAGGAGGTAAAGGATGAAAATATTACCGGAAGACAAATTCGATTTTGTGAAACCATTTTTTGAAAATATTCGTTACAATCTGTTGATTGATTCCATATTGAATAAAAATACGATTGGCAGGATATACGTTGACGATGTAAATTTTCCGACCTTTGCAATGATCTGGACGTACACGGACAGCATAATAATAGGTGGAAATATAACGAATGGCGATGATCTTTCATCCACATTTGAGGAAGAACTGTTTCCCACGTTCAAAACCTGGAAGATTCCATATTTGATAGTCTATCACGATGCAAAAAATCCCGGTTTGAAAAGTGAAATAATCAATATTTTCGATGAAATGACCTTTTCGGAGATGGACAGGGTTTATTTTGAATTTGATAAACCTGCATATTTTCCCGATATAAAAAATTATGATGACATTCAGGTTCTAAAGATAGACAACGACATTCTGAACATGAAAAATATCAATGAAATTGACGATCTGAATGGGTGGGTACGTTCTTTCTGGAAAACAGAGGAAGATTTTTTTAAATACGGTTCCGGATACTGTATCATAAAGGATAAAACATTCGTTTCGTGGTGCATTACAGTATATTCCAACGATAACGAGAGGGAATTGGGACTCTATACAGTCGAAAAATACAGAAAAAAAGGTTACGCTTCTTTTGTCGCTGCGTCGGTGATAAATGATTTGATTAAGAGAAATTTAAATCCCCACTGGCATTGCAGAGTTGATAATGAGCCTTCTTTATTATTGGCGAAAAAAATTGGATTTAAAAACCCTCATAACTATAAAACATTGAAAATGATTTTCTGATTCGGGAGTGGAAATATAAAAAATCATAGATCGCTACATGTTAAAATTATTGTGTTCCAATAAAAAGCAAGGAGGTGAAAAAAATTAGGAGAATTGTTGTTTAACTGCTTTTCTCTTAATTATGAATATGTCCTTTTCTGGAAAAAATTCTACGATTGATATTTCAAAGATAAGACTGGCGGTTTTATACGATAATAAAATTTCAGATGAAGACCTTGAATGTGACTGGGGATTTTCGTGCCTTATTGAAGGAGCCGAAAAAACCATTCTGTTTGACACGGGAACCAAAGGGTCAATTTTAATGGACAATTTCAAAAAAATGAACCTGTCTCCGGAAATCGTGGATGTGGTGGTTTTATCTCATGACCATTTTGACCACACCGGGGGACTGGAAGACTTTTTAAAAGAAAATAACGATGTGGATATTTATATTCCATCCTCATTTCCATATATTTATGATGAACTGGCAAAGAAATACAGGTCAAAAATAATCAGAATTGCCGATTTTTCAGCGATTTGTGACGGAATATATTCCACGGGAGAAATGGGCACGGAAATAATTGAACAATCACTCATAATAAATGGAAACGAGAAAATCGTCATAATAACCGGTTGTGCTCATCCGGGTATAGTTGATATATGCGAGAAGGCTAAAAAAGAAACCGGAAAAGAAATCCTTTATGCGATAGGAGGTTTTCATCTTTTCAGAAGTTCCGGAACTCAGATAATTGATGTTATATCAAAACTGAACGAGATTGGAATAGAAAAAATTTCCGCGTGCCACTGTACCGGTGATGAGGGCCTGGAATTGTTCGAAGAACATTTCGGCGAGAATTATATAGCGATCGGAGTGGGAAAAATAATAAATATATCGGAATTAAGATAATTTTCCCCACCGGGTATATGAAGATATTGTTTTATACCCGTTGATCGTGATTCAAAAAAGTTATTCGCATTTTTAAATATATAAAGATTTTAAAAAAAATAAATGACGCTGTTCAGGCTGATTTTTAACGTGCTGATTTGTTTCGGATATTAATTTTTTTTATCGGAGGGCGGGATATGAAAAATGGCAGAATAAGTGTATCAAAAGTGATAATTCTTTCGGCGGTATTTTTAATAACCGGTTTTTTTATCTGGGCGAGTACTTATTCAAAAGCATCGGAAAATTCAAAACTATATTTATCCTCTCATTCGAATGTGAATGTAGAAGTCGTTGAAAACTTTATCAATCCCGGTATAAATCTCTCCAGGCTGTATTTTTTCACTCCGGATAAAAACGATTCAAGAACATGTCTGATAATATATCCCGGGGGAAAGGTCGATCCCAAGGCTTATTCAACATTGGCTTTTAAAATTGCCGAGAAGGGTATCGAAACTGTTATAGTTCCCATGCCTTTCAATCTTGCGATCTTTGGAATAGAGAGGGCAAAAAAAGTTATCGAAGGACGTCCGGATATTGAAAATTGGTTTGTAGCCGGGCATTCTTTGGGAGGCGTTGCCGCAGCTTATTTTTCAGAATCACATTCGGATATGATAGATGGTTTGATTTTATGGGCAACTTATACGGGAAAAAGTATCGATATATCGGATATCGATTTACCGGTATTGTCCATTTACAGCGAATTGGATGGTCTTTCAACTCCCGAAAAAATAATGAACGGCAAGAGTTATCTTCCGGAAAATACGCTTTACTATGAGATAAAAGGCGGCAATCATTCGGGATTCGGGGATTATGGAATTCAGAATGGAGATAACGAGGCAGAAATCTCCCCCCTAGACCAGCATTCCGAAATAGTGAATCGTACGGTCGAATTCATTGAAAATATAGTTTCTTCCAGATGAGTATATGGTTTTGCAATCAAAACACATAGGACGGTATAATCCAGATTCCGGTAATAAGAATACCGGATTTCACGAAATTTCTATTGCAGGAAAGATTCTGGAATTCTCTTAATAAAAAAAGCGGCCCTGACAGACCGCCTTAAAAAAAATGAAAGTGAATTTATTCAACAGTTATACATTGCACCGGGCAGGAGTCCTTTGCATCTTCCGCACAGCTGTCTTCTGTTTCGGGAACCAATACTTCCGCTTTTCCCTCATCGTCTAATCCGAAAATATCAGGACATAAACCTGCACAAACTCCACAACCTATACATGATGTTTTATCAACAAAAACCTTCATTCAAACACCTCCAAATATAGTTCAAAAGTTATTATAACACCTTTTTTTTTAACTTGCTTATGCTTTTAATTTTTTTGCTACGTTAACCAGTTTCTCGGCCATTTCCAATCCTACTCTTCTCTGCCCCTCAAATGTGGTTGCGCCTATATGAGGAGTACAAATAACGTTGTCGAATTGCAGGAGTTTCCTTCTCAATTCATCGGTCGGCGGTTCAACTTCAAAAACATCTAAGGCCGCACCACATAACTTTTCATCGAGGAGCGCGTTGTAAAGCGCTTCTTCATCTACCGTGCCTCCCCTTGAAAGATTGACAAGAAAGGCTCCGTCTTTCACTTTTGAAAATTCTTCTTTTCCGATGATATGTTTTGTTTTGTCGGTTAGAGGAACATGAAGACTGATGATATCCGAATTTTCCAGTAAAACATCCAGATCATTCACCAGTTTTACATCCATATCGGTTTCTTTTATAAATGGGTCGTAAGCGATAACTTCTAGTCCAAACGCTCTGGATTTTTTTGCCACATCTTTTCCTATGGCACCGAATCCGATTATTCCGATTGTTTTTCCGCTTATCTCATGACCCTTCAATTTCTTCTTCTCCCAGAGGCCGTCTTTCAATCCGTACGTTCCTCTCGGAATGAACCTGAAGAAAGACAGTATCATTCCCATTGTCAGTTCCGAAACGGACAGTGCATTGGCTCCCGGAGTATTGTGAACTTCTATGCCATTTTCCTTTGCCGCTTCCAGATCAACGTTATCGAGCCCTATTCCCGCTCTGCCGATTACTTTGAGATCCTTTCCGGCTTCGATGACATCTCTTTTTACCTTCGTTGCACTTCTGACAACCAGGAAATCCACTCCGTCGAGCTTCTTTTTCAATTCATCATTATCGTAGTGTTCTGCGCTTATTTCAAATAATCCCGAATTCTCCAGAATATTCATTGCATCTTCAGCGAGAGGGTCGTTGGCATGAAGTTTAAATTTTGCCATCATACATTCTCTCTTTCGAATACTTCTTCAGCAGCCTTCACTCCTGAACCGTATTCCAGACCATATCCGAAATGCTTCAGTGCCATTTCCAGACCTGAAATTGCTATTATTGTATCGAATTTTGACATATAACCCAGATGAGCTACCCTTATAATATTTCCTTTCATCGTACCCTGGCCGCCAGCTATGACTATTCCGTATTCGTCTCTCAAAAATGAGACCAGTTTTGTTCCATCGATACCGGCAGGAACTTTGACCGCTGTCAGAGGATTCCCGGGTTTGTCTGAAAATAATTCAAGATTCAAGGCTTTTATAGCGGATCTCATAGCCTCTGCCAGAATTCTGTGCCTTTCCCATACATTTTCAATTCCCTCTTCTTTCAGCATGCTTCCCGCCATTTTCTGCTGATATATCAGGTTGACTGCGGGAGTCCATGGAGCGGGATTTTTCTGATAGGCCTTAACATCAAAATAAAATTTTGTGATATCAGATTTTTCAACTTTTTTCAAAGCCTCTTCACTGAAGCAGACGTAAGCCAGACCCGGAGGAAGCATGAACCCCTTCTGGGAACCTGCTACCACGACATCGATTCCCCATTCGTCGGTTTTGAGAGGTTCTGCGAGCAATCCACTTATTGCGTCGACAACCAGCAGCTTGCCTTTTCCTTTCACTACTTTGGCGATGTTTTCGATATCCATTACGGTACCGGTGGATGTTTCGCTCAATTGAGTGAATACCGTTGTTGCTTCGGGATTTTCATCCAGTGCTTTCTCTACCATTTCGGGTGTAAAGGTCTGCCCATATTCTCTTTTGATCACAACAGCATCGACTTTGAATGCTTTACAGATCGCTTCCCATCTTTCACCAAATTTTCCTGCGCTCAATACGATTACTTTTTCCCCTGTTGAAAGTAAGTTTGAGACAGCCATTTCCATAGCACCACTACCACTTGAAGTCAGCATGAATAATTCATTTTTTGTCTGAAAAATGTATTTTGTGAGTTCCGTGGCTTCCTGCATTATTTTTTTGAATTGTGGCGTACGATGATGAATGGTTTCTTTCGCTCCTTCAAGAAGTAAATCCGTGGGAACCGGTGTCGGTCCCGGTGCTAAAATGTAATTCTTTCTTATCATTTTTGCCATTTATTTCACCCCCAATGTTAAAACAAAACGATTCTTATTATTATGTACACACTTGCAATTATACCTGTTATCATAACTTTTGGAAAGGAATACCTCACATAGTTGGAGAATGTTATGCTTCCCTTTTCGAGATTTTTGCTCATTCCTGTAACTACAATATTCGCCGCTGCACCGACCGATGTGGTGTTCCCACCAAAACATGCTCCAAGGACCAGTGCCCACCAGATAGTCTCGGTAAGCGAAGAGTTGCTCACGAATCCCAAAGCGGGATTTGAGACCAGTGACTGAACCAGTGGAATCATAATCATAACCATTGGAACGGCACTTAAAAAACCGGATAAAAGAAGGGAGAACCATAATACGAACAGAATTAAGAAAAACGTATTCGGAAAGACCGTGACCAGTAAATTGACAAGCTGATCGATTACACCTGCGGCCTGAAGTCCGTAGATAACCGTGAACATTCCGAGAAAAAAGAAAATAGTTTCCCATTCTATCTTTTTGAAAATATATTCCATCGTTTCATTGTTGACCTTAAGAATTAAAAGAATAATTGCGGCAGCTAAAAGCGAAACCAGAGAAGGATCGATTCCCAGATCCGAAGGTAAAACAAACCCGATCATGGCACCCACGAAAACTGTCAGGGAAATTTTCAGTAATTTTTTGTCCTTTATTTCCATTTTCGGATCGGCTTTTAAAAATTTGTTCATAATATCTTTCTGTTCATCCGAAAGTGAAAAATATTTTTTTTCTTTCTTGAGTATGAGGAAGATAACCGTAGCAATCGCTATAAAAACGACAGGAGAAAGATTGACCAGAAATTCTACAAAACTGATATCTGCTGCAAATCCAACCAGCATATTGGGTGGATCACCAATCAGAGTCGCCGCGCCCCCCAGATTTGCGGAAAGGATAACCATTATTAAAAAAGGGAAGGGGTTCTTATTAATCGAATCCGTTATGGCGAGTATAATTGGAACGAAGACCATAACCGTACTGACATTATTCAGAAACGCCGAGCATAATGCTACTATAAAGCCGGTGATGATAAAGAGTGATTTGAGATTTCCTTTGCTCAATTTAACAACATAAATTGCGACAATCTGAAAAAACCCTGATTTTTCAATGAAGGGTATGAGTATCATCATTCCAATCAACAACCCCAATGTTTTGAAATCCACATAGGTACTCAAATCATCGAGGGTCAACAGTTTCATTTTTTCTGTTATATCTCCCGGGAAAAAACGAGAAAGGATCGCAGCCAGAAAAAGAACTATGGCTCCTGCGGAAAATGCTATTGCCGCTTTATTCATTTTAGATGAAATGATGAAATAATAAATCGTTACCATTAAACCCAATACTACTGCGCCAAAAAATACAATCATTCACAATCCTCCAAAACTACTACTCATAAAGATGAATAATGCTAAAAAAACAAGATAATTAGCTTTATCGGTTCTTATTTCATTATAGTATATTTTACAAAGTTTATGAATATGGGTTAGAATGTATATGAAAGAAAAAAATTTGTCCTTGGAGGTGTTTTTTTTGAGAATTGAAATGTATTCACACAATGCAAAGAGAATGAAATCTAATATTATCAGAGAATTATTGAAGTACACCATGGAGCCGGAAATGATATCTTTCGGCGGAGGGGCACCTGATCCTGAAACTTTTCCCCGCAATGAACTCTCGGAAATCGCCAGAGATGTTCTGAAGAATGAATACAAGGTCTGTTTGCAATATGGAACGACCGAAGGAGATAAACTTCTCCGTGAAGAATATTTTAAACTCCTGGAAAGTCGTGATGGAATCACCGGACTGAATTTAAAAAATATGATAGTCGTATCCGGTTCTCAAAGTTCTCTGGATTTGATTTCGAAGGTTTTTTTAGATCATGACAGCATTTATTTCATATCAAAACCCGCATACCTGGGTGCCGCTTCCGCATTTTCAATATTTTCAAGAAATAATGAAGATCTCGTATTAAAAGATGACGGTATGGATCTGGACACTCTGGAAAAAAGGTTGGAAGAAATCAAACAGAAGGGAGATCTGTTGAAGGTAAAATTCGTTTATGTAGTACCCAATTTTCATAACCCGGCAGGAATAACTCTTTCCCTGGAGAAGAGAAAAAGACTTGTAGATATATGTGAAAGATATGATATTTTGATAATAGAGGATGATCCTTACGGTTCATTGAGATATAATGGCGAAAGTCTGCCATCGCTGTTCAAACTCGGGAGCTATAACAGGGTTCTTTTACTGAAGACATTCAGTAAGGTTTTATCCCCGGGGATGAGATTGGGTTTCATAATCGGAAGAGAGGATATAATCCAGGCATTTATCAAAGCAAAGCAGTCAACCGATCTCTGTACTTCATCGTTAACTCAGAGAATAGCGGCACGTTATCTTCAGAGGTACGGGCTATATTCAACTATAGATGAGACCATAAAACTTTACAGGAGAAAAAAGGATATCATGCTCGAAGAATTGCAGGAACAATTCAAAGATATTCCAATGAAATGGACCAAACCGGAAGGTGGACTCTTTGTCTGGGCAACGCTTCCCGAGGAATTTGATACCCATGAGATGCTGGATATAGCTCTCGAAAATAGAATTATATATATTCCCGGTGACGCATTTTCAGTTCAGAATGGATGTAACAACAGCATGAGATTGTCTTTCTGCTTACCCCCCGAAGAAGATATAGTGGAAGGTGTAAAGAGACTTAAAAAAACTATTCTTGCCTATGGAAATAAGAAGGGATTATTGTAAGAATGTTTTTTATTCTAGTGATTAATCCGGGATCAACTTCTTCGAAAATAGCCATATTCAGAAATAAAGAAAAGATTTTTGAAGAAAACCTCATCCATAAAGTTTCCGAAGGAAGTTCAATAGAAGAAATAATAGATATCAGAAAAAAAGATATTTTGGAATGTATTGAGAAAAATGGTTTCTCATTGGATAAAATAGACGGAATTGCCTGCAGAGGAGGGATACTGTGTCCGATGGAAGGAGGGACATATTCTGTCAACGATGAGCTGGTTTATTATTCTCTCAATAAATCCATCATAAATCACCCTTCGAATTTTGCGGCTCCGGTTGGATTTTCAATTTCAAACGGAAAGATTCCCGTATTCATTACAGATCCGATTTCAACCGATGAATTCTGGGAGTATTCAAGGCTTTCCGGACTGCCAGAAATACCGAGAATCAGTTTGCTTCACGCACTTAATATGAAAGCAGTTGCAAAAAAAACGAATGAAAAACTGGGAAAAGTTCACGGAAATTATGTGATAGCTCATCTGGGAGGCGGTTTCTCGATAGGATTGATGGTTGACGATAAAATTGTCGACGTGAACAACGCTATGGATGAAGGGCCATTCAGTCCCAACAGGACGGGTACTTTACCCGTCCTTGACCTTGCAAAAAAAGCCTTCTCCGGAGAATTCAATAAAACCGATTTTAAAAGAAGATACACTAAATTCGGAGGACTTCTCGCATATACGGGAAATGATAATGTGAAAGAATTACTTCAGGAATATGATGAAGATCCGGAAATAAAACTGGTGATAGATGCCATGATATATCAGATCGCGAAGGAGATCGGCGGGATGTGCACTGTGGGATCAGGAAAAATAGACGGAATAATTCTCACCGGTGGATTGGCGAAGAGTGATTTTATTGTGAACGAAATAAAGAAATACGTGAATAAATTTGGAAAGTTGTTTGTTTATCCGGGAGAGATGGAAATGGAAGCTCTCGCTTTGGGAACATTTAGAGTGCTGAATGGAGAGGAAAAAGCGAAATCCTTTGTTATGGAAGGTGAAATGAAATGAAAAGACTCAATGAATTGATCGATAAAGCCAGAGAAAAGAAAAACCGGGTTGCGATAGCGGTTGGTGAGGATCCGGAAGTTTTAAAAGCTGTGAAAAAGGCCGTTGAATACGATCTCTGCACATTTTCTGTCTTTGGAAATGAAAAAAAAGCGAGAGAAATATGTGAATTGTTGAAATTCGAGGACGAAGTATATCAAAAAATCGAATTTATCGATTGCGAGAACGAATTCTGTGCTGTTCAAAGTGCGATAAAATCTGTCAGTGATAATAAATGCAATCTTTTGATGAAGGGTCACGTGAAAACGGCGACCCTTTTAAGAGAATTTCTCAACGAAAAATATGATTTAAGAACGAAAAGGGTTATGAATCTTGTGAGCGTTTTTGAAATTCCTGGTTATGACAAATTGCTGATATCTGCGGATGCGGGTATGGTAATTTCCCCAACCCTGGAACAAAAAGCGGCCTCGATTGTCAATTGCGTTCTTGTGGCCAATTCTATTGAAGTTGAGAATCCCAGAGTTGCTGTTATAAGTGCGGTTGAAGTGGTGAATGAAAAAATGCCCGCCACTCTGGATGCGGCTATATTATCGAAGATGAATGACAGAAATCAAATTAAGGGAGCCATTGTCGACGGGCCCTTTGCACTGGATAATGCCATTTCGGAAACGGCGGCAAAAAACAAGGGAATTACCGGTCCCGTTGCCGGAAAAGCCGATATTCTCATTATGCCCGATATACAATCCGGTAATGTATTTTATAAAACACTGGTTTTCCTGGCTAAGTCCAGAGTTGCCAGTTCAGTTATCGGAGGTAAGAAACCGATAATTCTCACCTCGAGGGCGGACAACGAAGAGTCGAAATTGTTTTCAATCGCATTGAATATTTTGATTTCCGAGAGTTGCGGTAATGAGTAGAATTTTAGTCATAAATCCCGGGTCTACATCGACAAAAATAGCTGTCTATGAAAATGAAAATTTGAAAAATGAAACTACTCTTCGTCATTCGGTAGAAGAGATAAATGAATTTGATACCTTATACGACCAAAAGGATTTTAGAAAAAGGATTATCGTGGATTTTCTGAATGAAAGCGGTTTTGATATTTCAGATTTTGATGCGATTATCGGAAGAGGTGGACTGTTAAAACCGATTGAGAGTGGCACTTACGATATCAATGAAAAAATGATAGATCATCTCAAAAAAGCAACTTATGGAGAACATGCATCCAATTTAGGCGGAATACTGGCGAAAGAACTGGCAGAGGGTAAAATACCCAGTTTCATCGCCGATCCTGTGGTTGTAGACGAAATGAGTGAAATTGCAAGGCTTTCGGGGCACCCGGATTACGAAAGGAAATCCATTTTCCATGCCCTCAATCAAAAGGCGGTTGCGAGGGAAGTCTCAAAAAGAATCGGGGAAAGTTACGAAGATATAAACCTCATCGTGGTACACATCGGTGGTGGAATTTCCATTGGAGCCCACTGCAAGGGCAGGGTTATAGATGTGAACAATGCTTTGAACGGTGAGGGCCCATACTCCCCCGAAAGAAGCGGAACTTTACCTTTGACCGGTTTGATAAACATTTGCTTTAATGAGGAGAACAGTTATAACAGAGTAAAAAAGATGATAAAGGGTAAGGGTGGCCTTTACGCCTATACCGGAACGAACAGCGGCATGGAGATAAATGAAGAAATAAAAGAAGGCAATGAAGAGTATGAGAAATATTACCTTGGCATGGGGTATCAAATCGTAAAATGGATTGGTCAGATGACCACCGTTCTGAAGGGTGACGTCAGAATGATAATTTTTACCGGCGGATTGGCCCACGATATGGATATATTGATGCCATTTATAACTGAAAGAGTTTCATTTATTGCACCTGTGGAGATCATTCCCGGTGGAGACGAGGAGAGGGCGCTGGCTCTCGCGGCACTCAGAGTATTAAACAATGATGAAAGTGCAAAAGAGTATGTTTGAAATAGAAAAAGTGAGAAGAGTTGCCGTATTCATCGGAATGTTCGGAAGCGGAAAAACTGAAATTGCTTTGAATTTTGCTTTGAAATTGAAATCGAAATATGAAGAAGTTGCTTTAGAAGATATCGATGTCATAAGTCCTTATTTCAGAACCAGAGACTTGAAAGCAGAATTTGAAAAAATGGGTATAGACGTAATAACACCGGAAGAAAAACTGATACATGCCGACCTGCCAATAATATCTCCAAAAGTGAAAGGGTTCATAAATAAAGAAAATTACAGAGTTGTTATAGATTGCGGAGGGAATGATGACGGCGCAGTTGTATTGAGTTCACTTTATTCAACTCTGAGAAATGAAGATCACGATATATTTTTCGTGATAAATCCCTATCGTCCCTTCACAGATACAGTGAATAAGACAGTTGAGCACATAAAAAGACTGGAAAAGACCTCGAGATTGAAAATATCATATCTCGTTAATAATTCGAATATCGGAAATTTAACTGAAGAAAGAAACATTTTGTATGGAGAAGATTTTGCAGAAAAGATTGGTGAAAGTGTCGGGATTCCGGTGGCTATGACGGTAATAAAAGAAGATATAAAATGTGGAAATACCAGATTTCCCAGATTTGAAATTAAAAAATTTTTAAAAACACCTTGGGAGGTATAATTATGGTAAAAAATTATGTAATAATCGACCAGGAAAGATGTAAAGGGTGTGGATTATGCATTAATGCGTGTCCGAAAAAGACTTTAGGCTTTTCAAAAGTATTCAATTCCAAGGGATATCATCCTGCAGAACAACACAGTCCTCAGAATTGTATTGGTTGTGGCTTTTGCTATAGAATGTGTCCTGATACTGCGATTACAGTTGTAAGAGAAAAGGAAGAGGAGGTAAAATAATGGCCGAGAAAGTTATGGTAAAAGGAAATGAAGCGATGGGTGAAGCGGCGGTAAGATCCGGCTGCAGGCTCTATTTTGGTTATCCAATTACTCCTCAATCAGAATTTACCGAGTATATGGCGAGAAGATTACCTGAAGTGAATGGAACTTTTTTGCAATCTGAAAGCGAGGTCTCAGCGGTCAATATGATTTATGGGGCTGCAGCGACGGGTACAAGAGTAATGACTTCAACTTCAAGTCCAGGTTTCAGTCTCATGCAGGAGGGAGTTTCGTATATTGCCGGAGCGGAGTTGCCATGCGTTTTTGTGAACGTCGTGAGAGGCGGTCCGGGTCTTGGGGATATTCAGCCGGCACAGAGTGATTATTTTCAGGCAACAAAAGGCGGGGGACATGGAGATTATCATATGATCGTTCTGGCTCCCGGGACGATTCAGGAATCCGTGGATTTGATAAAGAAAGGATTCGATCTGGCCGATAAATACAGAAATCCCGTTATGATATTAACCGATGGAATGCTTGGACAGATGATGGAACCGGTGGAATTTCCCGAATTCGTTGAACCCGATGATTTACCAACGCACAGTGATTGGGCCCTGAAGAATGCAGAAGGAGAAAATGCCAGAATCGTAAGAGCGTTCAATATAGATCCCGTTGAACTTGAAGAACTCAATATAGCCTATCAGAAAAAATACAGAAAAATAACGGAAAACGAAATAATTTATAAAGAGTATTTTATGGACGATGCCGAATACATGTTCGTCGGTTACGGTACGATGGGAAGAATTTTGATAAGTGTAATCAAAGAGGCCAGAGAACAGGGAATAAAGATAGGCCTGTTCAGACCGATTTCTCTGTGGCCGTTTCCGTATAAAGAATTAAAAAAGGCTTCGGAAGGGAAAAAAGCTATAATTGATATTGAAATGTCGGAAGGACAGATGATTGAAGACGTAAAATTAGCCATAGAGGATAGTTCGAGAATCCACTTTTATGGAAGAAGCGGCGGAATTATCCCGGAGCCGAATGAAATTCTGGATGTGATGAATAAAATTATTGGTGGTGATAATAATGTCTAAAACTATTTTATTCAAGAGACCTGACGCATTAACGGATAGAGAATTAACATATTGTCCTGGTTGTCATCATGGAATAGTTCATAGAATCGTTGCAGAAGTAATAGACGAACTCGGTATAAGAGATGAAACGGTAAATATAGCGCCGGTGGGATGTTCGGTTTTTGCGAATGATTTTTTCGATACTCACGGAATAGGGGCAGCACATGGAAGGGCTCCCGCAGTAGCAACGGGTGTAAAGAGGGCGAGACCGGATTCCATTGTTTTCACTTATCAGGGTGATGGAGATCTGGCGGCGATAGGAACGGCAGAGATTGTACATGCTGCAAACAGAGGTGAAAGGATCACGACTATTTTCATAAACAATGCGATATATGGAATGACTGGCGGGCAGATGGCTCCAACGTCGTTGCTTGGGATGAAAACTACCACTTCACCTTATGGAAGGGATGCAAGAAGAGAAGGTTATCCGCTTCATGTTTCGGAATTACTGAAAGAAACTGCCGGTATTGCTTATTTGGAAAGAGTTGCTGTTAGTTCCCCTCAGGAAGTTATTAAAGCGAAAAAAGCGATTAAAAAAGCTTTTCTGGCACAAATAAATGATATTGGTTTCGGAATGGTTGAGGTCCTTTCAACCTGTCCGACAAACTGGGGATTGGATCCTGTCGAATCTATAAGTTACCTCAATGATAAGCTCAAAAAAGAATACCCACTCGGTTTATTCGTTGATAAAGTTGGTGATATGAAATGAAAGAACATAATTTGATAGCTTCAGGATTTGGTGGACAGGGAATAATGTTAATCGGACAGATAATAGCCACTGCAGCGATGTTTGAAAATAAGCATTCAACTTGGCTCCCATCTTACGGACCGGAAATGAGGGGCGGTACTGCGAACTGCACGGTGGTTGTCAGTGACGAGGAAATAGGTTCTCCTGTTACTTCGAATCCTAATGAACTGATAATAATGAACATACCTTCTTTATTAAAATTTGAACCGCAATTAAAGAAATCCGGATTGATGATAATCAACACTTCAATTGTAGACAGAAAGGCAAAAAGAGATGATATAGACGTAGTTTATGTGAATGCCAACGATATTGCCGAGCAGTTAGGAAATTTAAAAGTGGCCAACATGGTGATTCTGGGAGCTTACATGGGTAAAACGAAATGTATTTCTCTGGAAAGTG
>JASGMR010000036.1 GCA_030156385.1 Kosmotogales bacterium
GATTTTTCTTTCTCCGCTTGAATTTTCTAAGTTATAATAATTTCAGATAACTTTTTTTGGAGGTGTTATAAAATGAACGACATCATTCACGTAAAAACAGCCGATGGTCCATTTAAACATAAAAACGAACATGACGGCTATGAATATTATAAACGGGAACTGGTTCCAAAGGGAGCCGCAATGCAATGCGCAGTATCTATCTACGAAATACCGCCTCTCAAATCCGCATATCCATATCATTATCATACAAAAAACGAGGAATCATTTTATATAATCAGTGGTAAAGGTATTTTGAAAACCCCTTCGGGTGAAAGGTTTGTTTCTGCCGGAGATTTTTTGTTCTTTCCGGCGAATGAAAGGGGAGCACACAAGCTCACAAATGTCTCGGAAACAGAGCCGCTGATTTATCTGGATTATGATACTTATAACGATATAGATGTGGCCTTTTATCCTGATTCGAAAAAAATAGGAATATGGGGGAAAAATATAAACCAGATTTATAAAATGAACAATCAGGTTGAATATTATAAAGATGAATAAAACATAAGAATCCGTGTTTCAGCAAAAATTTTTATTCTCTTTCTGTTTATTTTTGGGAAAAATGAGAATATAAATTTAAAAACTGAAAATCAAGTGAGAAAAAAGGTACTGTATATTGGAGAACGCGACATTTATTTTTGAATTATATGCCTTTTTTTAAATACATTGATTAATCAAGAATGATTGATTGCAGTTTCATTTTTTAAAATAATCTCTGATCTTCATCATTCTGGTCATTTGATCTACATGGAAGGGACAACGTGCATTACAATGGCCACACTGAATACAGCTATCGGCTTTCACTTCCAATTTTTCATAATGATTTCGGGCAAGTTCATCTCCAACTTCAGCTAAATCATAATATTTGTTAATTAGAGCGATATCGAGACCCGCAGGACAGGGTTGACAGTGATTACAATAAACACAGACTCCTTCCGCATCTGAAGGAACAAATGTACCCAGGATTGAATAATCTTTTTCCTCTGGTGTAGCACAGCTGAACCCGAGAATTTTTTTCAAATCTGCTTTTCCCCTTACCCCCGGTAACACCGTAAGAACACCCGGCTTATCCAATGCGTATTGAATACATTGATACTCGCTCAGCGCCTGCTTGAAAGGCGATATTTTTGCATCGAGTAATTGACCACCACTGAATGCCTTCATAACTGATATACCCACACCTTCAGCCTCACAACGACGATAGAGTGCCAGGCGTTCATCCACGCTTCCAATGCTGTAAGTACCGTGCTGATAGTCATAACCAGGATTTATACTGAACATGAGCATATCAATCAGTCCTGTATCTAAAACTTTATTTGATAGTTCGGGTGTATGTGATGATAAACCAATATGTCGAACAATTCCCTGACACTTCAGTTCCTGAATATAATCCAGAACACCGTTAGATATCACTTTATCAAAATCAGACAGTTCATCGATACAGTGTATGAAACCAAAGTCTATGTAATCCGTTTTCAACATGTCAAGCTGCCAGGCAACGGAGCGTTTGACTACATCCAAATCTGTTGTCCAACCGTAGGAACCTGTTTCGTAATTCGCCCCGAAATGAATTTGATAATATAACTTATCCCTGATACCAACCGTAGCTCTGCCACAAGGGGCAAAAGGTTTTGCATCTGCAGATGCCATATCAAAATAATTGATCCCATTTTCTACAGCTAGAATCACCGTTTCTTCAATCTCTTTTTCGCTTGCAGAACCGATTGAACTCATTCCAAAACCAATTACACTGATTTTCTCTACGCCCCGTGGTAATTTTCTGTATTCCATAATTTTATCCCCTTAATATTTTTTATCGATAATTTTTATATTTTTTTCTCTCGTTTATCCAGACGAATATAAATGCCATTTCCATAACAACAGAATTCATTCTAACAGAACATCCGGAAATTATCATTTTATAACCTCTCTGCTATTTTTGCCAGGTTACTTCATAACTTAAACGGAAAGAAATTACCTCTATTCTAATAATATTCTTTTTTCCATAAAAAGTTGTTTTACATTTCTTATACATCTGTTAATTAAGTATTAAACGACTCATTATACACTTTTTCGGGCCATTCTAGGGAAAAACGAGAATAAACGGCCGAAAACAAAAGATAGAAAAGCAATAATAGAGAAGAGGCGTTTTCCTTTGCGTGTGTGAACAGTGTAGCATGCAACGTTCATTTATCAAATAATTCTTTTCCACAGATAAAAACCTGCCGGAATTCCAGCAGGCCGATTTAATAAAGATATTAATTTTATTTTTCAGGAAGAAGAGCAAAATTAATGACTGATTTCAATGGAGACACATTTACTCATTTATGGGATTTTACTGAACATCTTTTTCTTTGGATTTTTTTTGCTTCTTTGGTTTTTTTACTTTTTCGTTCTTATCTCCCATTCCAAACACCTCCTGTCAATAGCTCCTGCTTCCTTATGAAAAATTGTATCACCGAGTTTTTATAAAAGTGCAATTTTCCATAATTATTTTTCTTTTTCAAATGACGGAAAATTTTTATGAAATTGAATACGAAAAAATTCGGAATTTCTTTTTACTTTAAAAAGCCATTTTTAAATTTCTTTTTTTTATTTGATTTGAATTTTCATTTAAAAGTTATCATTTTTATATAGAAAATATAATAATTTGTAACGGAAAAAATGAGAAATCATAAAAAAGAAACGGCTGTCACGCCGCTTCTTTAAATGGCTTTTCAAGAGTCTTCTGTAATTATTAGAATTGAATTAACGGTGCTGTATCACACTTTTTTCTTTTCCACAGGAATGTAAATATCGAATTCCGATTCAGGTTTGTCCCCTACGAATCTCTGATCATAATATTCAAATTCCATCATTCCGGTAGGCGTATACTCCCTGCATGCGGGAAAATATTGAGAATAAATGTAATTATAGGTTTCCCCCAGTTTATCCAGTGTTCCCTTGTGAGTGAAAACGAGGTATTCTCTTGCAGGTACTTCGTATCCCCTCATTCCTTCCGGAATGCTGCTTAAATCCGTTACCCTTGCTCCTGCTATATAATCGGCCTTCTCGTCAACGAATTCCTCTTCACCGGTGCACATCAGCCCTATCCATTCCACAGGTTTATATATATTTTTTATCTCATTCTGTTTTCTCATCAACTCATTCCAGAGACCCGGTGCATTATCAGGAATGGCATTTCCATAATATTTAAATCCAACTACATAAAAACTCTCTTTTTTAACCTTTTTTGGTTCCATATTTTTACCTCCTTGAAATTTTCTGTTGATTTTTATTTTCCTCAAAATCTGATTGCTGAATAATAATCTTTTCCTCCTATAGATCCCGGGAGTTACTCTAAAAATCTTTTTGAACGCTCTGGTGAACGCTTCCTGTGAGTCATATCCATAATCCATTCCAACTTCAATTATTGATTTATCAGTGTGAATGAGATCAAGTGCGGCTTCTGAAAGTTTTCTCGTCTTTATATACTGATTGAACGTGAACCCCGTCAAATAATAAAATATTCTACATAATTGAACCTTCGAATAAGGTACACCTTCGCATAATTCATCCACCAAGATCCTTTTGTCCAGATTACAATCGATATATTCAACAATATTTTTAATGTAATAAGTATAATCTTTTTCCATTTAACACCCCCGGAGGTGAGTATAGTATATAACATTTCACATGGTACTCTTTTGATTAAATTTATCATTATGTATGAGCGCGTTATTTTTTTTTTTGTTAAAATGAAGAAAGAAATAATGGAGGAAATTATGTTTGAAATTAAAATAAAGTATCCAGAAAAATTTAATATAGATTGTACCCTGGATTGTGGTCAGACCTTCAGATGGAAGAAATCGGGAAATGTATGGAAGGGTGTAGTGAAAGACATCGCTCTGATACTGGAAGATGAAAACGGTTGCTTAAAAGTGAATTCTTCTAAAAATTCACTGTTTGAAATGGGTTTGAATGAAGGATTGAGATACTACTTCGGTTTTGATGACAATCTGGACAAAATCCACGAATTCATAAGGGATATGTCGGAAAAATTCAGCGAGAGGACCCGTAAAATATCCCTGAAGGCCTTAAAAGACGGTGAAGGGATAAGAATTTTAAGACAGGACCCTTTCGAAATGACTGTGGAATACATCATCTCATCTAGAAACAGTATTGTTAATATCAGAAACACGGCCGATAGAATCTCTTCCTTTTTTGAGCAGAACAGAGTTATTTTAAGCGGAGAAGAATTTTATAAATTTCCCACCTATGATCAATTCAAATCACTCACAGAAAAGAATTTCCGGGATTTGAGAACGGCTTTCAGGGCAAAATATCTTGCGAAGCTGGCGGAAACTGTCGAAACAGAGGCATTTTTCAAAAAATTGCACGCTATGAATGAAATAGATATAATTGAAGAACTGATAAAAATCAAAGGAATAGGCTATAAAGTAGCCAGTTGTATAGCTCTCTTCGGATATGGAAAACTCAATTGTTTCCCCGTGGATATCTGGATAATCAGGGCAATGAAAGATCTTTTTGATATCGAGGGCAATACTACAAAAATTATGGAAAGAGGTATGGAAATGTTTTCACCCTATGCGGGATATTTTCAGGAAGTATTGTTCAGATATTACAGACTCAACTATGTGAAAGAGATAAAAAAATGAAGATCAACATAATTGGTGGTGGTCTGGCCGGTTCTGAAGCAGCATTGACTCTTTCAAAGAAGAAGATACACTGTAATTTATATGAAATAAAACCGGAGGGAAATACCGACATTTACAAATCAAAAAACTTTGGAGAACTCGTATGCAGCAACTCACTGAAATCTTTCGAACTCTCAAACGCCTCCGGTCTGCTGAAGAATGAGGGAAAATTGCTTGACTCAAACTTGCTGAGAATCGCAGAAGAGACTAAGGTCCCGGCTGGAAAGGCCCTGGCTGTTAACAGAGAAGAATTCTCAAAAAGGATAACCGAAGAAATTAAAAAATCCGAATATATAAAAATATACAGAAAAGAAATAACTCAAATAGATTTAAACAGCGATGATATATGGCTCATAGCAACGGGGCCTTTAACTTCTCCAAAATTTGAGAGCTGGCTAATGAAAGTCTTCGGAAATGATCTTTTTTTCTTTGATGCCGTTTCTCCCATAATTTTGAGGGATTCCATCGATACATCGAAAACTTTTGTAGCCGACAGATACGAAAAGGGAACAGGTGATTATCTCAACTGTCCGATGAATGAAAATGAGTACAGCATATTTTATGAACAGTTGGTCGCGGCGGAACTCGCTCCTATTGAAAATTTTTCTGATAAAGCTCTCTTTGAGAGATGTCAGCCCGTTGAAGAAATAGCAAAGAGAGGACTCGATGCGTTGAGATTCGGTCCTATGAAACCGGTAGGTCTTAAGGACGATTCCGGGAACAGCTTCTTTGCTATTGTACAGTTAAGAAAAGAGGATAAAGAGGGAAATCTATACAGTCCGGTGGGTTTTCAGACAAGATTAAAATGGAAAGAGCAGAAAAAGGTTTTCAGTTTGATACCCGCTCTGAATAATGCTGAATTTGTCAGGTATGGTGTAATGCATCGTAATACATATTTGAATGCTCCTGAAATAATGAATAAATATATGCAATCAAAAAAATATAAAAATGTCTTCTTCGCAGGACAGATTTCCGGTCTTGAAGGTTACGTTGAAGCCATAGTATCGGGTAAAATATCGGCTCTGAATATTGAACGTATATCAACAGGGAAAAAACTGCTCTCTTTTCCGGATGATACTATGATCGGGGCTCTCATAAATCATATAACCACGAACGCTCGAATTCCCCTGTCTCCTGTTTATGCAAATTATGGCCTGTTGTCTCCGGTAAAAGGTATTAAAAGAAAAAAAGAAAGAAATATTGCAAAGGCCGAAAGGGCACTGAAGGTTTTTAAAAAATTTCTGATAACTGAATTCTACTAAAAAAGACAGGATTTATTCCTGCCTTAAATTTATTCCGATATTTGAGCCAGCGCATCACCATAATCATCAAGCCATCTTGCATCTTTATTGCGCTTCATCTTTAATAATTTTTTATAATTGGTCGGATTCGCCGCTCTGTGAAATTTCATATAAACATATTCATCGTCCAAGCCAACTATTCCTATCTTTCCATATTTGTGCGACATCATATATCTGGCTCTCTTTCCAAGTCCTGAAACTTTTGAAATCGCCTCGTTGAATATTGAAAATCCCTTTTCTATTGGAACGGAATATGCAAAATTTCCTTTGGTCGGTCTACATTGAAATATATAATACGGGGGCACACCGATATAAGACAGTTTGTTGAAAAGATTGACAAGTGCATCTGCGTTATCATTGATTCCTGCTATAAGAGGAGCCTGATTACAAATTATAACTCCCGCTTTCAAAAGCATATCGATCGCTTTTAACGACTCTTCGGAGATTTCATTAACATTGTTGAAGTGCGCCATAACGTATATTCTTTTCTTTTTTGTGCTGTACTTTTTCAGAATTTCTATCAACTCAGGATCTTCACTCACTCTGAATGGATAAAATGCCAGCATTTTAGAGCCCAATCTGATAATATTTACATGGTCGATTTCCCTCAAAGCTTTGATTATTTTCTCCAACTTTCCCGTTGACAAAACCAGAGCATCCCCACCGGTCAGCAGAACATTGTTTATCTCTTTATGATTCCTGATATATTCTATTGCTCCGCTGAAATCATCAACGATTTCACTGCCCCCATCGAGGAAAATTCTCTTTCTGAAACAATATCTGCATTGTCCGCCACAAACTTGCGAAACAAGTATCAGAGCCGTATCTCTATACTTATGCTCCATTCCGGGTGCCTTTGTGTAGAGATGCTCACTGGATGCGTCTAAGTCTCCCCAGTCCGTCAACTCATCCGATGATGGAATGATCAATCTTCTTATTGGATCGTTTTTGTCATCCCAATTGATTAAATTCAAATAAAAATCGTTCGCTTTGAAGGGATATTTTTCCGTCACCTTTTTAATTTCTCTCTTCTCTTCTTCTGATAAACCTTTCACCATATCGATATTTGTGTAGTATGTAGGTTTCCTCAAAAAAACACCTCCTCCGGTTAAATTTCTCTAGAGTAGAAAAAAATATTAATAATAAAGATATATCTTATACTATCATATTGATGTAAAGGTCAGGTTTATTGACTGTATTCCCCTGTTTTAAATGATTATGAAAAAAACAAGATTTTTTTCATCCATTGAAGTAACTATTGTATTAATTTTAAAAAAACTTTTAAAGCAATTATCCAACTAATACTTAATACAAAGTAATTATTATTGTCTTGCCGATCAAAAAAGTTACATGAAATTTTACAAAGCTAAATAAAACCTTCCGTAAAAAATGAAATCAATGCAATGAAATTTTGAATAAAAAGATTTTATCAAGAAATAAAAATTTTAAAATTATTAAAGGAAAAAATAATGTAAAATTGAGAGATGTGAAGAAGAACGATTTATATATCGTTCGTAATTTGAAAACAGTTAGAGGTGAGGAAATGGGTTCAGTTTTGACCATGGGCGAAATTCTTGTTGAAATAATGAGACCGGAAAGGAATATTTCACTGGCAAGCCCAGGATATTTTAAAGGGCCGTATCCAAGCGGTGCACCAGCAATTTTTATAGACAGTGTCGCAAGACTCGGAGAAAATGCAACGATCATCGGTGGCATAGGTGATGATGAATTCGGAAAAAATGTTTTTAAACGACTTAAAGATGACGGTGTGAATTGCGATCTGATAAACATAAACAAGGATCGTCCGACGGCCGTGGCATTCGTGGGTTATGATAAGACTGGCGGCAGAAAATTCATATTTCATGTCAAGGATACGTCCGCAGTTTTTCTGAAAAAATACAACAACGACGAATTGAAACATCAGGATTATTTTCATATAATGGGCTGCTCTCTTATGGTTCAAAAAGACTTCAGAAATAAGATAATAAAACTGACAAATTATTTATATAAAAGGGGCACAAAAATAAGTTTCGATCCCAATATAAGAAGAGAACTTTTACTGGATGAAAATATAAACGAAGTTGTTGATCCCATATTAAAAAATTGCGAAATTCTTTTTCCCGGTGTAGATGAGCTTCTGTTTATAACTAATGCAAACACCGTGAATGAAGCGCTGAAAAAAATATTTGAAAACTTTCCCGTAAAAATGGTAGTTTTGAAACTCGGGAAAGAAGGATGCAGAGTAATCACAGAACATGATGACATCCCTATAAAAGCTTATAAAATCGTAGAAACCGATCCCACCGGTGCAGGTGATTGCTTTGATGCGGGATTTATAACTGCGCTGTTAAAGGGTAAAAGTCTGGAAGAAGCGGGCAAAATAGCCGCCGCGGCCGGTGCTATAAATGCCACCGAATTCGGTCCCATGGAAGGATTGGTAACCAAAGAAAAGATTAAGGAACTGAGTGGAATTTCATTATAAAGAATGAGGGGATATTCATCACAATATCCCCTTATATATTTTATTATTCAATCTGAGCGATGTATATCTCACCCGGTGCAAGAATTACTTCCATCGTCGTACCGACGTTCCACATAGAATTGAAGTAGTGTCTGTTTTTTATTTTCCAGAGCACCTCATGCTTTTCTTTCCAGGTATAATAACCTAAATCGACGAATAAATTCTTATGTTCTTTATAATTAAAATTGCTCAAAATGAGAATCCCTTTTTCCCCGTCCCAGTAAAAAAGCGCAACGATATCTTTATCATCTTTGAAAAGATATTTTATATCTCCGTGTCTCAACAAATCAAGATTTTCCATCCTGATTTTGGATACGATCTCAATTATATCCAGCATGTCATCATCAGAATTCCAGTGAAGAGAATAATAATCAAAAAATGCCAGTTTACCGTACATGGGATCCGAAGGCTCGAGAAGATATCTGCCATCCTCCGTATTATCCAGGCCGAGATTCATAGGTTGAAGTTCGAATATCTCCTGTCCCGAATTTATGAAAGGCACCGTTTTCGGAAGGAAAAAATTCAGAATAGTCGCCTGTATCGCAAAATCCTTCCCGTATTCTCTTGCCATGGCTCTCGGCGTATCCGGAGTTTCCACCGCACCGAAACAGGTGAGTTTCAAATTCGGTAAAACTTCGTATATCAATTTTTTCGTCCATCCTTCATCAACACGTGGTTCACTCCACCATACATTGCCAAGGAAACAGTCATAACCGTTATCCTTAGCCTTTCCATCATTATTCATATTGAGTTCTTCAGCTATTATTGAAAATGAAGGATCAGTTCTTTTTGCACTCTTTATCATTTCTTTTTCAAGCTCTGACGGAAGAGCATGCCCCATGTCCAGACGCGCACCATCCACACCGAATTCACTGTTGTAATATGGCATGATATTTGCGATCAGATCCCATAAATCCTTATTGGGTTCTTCGCCGGGCATAATAGAGGATTTTATTACATCATACAAAACGTAAGGCGGTTGATCCTCTTTCAGATATTTCTTCGCTTCCCTGGGATGATCCATGTACATTCTCAAAAAAGTGACATCGTTCCATGGAGGCTGATTATCGTTTATCCAATCGGAAAAACCAGGAGGAGTTATCACACCGAATTCTTTTATCAGCTCATCCAGAAAGCTCTTCTTCCCTCTATATTCATTCACAAAATTTCCCCATTTCTCAGGATCGGTGACATTCGGGGCAAATTTGAATTTTTTCAGATGTTCTTTCACACTTTCATTTGAATACATCATTGACAGATTATCGCTTGAAGGTTGCTCGAAGGCTAATTCATCAATAAGGGGAGCTTTATAATTCTCCAATTCTTTGTAATCTATCCAGTAAAACCAGTCCGGGTGTTCAAGTATGAGATCGGAATCTCTCGCACAGGTTCTGGGTATAAAATCGAGAATCACCCTCATCCCCAAAATATGTGCGGCCTCGACAAAAGCTTTGAATTCGTCTTCAACAGAGAACCCCACTAGCAAATTATCGTGATACTCATCCGATATCTTATAAAAATCCTTTATCGAATAAGGCGATCCGACTTCACCCTTTTTGAACATGCTGCTGTATTTTGTTACGGGAAGAAAATATATTGTATTTATACCAATTTTTTTAAGATACGGTAATAAAAATATCTGCTTCAAAATAGTTCCGGCTTCAGTGTAATCACCTTTAAAATATGGATTAAAACTTCCCGGATTTTTATGTCCGAAGGCTGTCGTCATTCTTAAAAAAGCACTGTAAATTACCGAATCTTCAATCCAATTCGATTTACTTTCTCCTTCTATTCTTGAAAGGGGTAGAAGATAATCCCTGTCGTTTTCCCTTCTGCTCATTATAGTTTCAAAAATATTTTTCCCGAATTCATATGGATTTACAAATATGTATTTACCACTCAGTTTCACTATGCCCTCATAATCTTGTGGCAACCATTCTCTTGGAACACCGTAATCAGGCCTTTTTGATGAATCCTGCTTTTTTAAATAATTCAAAATATTTTCAATGTACATTCCTATATACCTCCCACGAAATCATATATAGATTATACTAAAAGGTAAAAAAAAATTCAAAAGTAAATTAAATGTTACGTTTATTTTCTGAATATGATGTATTCTCTATTCATATGAATAGATATTTTTTATAATTAAAATTTTTATGAGAACATTCCAATTTCGGCTTTTTAAGGGATTCAGCTTGATTATATTCAAAAAAAGGTTAAAATATAATTGGTAGAAAAATGGATGGTGTATTGTATGGAACACGAAAACCAAAACGAGATAAATTATAATATTTTAAAATCTATATTATCCGACATGATAGAGAATGTACGGATTAATCTCTCCGGTTCTATCGAATCACTGGAAGAACTGAATGTTGATATGGCTAATGAAATAATAGTGAACGATGAGATAATAGACAAACTCCAGAAAAAAATCGAAAGACAGGTTATAAATTATGTCACAAGATTTCAACCGCTCGATAAAGACCTCCGATATATTATTTCTCTTGTCAAATTCGCAAATGACCTTGAAAGAATAGGTGATCTTGCGGTTAATATCGCTAAAACCGCTACAAAACACAAGGGTATTCTTCCTTCATATTCTTTTATTAACATAAGAAAAATGATCGGTTATACGGAAAAAATGATGAAAGATATAATAGATGCTTATTATAAAAGAGACATAGAAAAAGCCAAAGAAGTTTACAAAATGGATAAGAAAGTTGATAATCTATACAAACACATAAGGAAAAATATTGCATACGAAATAAAAGAAGAAAAGGATAAGGAAAAGGTGGCCTTCTTTCTCGACCTCATCCTGGTGTCGAGATATCTGGAAAGAGCTGCCGACCATGCAAAGAATATTGCATCAGAAATTCATTACGTGGAAGTGGGTATTTCACTTAAGGAGGTCACATTATGAAAGTTCTTATAGTAGATGACGATCCCGATATTGTTCAATTGGTAAGGGAAGTCTGCGAGATAGAATCCATGGAAGTTGCGAGCGCCGGATCCGCAAGCGAATTGTGGGATAAACTGAAGGAAAACAAACCGGATATTATAATTCTTGATATAATGCTTCCCGATGGAAATGGACTGGATCTCATCAAAAAAATCAGGGATGTATACAGGAATATGCCCGTTATTTTTCTAACCGCGAGAAAATCCGATATCGACATGATTCTGGGACTTGAGTTGGGGGCGGACGATTTCGTGACCAAACCTTTCAATCCAAGAACCCTGGTAGCGAGGATTAAAGCAGTGAACAGGAGGGCCATAAAGTCCAAGGAAAAAATCACATATATGAATATCGGAGAATCGAGAATCGACCTGAATTCATATACAATAACAAAAAACGGAAATACTGAAGAACTCACCAGAAGAGAGTTCGAACTTTTAAAAGTTCTTGTGGAAAATCCGGAAAGAGTTTTTTCAAGGGAAGAACTTCTCGATAAAGTGTGGGGCGAAGATTTCTTTGGAGATTTCAGAACAATAGATGTTCATATAAGCAAATTGAGGGATAAGATCGGATCAAAATACATTAAAACGGTGAGAGGAGTCGGCTATAAATTCGTTCCGGGTGATGAGATTTGAAAACACTGTTGGACCAGTTAGACGAAGGCATTTTAATAATAGATAAATCTTTAAATATCAGATATGCGAATGAATTTTCCAAAAAATACCTTGAAGAACCTGAAGGAAAAACGATTTCCGATGCTTTACATGTGAAAAATATCTCCGTATTGACAGAAAATCTGGTCAGTTCCACTTCTTCGGAATTCGAATCTGAATTTTTCGTCAACAACGAAAGAAAAATTTTCAAGATAAAAGTGAACAGTCCGATCATCATTTTCAGAGATATAACCGAAATAAGAAATCTTGGAGAGGCGAAAATGGATTTTGTCAATTCTCTTGTTCATGAATTCTCTTCGCCTATGACAGTTATGAATGGTTATCTTGATCTGTTGATAGACAGAAAAGATGTTCCGGAAAAGTATAATGATATTTTGAAAAGAGTACATAAGAGCACAAGAAGATTATCCAAACTGGTTGAGGAACTGGCAACATTATCGAATCTTGAGTTGCAGAATTATAAACCCATTATGGAAAATATAAATCTTCGTTCTCTCGTAATAGAAATAATTGAAGAACTTGAAAATAAATCCAAAAGGAAAAATATTGAAATCGAGGTCTCAATTCCCGCGGATTTCTACATTAAAACCGATTCCCTTCTGCTCTACAGAATACTGTCAAATCTGATATCCAACGCGATCAAATACTCCTTTGACAACGAAGTGGTCCACGTCAAAATAAAAAGAAAAGAAGACAAAACCAATATAATCGTGAAGGATTTCGGAATCGGTGTAAAACCAGAAGAATTGAACAGAATTTTCGAAAGATTTTACAGAGCTTCAAACGCAAAATTCTTCAAAACTTCCGGTATGGGGCTCGGGTTAGCACTGGTAAAACACGCTGTATCACTTCTCAACGCAAAAATAGAAGTGAACTCCAGTTATATGCTGGGAACGGAATTTATTCTTACGATTTAATTTTTTGGATCGAGCGTATCTCTCAGACCATCTCCAACTATATTAATACTCAAAACAATAACGGCTATTATCAATCCGGGAAAAAGAGTTATCCAGGGTGCACTCAGGAGGAAATTATTCCCATCTCCAACCATTCTTCCCAGAGTCGGATATGGTGGCGGAACACCCAACCCCAGAAAACCCAGGGATGCTTCCGAAAGTATCGCGGTTGAAAAATTCGTCGTGAAGGAAACTATGAATATAGAAGATATATTTGGTATTATATCCGTGAGTATTATTTTAGAACTCTTCTTACCTATCGAACGCGCGGATACGATATACAGATTCTGCTTTATGGAGATAGCCGAACCTCTTATGGTTCTCGAAAATATCGGAATATAGATAATACCGATCGCAATGATTAAATTCCGAATAGTAGCGCCGAACAGAGCGATAATGAAAAGCGCAAGAATTATCGAAGGAAATGCGAACATGGCGTCTATAAATCTCATTATTATATTATCAACGGCTCCTCCAAAATATCCCGAAACCGAGCCTATAATCGTCCCGGCTATCGACGCAAATACTATTGCCATAGAAGCTATGAAAAGACTTCCCTGTACCCCGTAGATTATTCTTGAAAGAATATCCCTGCCGAACTGATCCGTACCGAACCAATGCTGTGAAGACGGTGGAGACATGAAAGAATCGGGATCCATAGTGAGAGGATTGTACGGTGCAAAAAAGGAAGGGAAAAAAGCAACCAGCAGAAAAAAGATAAATATTAATGAACAGATAATATTTAAAGGATTTTTTAAAAATTTTCTCTTGAACTTTCTGTATTCACTACTCATATACAAACTCCAATTAATTTAGATCAATTCTTGGATCTATAACGCTATAAAGAATATCGACCAGAATATTGATGAGAATAATCATGACTCCTATGAACGTTACTATACCCTGAACCACCGGATAGTCCCTTTGGTTCACAGCCTGAAGAAGCAATCTTCCCATACCGGGAAGCGCGAACATTTTCTCAATTATTATCGTTCCTCCAATAAGATATCCCAACTGGATTCCAGCAATCGTTACAACGGGTATAAGGGCATTCCTCAGGGCATGTTTCATGATAATTTTCCTTTTACTGACTCCCTTGGCATAAGCGACCTTTATATATTCCTGTGACAGAACGTCCAACATCGAATTCCTCGACATTCTCATGATCTGTGCGGCAACCATGAGCCCAAGAGTAATGGCCGGGACGAGCATCACCTGCAGATTTTTTAGAGGTTCCTGAATGAAGGGGACAAAACCAAAAAGAGTGTAGTTCACAAAAGTCCCCGAAATAAAAACTATCAGCAGCGACCCTATCCAGAAAACCGGCGCAGAAAGACCTATAAGGCCCAAAAATCTTATAGAATAATCCGTCTTGGTGTTCTTCTTGACCGCAGAGATAATACCGAAGGGTATTCCTATGATAATGCTGAAAATAATGGAAAGAAATGCCAGTTCAAATGTAACCGGGAATTTCTGGGCAATCATAGACGTAACTTTTTCACCGGTCCTTATCGAAGTTCCAAGATCCCCGGTGACCATATTCTTCAACCAGACGAGGTATTGAACAGCAACAGGCTTATCCAGTCCATATTTAACATACAGTTCCTGCATCTGCTCTTCAGAAAGGAAATTCTGAGTTCCGAGCATTATATCGATTACATCTCCCGGAACCATATGTATCGCTATAAAAACAAACAAAGTCAGAATTATTATTGTGGGTATTGCGGAAATCAATCTTCCGATTATATAGGCTAATTTCATCTTCTGCTCCCGTTCAAAAAAAGGACGCCCTGAATAAAGGGCATCCATATAATTAATTGAAAATAAATTTACTTATTGAGCCAGACTTCCCTCAGGAAGGTCAGACTTCCATTACTCATCGTTTTGAATCCTTCAACACTCTTCTGTCCGGCATAAATATTATTCGAACAGTAAAGGAAAATAATGGGCGATTCATCAACGATCAATTTCTGGAATTCATCGTAGATTTCCTTTCTCTTTTCGTATTCCACCGTTTCTCTACCTGCATCGAGCAATTCATCGGCCTTTTCATTTGAGAAATTGAATTTATTGGTTGAGCCGGTTGAATAAAATGTTCTGTAGAACTGTTTGTCGGGTTCGACGGCGCCTCCATTGAGGGAAACGAATGAATCGAAATCAACTTTCTTCCATTTATCTATGAATATACCCCATTCGACCAAATCGATGTTTACCTTTATTCCAGCCTCTGCCAACTGAGCCTGGATTACCTGTGCGATCTTATCGAAACTGTATTGTGCGGAACATGTTATCGAAAACTCTATTCCATTGGGATAACCGGCTTCTGTGAGTAACTCTTTGGCCTTCTCGATATTCGTATCGTAAATTGCGAAATCTTCAGGTGGAAGGGCCCAGGCAGTTACTGTTGGGTTCATAGGACCTGTTACCGTACCTTCACCGAATGCAACCATCTTTATTATATTTTCTCTGTTCAGCGCATAACTAATCGCCTGTCTTACTTTTGGATCGTCGAGAGGCTTCACTGCAGTGTTTATACCGAGAAGATAATAATTGAGAACGGGTTGTTTAAAAACTTTGTAATTTCCGGCCAACATTCCTACACTCGTAGGTTCATCGAGTGATGCAAGGTCTACGTCACCGTTTCTGATAGCGGAAACTCTCGAAATTTCCTCAGGAATTATATGGAATTTTATACCATCAAGATATGGTAATCCTTCTTCATAATAATTTTCGTTTTTCTTCAATTCTATATAGTTTCCCGCTTTGTAATCGGAAATATAGAAAGGTCCTGTCCCATTTGTTTCAAGCTGCATATTCGCTCCGCCTTCAACAAAAGCCTTGCTGACTATAGCTGTATTTCCACTTGTGAAGTTCGGAAGTAAAGCGTTCATCATAGAAATTTTCAGTTTAAATTCAATTTTGTTATCCCCGATTATCTTTATAGACTCGATTTCTGCAAAATTCGATGCGGCAGGGGAACCGTAATTTTCATCGAGTATCCTCTCAAACGTGAAGGCGACATCGTCAACGGTCAGTGGTGTACCGTCGTGAAATTTCACACCATCTCTTATTGTGAAAACGATGGTTGTAGGATCGACAATTTCATAACTCTCGGCCAATCCAGGCACGATGTTCATCGACTCATCGTATTTTAGAAGAGTATCATATACATTTTCAAGAATTCTAAAAGATGCAAAGGCTGTGACTAAATTAGGGTCAAGGCCTACGGCTTCTGTAGCAATAGCATAATTAAGTGTTCCACCATAGTTTACTCCGAATACGGAAATCGCTATGAATAAGACTAAAAAAATCGATATAACCAGATTTTTTTTCATTATAACCCTCCCTTTTTCAGAAATTAAAAGTAATAATATTATATCACATAACTATAAAATGATATAATATGATATCAATTAAGTTAAATCTATAGCTTGAAAGAGGTGCATAACTAATGAAAGCAGTTAATAAAGATTCTCCAGTTCCATTATATTACCAAATCTATAGAAATATAAAAAAGAAAATTACCGACGGGGAACTCAAGTCCGGTGAGATTTTGCCATCTGAATACGAATACTGCGATATCTTCAATGTGAGCAGGCTGACGATTCGAAAGGCGCTGGAAGAACTGTACAGGGAAGGGCTCATAGTTCGTTCCAGAGGCAGGGGAACTTTCGTTTCCGAAAATAAAAGAGAAGAAATTCTGACAAAATTGAAGGGTTTCACGGAAGAGTTGAAATCAAGAGGTCAGAAACCCTCTTCCAAAACACTCGAAAAATCGCTGGTAGAACCTCCGCTAGAAGTTATAGATAAATTTGGAATAACAGAAGACACCCCGGTATTATTTTTAAAAAGATTGAGGCTCGCAGATGATATCCCCATGGCGATAGAAAGCGGTTATTACAATATCTCACTCGATCCGAGAATATTGAAGATCATGAATCTGGATATGGAAAATCATTCTCTGTATTCCTTTTTTAAAAATGATCTGGAATTAAAAATGAGATACGCAGACGAAACCATTGAGATAACGCATGCCTCCGAAGAAGACAAAAAATATCTGCAAATCTCCGGCAGCGGAGAATCCATATTGAGAAAAAGGTATTCTTACCTTTCTGATGATAGATGTTTAGAATATGTTATTTCCATTTACAGGGGAGATAAATACAAACTTAAAGTGAGATTGGGATTATAGGAGAATGACACAATGAATAATATTGAAAAAATAGCCAACGAATATATTTCTAAAGAACTTTTCCCGGGATGCTGCATGCTGATAGGTAACAGAGAGGGAGAAGTATACAAAGCGAAGTTCGGCACAATAGACGGGGAAAAGGAAGTTCAATATAATACACTCTATGATCTTGCGAGTTTAACCAAGATCGTCGGAACTCTTCCGGCTGTTCTCCTCCTGCTGGGCAACGGAGAAATCGATCTGGAAGACGATATTAAAAAATATCTGCCGGTTAACTGGGAAAATATAACCATAAGAAACCTGTTAACGCACACTTCCGGAATACCACCTTACTCAATGGCCTACAAATACCTGAGCAAAGAAGATCTGATTCAGGAAATATACAGAACTGAATTTCTTCAGGTTCCGAATTATGAAATAAAATATTCCTGCCTGAACTTCATTCTCCTGAAAAAAATAGTGGATACCGTCACCGGAGATCACGTAAAATTTGTGACGGAAAACGTATACAAACCTCTGAAAATGGACGATACGGTCTACAGCCCCGGAGAAGCGGAAAATATAGCCCCTACTTCCGTTAGAAACGGAAAGAGGCTAATAGGTATGCCCGATGATGAACTGGCATTCTACATCGGAGGCATAAGCGGTAACGCGGGTTTATTTTCAACTCTGGATGATCTGAGTAAATATTGCAGGGAAATTCTGTCTCCAAGGATCGTTTTTACAAAATCGATAATAGAAATGAGCAGCAAAAACTGGACAGAAAATATTCAGGGAAATCCCAAAAAGGGACTCGGATGGAGTTTATTTGAACCACTCTCTCCCTGCGGCCCTTCATTCAGCGGGAAAAGTTTCGGCCACACAGGATTTACAGGAACATTCATATGGATCGATCCCGTAAAAGAAGTGTATATAGTCATCTTAACAAACAAATGTTTTTATAAAAGACACGAAGCGATAGCCGAAATGCGGACCTTCAGAAGAAGAATATCTACACGCCTGCTCTGGAGTTACGAAAGAGGAGATTTTTATGAATAAAATACTCGGCGTCATGTCGGGCACTTCCTGTGACGGCTTGAATATAGTCTATTGCGAAATAGAGGGTTCGTATAAAAATATAAATGTGAATCCCGTTTTTTTTGAAGAACTTCCATATGACAAAGAATTCAAAGATTACCTTCTCTTTCTCACATCGGGGAAAATAAGTGTCGGCGATGTTTCGAGGGCCAACTTCTATCTGGGAAAAAAATTCGGAGAATCCATAAAAGATTTCATAAAAAGAAAAGGGATCGATGATATCGATCTCATAGTGAGCCATGGTCAAACTGTTTATCACTCGACTTCTTACGGGGATAAACCGTACGATATCCCCTGCACACTTCAAATAGGAGACGGGGACATAATCTCATATATCACGGGGTATAAAGTTCTGTCGGATATAAGAGTAAAAGACATGGCCGCCGGAGGTCAGGGAGCTCCAATGGTTTCCTATGCGGATTACGTTATTTATACGGAGGATAATAAAAACACCGCCCTTCAGAATATAGGTGGAATCGGAAATGTCACGTACATTCCTGAAAACTCCGAACTGAATTCCATCATCGCTTTCGATACGGGTCCCGGAAATGTACTGATAGACTGGTGCTGCAGAGAGTATTTTGATGTCGAATACGATAAAAATGGTGATT
>JASGMR010000138.1 GCA_030156385.1 Kosmotogales bacterium
TTTTCAGCTTTTATACAGGTTATATATATTTCTTCAGACCGACGGCAAAATCTTCGGCTTTTGCAAGATCTTCTGGATTCGGTCTTCCTCTGTTCATCCCACCAAAATATTTGATAAAACTGTTCGTGTTGAATCCCGGACAACTGAATTCACCAACAATATCGTATCCCTTTGAAATCAGAATATCTCTCAATGCCGCATGGTCACTGACCATTTTTTTCTCTCCAAAAATGGCACTGGTTGAAAAAATGAATGCCATTTTATTCTTCACCACGGGAAGATCCGCTGCCAGTTTAAGAATCGGTTCGTAATGTTTTCCGCTATCTATTCCCGCTCCAAAGCCTACGAGGTCATAATTCTTTATTTCCTCTATGTCGATATCTCCCGGATGGTTTAAATTCGCTTTCAATTTTTCCGCAATTACACGAGCGATCTTTTCAGTGTTCATATGATGATAAGAATACACCACAACGAGGGTTTTCTTCATTTCTTACCCTCTGCTGATTTACATTCGAAAACCTCTCCAATCGGAACATCGAAGACATCCGCAATCCGAAACGCCATCTCCAGCGACGGTGTATATTTTCCGGCTTCCAGAGCTATGATAGTCTGGCGCGAAATCCCCGCTTTCTCCGCAAGTTCCAGCTGTGTCATTTCATTCGCAAAAAAACGCAGCTTTCTTATATTGTTGCTGATAATCAATTTTTTACCCATTACGAACGCCCTTCTCGTAGAAATAAATACTCACAATATTCTCAATGAAGGTTCCCAGGACAAACGCTCCAAGTATAATATTCATTGCAAGGATGCCGGAAGCACCAAAAACCAGTGTTAAAAGGGCAGCGAGAAATCCTATCTCTGCAAAAATATTTCCAAAACGGCCGGATTTCAGGCCTATCAATTTATCCATTTCGTCTTCGACCATTGAAGAGTTGAGTGTCCTGACCACATTATCGGTCTCTTTACTGCCTCTTACATGCTCCTTCACAGCGATTCCAAAAGCGAGTGCAATATGAAAGGCAATCTGGATTACGATCTGTATTCCCACACCGATACCGATGAAAATCAACATGAAAATCGCCCACGATTTCAAATCTCCCGATCCTGTTTCATATTTTCCGATGGCATATACAATATATGCGATAACAAGAATAGCACTTGCAACCATATTTGAGATAGCTCTTTTACTTTTATAAGTCATAAATGTTCACTCCTTTTTCCAAAAAGTATGTTTCGTTAGACACAGTGTATATTATTTTTTACATATTGTCAAGAGTACTAAACTAAAATTTCGTTTTTTTTCAAATCGAGCACGCTTTCAATTTTCTCTGAAGGTCCCGGATGAAATTCTGTCGGGATATTTTTAATTCCAGAAAACCAAACATTAGATTTTTACAATATAATTAAATTTTTGGATTTTATTGCGCCACAATTCGATGGAAATATAACCGAAAGATCCTTCCAATCAATCAGAAGTTTTTTTTGCAAAACAACTTCATATATAAAGGGTGATTCCGACACTTATATATTTTATGCCGGTAATGTTAAAATTTATGTAGTGAATATGGGGGATTTTTTCGTTATCGACATCGAAACTCTGAATAGGTGGTGAGTTTATGTTCTTTAAAAACGAGCATGGCGAAATATTTGATGTTGAAAAATTTTCCAGCTTTCAGTTGGAAGCCAAGCCCAGCGAAAAGGAAAGTCAGGAATTGTTATCATCATCGAAAAACGATTACGGCTATCTGTGGAGCGTGTGGGGTTATTACACAAGTGGTGCCAAGGTCCTTCTATATGAACCGGGAGAAGATAAAGCCATGGCACAGGAATTCATTATGTATCTTATCGATAAAATAAAAATATTCGATAAATACAAAGTCATCACTGTCGACGATTTTTTAAACCGCCAGTTTTAATTCTGTTCAATAGGAAATCAGAGAAAATTGATAATTTCATTATTGAACTTATAGTTTTCTTGAAATATCCGTTCCTGTTATATATTTCTTTCTCCATATTCACCTTTCAAAATCTATCCTACCACCGCTTTTTGATCATATATAAGCACTGTTTTTAGTTTGTTTAAACAGAAAGAACGGTTTTTCATTCACCACACAATATATTTTTTTAAATTATTATTCAAAAACAAATTTTCGCATCCTCTATCGGCTTCCATTGAGCTTGACGGTTTGTTTTCAAATTTTGATAATTTATCCGATAAAAATGTTATAATTATGTTAGTACGATTAAGTACTATACTAATTTTTATTTCTCTTCATATTGCTCACCGTTGAACTTGAATGGTGAGCATTTGTTTAGTTATGATCAAAATTCAGCCGGTTAATTTCAAACAAAATATCCCGGCTCAAATAATCACAGAAGAAAACTGAGTTTGTCCGGAAAAGGGAGAATCTCAATATATCACACAATTAAAACGGTTCCGGTATAATAAACATAAAATCAGAGATATAATATTTATTGAGAAGTACGTTGTGATGACAGAGAACAGTCCAAAAACTGAAATTAAGGAGTGTGCCATGAAGAAAATCATTTTTTTGATTTTTGTTTTATTCGTTACGATAATCGCTCTTTCGGCAGAATATTATGTTGACTATCCAACTATATACGATGAGTATTTTCTGAAAGAGTTGGAAGCAAAAGAGTTGAATCCCGATATGGAAACGGGGTGTGTATATGTGGATGATGATGTTATTTTTTATCTCATGCCTTTTGATGCCCTGAGTTTCTTTTATTATTATCATTCATTTCCATACGTTGGAAAGGATGCGGGATTATCCGCAGAGTTTTACAATATTCAAATCACCCTGTTTTTAAAAGATATCAAAAATTATTATTACCTGACGATCAAAAATTTCTCTGAAAATGAGATCATCATTGATACGAAAGATTTATTTGAAAAATACAGGGTTCTTAATATCGGCGATTTTTTCAAATATTCGCCTCACGATACTATCGCAATTTATCCCTCGGAAATATTTTCGGTGATGATAGTACCGAATAACACCAAAGATTTGGATTATGAGGATTTTTTAAAAGAAAAATTTGAAGTGAACGGAATATTATTTCAACCATATCTGTCTGAATACATTCAGGGAATGTATTCTGAATCGAGAAAAATGGGAGAATTTCTGGAACTAGATTATTTGGATTATTAGGAAAATAAATTCAACTCTATTAATAAGGACTTTCAAACCGGATTCGAGCCGTTATTTTCTTCGTTTTCCATCCCGGGTCTCAATAAACGAAAGATTTTTATCGCTATTTCAAAATTCGTGTTATACATCACTAAATTTTATTGAATCTTTTCACGTTTTTTATTCGGGTTAAAGTGTGAGGTCCTCCACAGATTATTTTTACTTTTACTTCATTCTGTAATTCAAATTGAAAAGTTCTGGTATTATAGAATATTATGAAAAAGATCAGCATTTATGACGTTTTTATCAAAGATCCGGAATCAACATACAATTTATAGCCCGTATAAAAATATCCTGTGCCATAATGATATTTATGAAAGCTATAACTTCAACAAAGAGGAACGGGGCGGAAAAATCTATTATATTGTAAAATACCCCTTCGAAAAGGATTATATAGAAGTTTTTTTAATAAAAATCTTCTATGAAAATCTGACAAAAGGATATATTCATCCCATCAAACGTGTCTTTGAGGAGAATCATTACAAACTCAAAGACAGAGGTGAGCATAATAAAATTCAATATGAAGACCCGGAACTGGAAGAGCTTATTGGTGAAATCGAAAAAATGACCGGCGGTTGAGAACCCTTCAACTTCAAAAAATCACAAAAATATCGAAGGTTTATTGTACCAAAATAAGACCCGTTCTCCTATTGCTTTTTTCAAAATTTGATTAAAACTCCATATATGAAAGATGCTTTTATTCAACAGTTATAAATGTTCCGAAAAATTTTCCCCATCACTTTTTCACAATATAAATTTGGAATAATATCCCGATTATCATCATCGTATACATTTCTCTTTTTTTGACAATTCTACTTGGCCCTTTAGTTAGTATTGGTATTTGTTTAAACCAGATAGTGCTTTCTAATAGGTTGATTTTTGTTTTATAAAAATCTTTGAATGCCGAAAATATGCCGCACCCATTGACAAAATAGTTGAATATATCAAATATGAGGGGAAAATTTCAATTCAATTAATTGATGTTTTTGGAAATATGGTTTTTAAGTAATATAATCAAATATATGGTAATGATTTCATTAAGAAATTAAAAAAGGGGGGAATACAGTGAAGAAATCTATCTTTTTTATGGCACTGATCATAATAATTTTACTCATTTCATCAGGATGTCACTATAAATGGTACTATGCTCTGAACATTACGTGTAACCCGGCCGAAGGTGGTATTGTTAATGAAACGGGAGATAAAAATCCGGAAAATGGAAAATATGCCAAGCACTCAAATGTGATTTTGGAAGCGATCCCAAATTCAGGCTGGAGTTTTTTAAACTGGGAGGGAAATCTCACCGGTGATGAAAATCCCACAACCGTTCAGATCGAAGATGATACGAACATTACTGCAAATTTCGGAAGAAACGAATACACTCTCACAGCTTCCGTTACTGGAGAAGGAACGGTTACCATGAACCCTTCAAAAGAAAAATATGAATATGAAGAAACGGTCGAATTGGCCGCTTTACCGGCTACAGGCTGGGAATTCGTAGGATGGACCGGCTATATAACGTCCGATTCCAGTGTAGTTCAAATAGATATTTTGGGAAATACGAATGTCACTGCGATCTTTGAAAAAATAGAATATTACTTATCCGTCGAAACGACCGGTGCAGGAATGGTTTCAATTTCTCCAGACGGACCTTATTATTACAATGATGTCGTTCAATTAACGGCACTGGCCTCTCCCGGATGGGAATTCGATGAGTGGACAGGAGATCTGTCGGGAAACGATCCTTCGGAAGAAATAATTATGAATGAAGATAAAAATATTACGGCCAATTTTGAAGTTGAAAAATACACTTTAACGATTGGAGTCATCGGAGGAGGAGAAGTACAAATAGATCCCGAAAAGGATGAATATGAATACGGCGAATATGTTGAATTGACTCCCGAGGCAAGCGCAGGATGGGAATTTTCAGGATGGTCGGGAGATCAATCGGGAGACACTTATCCCATAATAATAAAGATGAATAAGGACAAAGACATAACTGCAACATTCGAAGAGATACCAGTGATATAGAAGAATTTAATCACTGAAAAATATTTATAAAAAACTATAAAACTCCTTTCCAATAAATGTGACTGAAATATGAATTCAAACAGAAACTCTCCCCTAAAAAGGAGAGTTTTTTATTACGGACGTGTAAAATGATCAGCTCCGATCAGCTTTTTTGAGCAAATTATCAGCTTATGTAAATTCTATAATCCTCTATATATAGGTATTATAAATATTTTTATATACATTATGATCAAGCTGATCAAAAAAGTGTATAAAAAAATTCCGCTGATATATGAGTGAAAAAAATCCCTTAAAATTCACACTCATACTTCGATAAACTATAACACATACAAAAAGTGATCATAATGATCAGCTCACGATTTAAAACATCTATAAACAAGAATACAAAGCTAACACGGCGCATCGATAGAGCTGATCGTTTTTCGAGAAGCTGATCATTTTTTTG
>JASGMR010000004.1 GCA_030156385.1 Kosmotogales bacterium
AATTTCGGATAAATGAAGTTGATAAAGATCGATATAGTTCGTTTTTAACCTTTTCATGGACTGTTCACACGCCCATTTGACGTAGTCCTTTGAAAAATCCGTTCCTGTGATTTCCCTTTTTGTACTGTCGTATGTGAATCCGAATTTAGTAGCTATCACCACCTCATTTCTTTTCCCTTCCAGCGCCTTCCCGAGAATTTCTTCGCTGTGGCCCGTACCATAAACATCGGAAGTATCAAAAAAATCTATTCCCATATCGACCGCCATGGTTATTGCTTTTATCGATTCTTCATCGTTCACTTTTCCATACCCGTCCGGCATTCCGTCGAGAATAAAATATCCTCCTATCGCCCAGCATCCCATACCCAATGGATTGACCTCAATTCCTGATTTTCCCAACTTTCTCTTTTGCATACAAAACACCTCCCGACTATGCAGTTCGTTTCGATTCTTTCCGTACTATTCTTTTGTAAACCTTTTTATATAATTAATACAGTATTATATTCTTATCGATTCGAAAAAAACTTCCAGACAATTTTTTATATCTTTTTCTATGCTTTTATTTTTATAATCCACAAGGGACAGCATGAATCCCAACATCATATAATAAAAAGAAATCGTCAATTTATACGGATCATTCTCTTTTATTTCATGATTATCCATGCCCTCCATGAATACTTTTTTTATCTCAACTTTCATTATATTCTCAACGAATTCTGTCTTTGAATAAATCTCCTCTTTGAAAACCTCCGGGGGAAAATAAAAAATTCTGTTCCAGAAATCGATATTCGGGTTGTTTTCACAATAATGAAGATATCCGCTGAATATATGAAACAATTTTTCAAATGTATTTTTATTTTTAAGACCCTTCATAATCTTTTCCAATTCGTCCTGATGTTCTTCAACTATTCTCCGAAACAATTTTAAAAAGATCTCTTCTTTTCCTCTGTAATGAAAATAAAGCGACGACTTTTTTATTCCTATTGCACCGGCAATATCATTCATACTGGTAGCGGTATACCCCTTCGAACCGAATAGATTCAACGCTTCCTTCAGAATTTTCTCTTTGGTATCAGAAATAAAAATCACCTACCTATCGGTAGGTAGATTATATTACAATAAATATATATTGTCAAGTGATTTTCAATCAACCGGGATTTGTGATACAAAAAAATATTTTGATATTAAAATTTTATCTGGTATAGTTAAACTGATAACAAAGGGGGCAGTCTATGTTTTCAAAAGCATGTTCGATAGTACGCAATTTCACAAAACCCGTGGTAATACTCATAAAATATTTCGATGGAACGGTCAGCGCGGGGCTGGGTTCTTATATAATTCTGAATGAAGAGGGATGGGTTTTAACCGTTTCGCATTTATTCAATCCGTTTTTCTTACAACTGAAACATAAAGACGAAATTGAATCTTACTACAAAAAAATTGAAACTGATAAAAGCAAGGATACGACGGCTGATGAGATCAATTATAATCCTAAATGGATAGATAAATTTAAAATCTGGTTTCCCGATTTTCCCGAAACGAAATTTGAATTTAAAGGAGAAAAAAACGTAGACATAGCACTGGGGAAAATTTCAAACTTCAATCCGGCAAGAATAAAAGGCTATCCGGTTTTCAGAAATCCGGAAACACTGAATCAGGGAACTAGCGTATGCAAAATTGGCTTCCCCTTTCATATGTTAAAAGCAAAATACGATGAAGAAAATGACAAATTCAAATTCGACGAGAAAAATCTACATTTTACCTACTTTCCCATAGATGGAATCGTAACGAGAAACATAATACCCAATATAAAAAACAAGAATATAAAATATCTGGAGACCTCTTCTCCCGGGCTGAGAGGTCAGAGTGGCGGACCCATATTCGATAGGGAGGGAAGAATATGCGCTCTCCAGAGTCACACTATACATTACCCACTGGGATTTTCACCAAGACTGAATAAAAATGGAAAGATCGTTGAAGAGAATCAGTTTCTAAATGTCGGAGTGGGAGTACACGTGGAAACAATATTGAATTATTTGAAATCAAAAAAAGTCAGTTTCAAAATCGGTTAACAATTTGACTCGGGAAAAAAATGGTGATATAATCTCCTTAAATTATTATGTAACCGGAGAAAACAATGAAAATATGTAATATGAATACGAAAATAAGAATGAATAATAATTGGTGGTGGAACACGAGGGATGTCTTTACAGGTGCCTCGGGTTTTGTCATACTATAAATTCGAGTAACATAAATAGAGATGTCCGCTTAAACAGCGGACATTTTTTTTTGAAATTTTTTATTAAAATAAACGGGAGGATTCATATGGAAAAAGAAGGATACTATGGTGAATTTGGAGGGGCATACATACCGGAAATCTTGAGGCCCAACTTTGTACAGCTCAAAGAGGAATTCTCCAGATTGAAGGAAGATAAATCCTTTATCAGTGAATACCATGATTTACTCAAAAATTTTGTCGGAAGACCAACACCCCTGATGTACGCTAAAAATGTTTCGGAACTGCTGGGAGGCGCAAAAATATTTTTAAAACTCGAAGGCCTCGCGAACACGGGAGCACACAAAATAAACAATGCGCTCGGACAGGCACTTCTGGCAAAAAAAATAGGCAAGAAAAAAATAATTGCTGAAACCGGTGCCGGCCAGCACGGTGTGGCCACCGCCTGCGCCTGTGCGAAACTGAATCTGGAATGTGAAGTTTACATGGGAGAACTGGATGTTAAAAGACAGCATCCGAACGTTTTCTGGATGGAACAGTTCGGAGCTAAAGTTATACCCGTTAAAAACGGAACAAAAACATTAAAAGATGCCGTCAACGCCGCTTTAAGAGAATGGACAAAAAATCCCGAAGAAACGTATTATCTCCTGGGAAGTGCGGTCGGTGCAGCTCCGTATCCCGAAATGGTCAAATTTTTTCAATCCGTCATCGGAAAAGAAACGAAGGAACAATTTGAAAGTGAATACGGGAAAAAACCCGATGTATTGATCGCCTGCGTCGGTGGCGGTTCGAATTCAATAGGGTTCTTCAGTCATTATTTAAACGAGAAAGAAGTGAGATTGATCGGTGTAGAGGCCGGTGGCGAAGGAACAGAAAGTGGAAGACACGCCGCGAGAATCTCCGGAAACGGGAAACTCGGGATAATCCAGGGATATAAATCCTTTTTCTTGCAGGATGCCGACGGTCAAATCCTACCGACACACTCGATCAGTGCGGGGTTGGATTATGCAGGAATAGGGCCCGAATTGGCTTACCACGCTTCAACCGGAAGAATTGAATTCACCAGTGCAACCGATAAAGAAGTCATAGAAGCATTCGAGTTCTTCGCAAAAAAAGAGGGAATAATTGCCGCTCTGGAATCTTCTCACGCACTCGCACATGCGATAAAAATAGCTCAAAAGATGAATCCGGGCGAAAATATTGTAGTCAATGTTTCGGGAAGAGGCGAAAAAGATCTCTTCATAGTTGCCAGGGCGGTCGATAAAGAAAACTGGATAGAATTTTTAAAAAAAGAGGTGATCTCATGAGAAAACTTGCCGAAAAGTTGAAAGAGATTAAAAACAAAGACAAAATAGGTTTTATGGGACATGTAGTTGCTGGATATCCGGATCTTGAAACATCTTATGAGGCCGCAATGGGAATTTCGGAGGGGGGAGCCGATTTTCTGGAAATTCAGTTCCCGTTTTCGGATCCCTTTGCCGATGGACCCACCATAGAAAACGCAAGTGTCGTTTCACTTAAAAACGGAATAAAGATTTCTGACTGTTTTGACTTAGCGGAAAAAATAGCAAAAAACTGCGAAAGCTCGGTATTAATAATGACCTATGGAAATATAGCTTTCAGCTACGGTGTAAAAAATTTTGTTAAAAAATCGGAAGAAATTGGAGTGGATGGATTTATTATTCCGGATATCCCCCCGGAAAATGACGAAGGATTGTCGGTGCTATGTGAAAAAAATGATCTTTCAATGATATATCTGGCCGCTCCCGGTAATTCCGCAGAAAGAATCGAATATCTTTCCGAAAAAGGAAATGGTTTCATCTATGCTGTGGCAAGAACCGGCATTACCGGTAAAAAAACTGAAATAACCGGGGAAGTCACCGAATGGCTGAACTTCGTTAGAAAAAATTCAAAACTTCCCATCGCCGTCGGTTTTGGAATAAACTCCTCAAATCAGATAAAAAATTTAAAACCGTATTGCGATATCGCCATCGCAGGAAGTTATTTCGTGAGAGAGATAACCGAATGTCATAAAAACGGTGATGATGTGAGAGAAACACTGAAAACAAAAACCGTACAACTGTTAAATGTTGAGTGATTTTCAACATTAAATACAATTACGGGAAGTTACATCGCTTTATCTGTTATTTTTTCGGTTTTTTTACCTTATTTGGTATTTTACAACTCAGTTCATAAATGATATAGTTTATTGAAATTATGTGCATATATTGAACAAATGTGAGGTTTAATGTGAAAAAAGAAAGACGATACTTGCTCGAAAGGGTTGCCAGTCTATATTTTATTGAAGATATGAATCAGGAAAACATCTCAAAAAAGTTGGGAATTTCTCGTCCGAATATAAGCAGATTGTTAACCGAGGCGAAAAAGAAGAACATTGTGCAGATAAAAATAAATTATGAAAAGGATAACGACAAAGTGAAACGGGAAATTTCCGGCGAAATTGAAAAAAAATATTCCCTTCGCGAAGTCATTCTCGTTCAGAACCTCCCTACAGAAATCGAAACGAAGAATGCGGTTGCGGATATCGCTTCTTCTTTTTTCGATGACAGAGTCACAAAAAACTCTACGGTAGGAGTCACTGCTGGAACCACCCTGGAACTGATGGCAGGAAAGATCAAAGAGAAGAAGAAAGACGTCAACATAGTGACCCTGATAGGTTCTGTCGATCATCAATACAAAACTTTTCTCGCCCACGAAATCGCAAGAATGATAAGCAGTAACATTCAGGGAAAATCTTTTTTATTAACCGCTCCCGCTCTTTTATCCTCGAAAGAAATGGTCGATAATTTCATCTCTCAACCGGGAATTGAAAAAACGATGGAATTATTCAAAGAGGCGAAGTGGGCTTTTATGGGAATCGGAGCGATAAACCCCGATCATCCGTTTTTACACATGTTTGAGAAAGCAGATTTAGAAAAGATAAAAAAAGAAGCCGTGGGAAACATAGGCACCGTTTTTTATGACAGAAACGGAAATTCCGTTTGCGAGGAGATCACCGATAAAACCTTTGGAATAAGAAAAAAACAACTTCTGTATATTCCCTATAGAGTGGGGATTGCATCAGGAATTCAGAAAACAGCTGCCATAGAGGGTGCGATAAAATCTAAACTTGTAAATATTTTGATCACTGATATTGAATCAGGAAAAAATCTTTTAAACCAAAATAACCTGGAGGTGAATTTATGAAAAAGCTGACCATTATTCTACTGGCGATGGTTTTACTGGTATCATTCGTTTTCAGTGCAAAAACTGTGGCAATTTTGACGCCTTATCTTGCTTCGGTAACAACGAATACTTTAATAAAGGCACTGGAAGAATTCGGAGAAAATGAAGGCTGGAATGTAACTGTCATAGATACTAAGGGAGATTTCGGAGCTCTGGCCAACAGATGGGAAGATGTGATAGCCCAAGGTGTGGATGCCATAATAATGGGCATGGGAGATCCCAATCAATTCAAAAAACAAATTGCAATGGCCAACGAAGCGGGCATTCCGGTTTTTGGTGGAGACGCAGGATACATCGACGGTATGGTCTGCAATGTGACTTCCAATAATTACACGCTCTCCGCACAGATAACGTCTTATCTTTTCGATAAACTGGAGGGACAGGGTAAGTTAGTAAAATTTTATCATTCCGCCCATCCCGGAGTGAGGAAAAGGGAAATAGTGTTCGATGCCATCGAAGAGTCGGTGCCTGATATCGAAATAGTCGCCGAACATTTCGTTCAGGTCCCCGGACCTATAGAAGATGCACGAAAAGCGATGCAGAACATCTTATTGGCAAATCCCAACCCAGGAGACATAAATGCGGTTTGGGCAGCATGGGATGAACCCGCGATCGGAGCAATGTTAGCAATCATGGAGGCGGGAAGACAGGATGAAATAATAGTCGTTGGAATAGATGGAAACGAACAGGCCCTGGAAATGATTAAAAAAGGTTCATGTATAAAAGCCACCGTGAAACAGGATTTTGTGGCAATGGCACAGATAATAACCGATCAGGTAAAGAAGGTTTTTGGCGGGGAAGAAGTAACGGATAAAATTTTCTATGCCCCGAGCATATTGATGACAAAGGATAATATTGAATAATTCTTTCGGGGTTCCGATAACATATCGGAACCTCGATATCCGATAAATTCGTGAGAAATATATCACTCATTTTTACTCAACAGATGAATTTATTCGGAATTAATTGAGGTGAATAAAGTGGCTGCAGAAATTGTGCTTTCCATAAGGGATATCAGCAAAACATTTCCCGGAATAAAAGCCCTGGACAAGGTTTCCTTCGAATTACATAAGGGCAAAATACTCGGTTTGGTCGGAGAAAACGGCGCGGGAAAATCGACATTGATCAAAATACTCGCCGGAATATATCATCCAGACGGTGGAAGAATATTTATAGATGGAGAAGAAGTAAAAATGAATAATCCGTGGGATCCCCCGGAATATGGTCTGGGATTCATCCATCAGCATTTGAATATGGTTCCTTTCTTCAACGTGATAGACAACGCATATCTGGGTAAATGGCCCTCAAAATCCGCAAAGAGAGCCGATACGGAAAAAATGAAAAAAAGAATCGAAGAGATATGTGAAAAATTCAACTTCGATCTTCCTTTGAATGCATCGGTAAAGGAACTGAGTACGGCACAACAATGGATGGTTCAGATCATAAGGGCATTTATAACCAGACCAAAAATACTCGTCATGGACGAGCCCACTGCAGCGCTCTCGGACAAAGAGGTCCATTCACTTTTTGAAGTCGTAAAGAAGATAAAAGAAGACGGAGTGACTATCATATACGTATCTCACAGGATGAACGAAATATTCAACCTGTGTGATGAGGTGGTGGTTCTGAGGAACGGGGTCAGGGTATATAAATCGGAAATAAACGAAACATGCGTTGAAGAACTCGTTGAAAAGATGATCGGAGAGAGAAAGGAAAAAGAAAAATTCAACAGGATAAAGCCGGGAGAAAAGATAATCTTTGAAGCGAAAAATCTCGGGTCGGAACCCTCGGTAAAAAATGTTTCTTTCAACGTAAACGGGGGAGAAATATTGGCTGTCTACGGTTTGCAGGGATCCGGAAGAACCGAGATCGCCGAAATAATTTTCGGGCTGAATAAAAAATACAGCGGTGAAATGAAATTCATGGGAAAGGAATATAAACCAAAATCATCGAATGATGCCATAGATATGGGGATTTCGCTGGTTCCCGAGGACAGAACAAGAGAAGGATTGGTCGCCATTCATAGTATACTGGACAATTTGTCGTTGCCGAACCTGGAAAAATTCAGGGGAAGTATGGGATATTTCAAAAAAAGAAAGTTCAAAGAGACTTCCAATAACGTTTTAGACAGATTGAAAGTGAAATACAGAAATATAAATGATAACGTGAACACTCTGAGTGGTGGCAATCAGCAAAAAATTGTTCTGAGTAAATGGCTGATCAAAAAACCGGATTTTTTCATATTCGACGAACCGACAGTGGGAGTGGATGTCGGTGCCAGAAGACAGCTCTATGAAATAATCCATGAAATCGCCAAAAACGGGAAATCCGTTATGGTCATCTCATCAGATCTGGACGAAATAATGGAAATCAATGCCAACAGAGTCATGGTGATGAGAGAAGGTATCGTTTCGGGAATATTGAACGAATACGATCATAAAGATATTTTAAATTTATGTTATGGGAGAGAGAAATGAGTAAAATATTTAAAAAATACGGCACATTGATAGCACTCTTCGGAATAATATTGCTATTTTCCATATTGAAACCATCGGTTTTTTTCACACTGAGAAATTTCATCAATATCACACAGCAAATTTCTATTCTCATGATTGCAGCGATAGGAGCGACATTCATACTTGGCGTTTCGGAATTTGACCTGTCTCTCGCCAGCACTGTTTCCTTTGGAGGAGTCGTGGCGGCCGGTTTGATGTCTTCCGGAGTGAACTGGATCATCGCGATTATTATTTCCCTCGCGTTCAGTTTCATATTTGGAGTTATGAATGGCTTTCTGGTTTCAAAATTGAAACTTCCGTCATTCGTTACAACTCTGGCCACGGGAACGTTACTCGGAGGAATAACATTCTGGTACAGCGGAGGAACGATAATATTTTCCGGAATTCCCGATGATTTTCTCATAATGGGGCAGGAAGAATTGTTGGGTATTCCGATAACGAGCCTGATCATGTTCGGTATTTCATTCTTTTCCTGGTTCATACTATCAAAGACAATCTTCGGTCGAGCCCTCTACTCAACCGGGGGAAATGAAGTCGCAGCGAAATATTCGGGTATAAAGGTCAACAAAGTCAAGATCATCGCATTCGCTACTTCCGGCGTTTTATCGGGATTTGCAGGAATTTTGCTGGCTTCTAAACTGGGTTCTGCCCATCCGACAGCCGGTGGAGGATACTTAATGTCAGCATATGCGGCGGCATTTTTGGGAACTACTTTATTCAAAGAGGGAGAGGCCAATGTGTGGGGAACCCTCGTGGGAGCTCTCATCATGGGAATCATGGCCAACGGTCTCACGATATTGAACACCCCTTATTTCCTTCAGGATATCATAACCGGAATAATAATCGTGGCGGCATTGATTTTAAGAGTTTCAAAAAAGGCCTAGGTGAAACATATGATCAAAGTGATACCTTACATTTTACTCGGTTTTCCCGACATAGAAAAGTCGTACAAGGCTATCGAAGAATTTCTGGCCGATCCGAAAATAAGATTCATAGAGCTGGGAATGCCATCGAAGGATCCTTTCAAAGATGGTGAAATCATCAGACACTTTCAAAACGATCTGATTTCAAAAAATTTCTATTTAGACGATTATCTTAATTTTATCGCCGATAATTTCAAACCATATGAAATAAAAAAATTCATACCCATGGGTTATTTGAAAGATATCGAAGAATACGGAATAGAAAATTTCAATGAAAAAGTTTCAAAGATTGGTTTCGCCGGAATGATCTGTATTCACGACACTTCGGAGAGCGAAAAACTCAAAATGCTTAAACTCCCCACGATCCCGGTAGTTTCGTGCGATTCATCAGGGTCATTTATGAAAGAAAAATTTCTGAAAAAACCCCCGTTCATATATTTCGTTTCGGGAAACGGAAAAACGGGAGAAACCGTAATACATTCGAACGATATCCTCAGAAAAGCTCTCACAATGATAAGAAAAAAGATACCCGGTATTCCTGTCTATGCAGGTTTTGGAATAGATTCACACGAAAAGGCAAAAAAAATGATCGATATCGGATTCGATGGAATCATCGTTGGCAGTGCCCTCCTCAACAGTTTGGAAGAGGGAATAACTGCTTCGGAATTTTTAGAAAACCTCAGGGGTAAAAAAAATGAAGAACCTTCTCTTTGATTTTGGAACAACGGCTATCAAACTGACATTAGTAAACTCCGATTACAGTGTGTGTTCTTCAATTTCAAAAAAATTGGAAACTAGCATCACGGGGAAGAGAATAACACAGAGCACTTCCGAATGGAAGAAAAATTTCTTCGATGCTTTAAAAGAACTGTTGAATTCAACCGGAACAAAGAATATAGAGTACATTATCGGGACCGGGCAGATGGAAGATCTCATATTGATCGATAAAAATAACGTGGTTGAGGAAAACGCGACTCTGTATAGTGACTCTTTCGTTGAAGGTGAAATTCCTGATTCAGAAATCAAAAAATATGAGAGGGAGAGTCCGAATTCGATAGATAACTTCACACCATTGGTAAAACTTTTATCAAGGATCGATAAAGACAAAAATTATTTATACGATACAAAGAAAATCATTTTCGGCGCGAAGGATCTGATAAATTATTTTTTGACAGGGTTTTCGTTTGCGGATTATACCAACGCTTCCACTACCGGACTTTTCAGCACTGAAAATAACTGCTGGAACAACTCTCTGCCAGAAGAAATCCTGAATAAACTTCCAAAAATAGAAGAACCCACTTTTAAAATTGGATTCATGAAAAAAGAAATAGCCAAAGAATTCGGACTTGATAACGTTCCTCAGGTTATAAATGGTATAGGAGATGCCGGTGCTTCGACTCTGGGATCCGAAATAGAAAAGTGTGGCGAATCGTACATTTATCTTGGAACCACAGGCTGGATAGCCCATCTACAGGAAAACTTTTCAAAAAGCGAAGATTTTTTCCTCTTATCCGGTCCTTTCAAAAATCAATGGCAGAAGATGGGCCCGTTGTTGAACGCAGGAAACGTATTTGACTGGGCAATGAAAAATTTTCTGAATACGGAAAATTACGGAACAGCCAATGATGTTATAAAAAATAATCATAATACGGGAGTTTTAAGTTGGCCATATCTCAACGGAGAAAGATCCCCGAAAAAGAATCCCGATATAAGGGGGGTAATCTCGGGTATTTCTCAGGATGTCACATCGGAAGAGCTCTTCACTTCATTCGTCAGAAGTATAGCTTTTTCTTTAAGACTGGTTTCGGAAAAAATGGGAATTCAGGGCACAGGATCCTTTAAACTGATAGGCGGTCTCACCGGATCACCGGCGTGGTGTCAATTGCTGGCGGATATTATGAAAAAGAAAATTGTGGTACCCTCTTCCGGACAATCGGGTCCCCAATTCGGATTGATAAAACTACTTCAAAAAATCATAAAGACAAAAAGCACGAAGTCAAATGAATATATCACTTATATTCCTTCGGACAGAAATTATAATGAACTGTACGGGGAATATAAGAAATTCGCCGAAGATCTTCTGGAGAACAGAACCTCGTGTCCATCATATCTGAGATGATCATTTTATATACCGATTTTGTGAGGATATGAGATTTTATTCATTCACAAACACACGTTCTTCTGAAAGATGAGCGCCGATAAATTGAAATATCAGGTACCCGAATTATGATTCTTCGAAAATCTTCATCTCCTGTTTTTTCATCGTTCAATAATCCGTATAAAATAGAATCCGGTGTGAAACCCGATATCCGGAGAAACTTTTTAAGAGTGACTTTAAGTCGGCGAATCTTTTTGCTTTTCCAGATGTGATTTAATCTTCGGTTCGTTCTTTTTATCCAGAAAATCATGAAATCTTTTTTTCTCGTCCACCTTCAACATAAACTCTTTCCAGAAGTTTTTAATCACCAGTACAATTGGAACGGCGAGAAGGGTCCCGAATATCCCCAGAAGTTCTCCAAAGGCAAGAATGGAGATCAAAATGACAAACCAGTTTATATTGACTCTCTTCGACAGAATCCTGGGGGAAACGATCCAGCTCACTCCCTGACTTATTGCTATTACCAGGGCCACCGACCACCAAAATCCCGGAAGGCCGTTATTCAAATAACTGAGTATGAAGATGGGAATCGCTGTTATTACCAATCCGATATATGGAATAAAATTGGTGATGAATCCCAACAGTCCCAAAAATACAAATTCTTTGATCCCCAGAAAAAAACAGGCCACACCAAATAAAGAACCCATTATAAGGGAAACGATCACCTGTCCACCGACGTATTCCTGCATTTCAATGTGCAAATCACGAAAATATCTATATAGCTTTTCATGATCACATCCAGGGAAAAGCATCCATAAAAAATATTTGAATTTATCCATTATTTGCGCGAAGAACGAAGCCGCAATTATCACAATTACCGCTCCCGTAGCCCAGTTAAAAATATTCGATGAAATGTAGGAAGTGATAGTTTTTACGATATCCATTGTAAATTCATCGATATTATCCGAGAACTTGTAAAGAATTTGATAAATCTCATGGGTATCCGTTCCCACCTTAGAAGCCTGAAGCTGAAAAAATTCTTTAAAAGCATCCTGTATTCTTGGTACTGTATTTAAAATAATCGGAATAACAAAAATAACCATCAGGAAAAATATCCCCCAGATAGCAACTGCCATTATTATCCTTACGGTAATTATTCTTTTTGGATACGACTCTATGGACAGTTTTTGAACAGGATAGTTTATCATAAGCGAAACAAATACAGCAAGCGATATTGAAACAGTAACCGTCTTAAAAATAAACATGAAGATAAAAAAAAGAAAGAAATATAATAGCAACCATAACTTAGTCACCGTGATTTTTCCCATTACAACCCCCAAAATTGAATAAAATTTATGAATATTTCATACCATTCCGATCGTTTTCTACATATTCTTTATCATTATAAAAGTTTTCATCTCAATTCACGGATAAGAACTGTTCCTTCGGGAATATTCGAGTTTATGTTACCTATTTTCCCAAAGCCGCCTTTCCGGAACAAAATCGGAATATATTCCCCACATCAGGTCACTGTTCCGGTCCGTTACCTCCATAATTTTCAATCCAACCGCTGAAACTTTCTTCGGCAGTCTGACTGACAATTGAACAGTATATATAATGGGAATTCACCCGTCAGAAAAGTATATGCCATTGCCTACATTAAGTACAGACATCATAATACATTTTTAAAAAACAATACTGGCAAAAACGGAATACTCGGTATAATTAATACTTTTTTCAATTAATTTCCTCCCATAAAGAGGATATCTTATTTTACCAGAATAATTATTTATATCTTAACGAAAGAAATTTTTTCAAAAAAAAAGGATGGATATCCATCCTTTTTTATTTATAATCAATGAACTTTTTTCTTCTTTTTGGGAAATTTGCACACTCCGCATGGAGCTTCATCCACTCCAACATGTGCCATGAATTCATCCTTGAATCTATCAAGAATCGATCTCAATGGAATCGGAACAGCCTGACCAAGACCACAGAAAGCGCTGGCCTCCATCGTTTCGGCTATATCGTATAAACTATTGAATAATTCTTCGCTTCCCTGACCCTTTGAAAATTTATGAAGAATGTCTACGATGACCTTCGTCCCTTCTCTGCATGGAGTACATTTTCCACACGATTCGTGTTCAAAAAATTCCATCAGATTTAGCGCAACATCGACAGCACAGTGATCTTCATTGATGGCCAAAATAACACCGGATCCAAGAGAGATTCCATAATTTTTCATTGAATCGAAATCAAGGGGCGTATTCATCTCTTCGGGTTTAATAAATGTTCCTGCCGCTCCTCCGGTTTGAATCATTTTTATCGCTTTTCCATCTCTGATTCCGCCACCGAAATTGTAAACCAAATCTGAAACTGTCGTTCCCATCTTTACCTCCACTATTCCTTTGTTGATCAAATTACCACAGAGGGAAAAAACCTTCGTCCCTGCAGAATTAGATGTTCCCAATACTTTAAACCAATCCGGACCATTTATTATAATCGGAGGTACGGAAGCATAAGTTTCTACATTGTTAACTACCGTTGGTTTTCCATAAAGCCCACTTACAGGTGGGTAAGGCGGTTTCAGTCTCGGCCTTCCTGATTTTCCCTCGATCGATTCTATCAATGCCGTTTCTTCACCACATACATACGCACCGGCACCAAGTCTGACGGATAAATCGAAGTTGAAGCCGGAATCCAAAATATTGTCACCAAGAAGCCCGTATTCGTAGGCCTGCTCTATGGCTTTTCTCAAATTGGAAATCGACTCAAAATATTCTCCTCTGATATAAATATATCCTTTATTCGCACCTACAGCATAGGCGGCTATGGCCATTCCTTCTATAACCGAATGAGGATCACCTTCCATTATAAGTCTGTCCTTGAAGGTTCCAGGCTCCCCTTCATCGGCGTTACAGATTACATATTTTTCAGGATTGTCCACCTTATATGTAAATTCCCATTTCATGCCGGTGGGAAATCCTGCTCCACCTCTTCCTCTCAATCCACTCTCTTTCACTTTGTTAATGACTTCAATTCTTTCTTCATTCAGAACTTTTGCCAATGCCTGATATCCATCTTTTGCTATATATTCGTTAATATTTTTCGGATCGATTTCTCCGGCATTTCTCAATACGACTCTTTCTTCAACATTTTTCTTTTTTTCTTCCGTTTCTTCTTTTTCAATCTTTTCAACAACTAATGAAGGAACCCTTCTTCCCTTTAAAAGATACTCCTGTACGATCAGTTCGATATCTTTCTCCGACTTCACTGAATAATGAATGTTCTCGGGTAAAATTGAAATCAATACACCCTCACCATAATTACCGAAACTACCCGTTTCTAAAACGTCGGTGATCGAATCCAGATTATACTTTTTAACTAATTGGGACAAGTAATTTTTATAATGCCTCGCTCCCAAAAGAGCGCTGTTGGAATCTACGGAAACTAGAATTGTAATCGGCTTAAGCATTCACATCACTTCTCTTTCCATCTTTGACGTCGTCAATTATAGTTTTTACTTTTTCGGGCGTCAGATTTCCATAGGCTTCTTCGTTAATCATCATGACCGGTGAAACTCCGCATAAACCAAGACAGCTCGATTGTTCCAGAGTGAACACACCGTCTTCCGTCGTTTCTCCAAAATCGATGCCCAGCTTCTCCTTCAATGCTTCAACAACTTCAGCTCCTCCGTCAACATGACAGGGTAAACTCTTGCAGATCCTTATCACATACTGACCTCTTTTTTCAGTTGAAAACATCGTATAAAAGCTCAAAACCTCATATATCTTTGATAACGGCACGCCCGTTATATCGTGTAATTCCTCCGCGGCTTCAACCGGAATGAAATTGTTATAATGATCCTGTATTTCATGTAAAGTATTTAGCAATACATCTCCCTTTTCGAGACTTTCATTCGAGACTCTAACATAAATATCTTCAACTGTTTTTCTAATTTCGTCTCTAGACACGATTTATATCCTCCCTCCCCAATTGGTAATTCATAAAATGAATATCCCTATTCACAAGGCCCATAAAGCATTTGTATTTATGGTGATACTTTGTCTATGGCATTAAATCTACAAACCGTTATACAACTGCCGCATCTCGTACAGATATCCGGATCTATCTCGTGAGGTTTTCTGACTTCTCCCGAAATACAATTAACCGGACAAACTCTGGCACAGGCGGTACATCCGACACATTTTTCCTTGTCTATAACCACTCTGGTCAATGCTTTACATCTCTTGGCGGGACATTTCTTTTCATCTATATGAGCTAAATATTCTTCCCAAAAATATTTCATAGTTGAAATTACCGGTTGAGGGGCCGTCTGTCCGAGACCACAGAGGGACGTATCCATTATATACTGACCGAGTTCCTTCAGTTTATCGAGATCTTCCATCTCTCCCTCGCCCGAAGTGATCTTTTTCATAATTTCGTGCATCTGTTTTGTGCCCTCTCTACAGGGTGTACATTGTCCACATGATTCCTCAACTGTGAACTCCAGAAAAAACTTTGCGACGTCAACCATACAATCATCTTCATCCATGATGATCAATCCACCGGAACCTACAATGGCTCCAAGGCTTTTGAGATTGTCATAAGTAATGGGTGTATCGATATATTCCATAGGAATACAACCGCCACTCGGCCCACCTGTCTGAACCGCTTTCATCTTTTTTCCATTGGGTATTCCACCACCTATTTCAAAAACCAGTTTTCTCAATGATGTTCCAAATGGAACTTCCACCAATCCAGTGTTTTTAACCTTCCCGGCCAGTGCAAATACCTTCGTTCCTCTTGCCCCTTCAACACCATATTGAGCGAACCATTCTCCTCCATTCCGAATAATCGGAGCTATATTGGCATAGGTCTCAACGTTGTTATTCAGAGTTGGTTTTCCCCATAATCCTTTATCGGATGGATAAGGTGGTTTTAATCTTGGAACACCTCTTTTTCCTTCAATGGAATTGATCAAGGCCGTCTCTTCACCACAAACGAATGCACCTGCACCGATTCTGATCTCCAGGTCAAATGAAAAACCTGTATCCATTATATTGTTCCCGAGCAAACCATACTCTTTGGCCTTGTTAATGGCTATCGTCAATCTTTCAATTGCAAGCGGGTATTCGGCTCGGCAATAAACAAATCCTTTTTCCGCTCCGATAACATATGCGGCAATAGTCATCGCTTCAACTATCGCATGAGGATCTCCCTCCAATACGGCTCTATCCATGAAAGCTCCCGGATCACCTTCATCGGCATTACAGATAACATATTTTGTATCCGATTCGGAATTCCTCGCGAGGGTCCACTTCATGTATGTTGGAAATCCTGCTCCGCCTCTTCCACGGAGTTCGCTCTTTTTAAGTTCTTCAATTACAGCTTCGGGAGTCATTTCCAATAAAACTTTTCTCAAAGCAAAATATCCGTCTCTTGCAATGTATTCTTCTATCGATAAGGGATCAATTACCCCTAAATTTCTCGTAGCGATTTTAACCTGTTCGGTAAAAAAGGGAATATTTTCCTGAGGTTTGATAGTCAAATCTCCTTTATCACCTTTATATAAAAGATCATTCACTACTCTTCCCTTAAGCAAATGCTCCTCGACAATTTTTGACACATCTTTTGGCTCAACCTTCTGGTAAAAAACCCCTTCCGGATAAATGACCATAATAGGTCCAAGATCACAAGCACCCATACAACCTGTTTCTACAACTTTAATCACATTTTCAAGGGAATATTCCTGTAATTTCTCTTCCAGAGTTTCTTTCACACTCTTTTCTCCGGCTGAAATACAGGCTCCACCAGCACAAATCAAAATTGTATTTTCTACAACTGGCATTAACACTCACATCCTTATATTATAATTCGCCACGTTTAATGATCAAATCACCGACTACTTTACCGTTGACTATATGTTGATTTATTATTCTTTTTGCCTGTTCGGGTGTAACATGTCCATAAACAATCGGCTCTGAACCTTCCAATTTAACTTCAATTGTAGGTTCGGCATCACACAGACCAAAACATCCCGATTGTACAACCGATATATCATCAATGTCCTTATCCGATAATTCTTCAACAACCGCTTTAAAGGTATCCTTTGCGCCCGCTGCTATTCCACAGGTTCCCATTGCTACAACTATTTTTCCTCTTTTTCCGGTTTCTCTCAATTTCAAATTTTTTACAGCATCATCCTTTATTTTCATTAGGTCTTCCAAACTTTTAATTTTTGCCATTTTCATTCCTCCTGTATTTTTCAATTATCTTAGAAGCTTCATCAGGTGTAACCCTTCCATAAAAGTCTCGTTCCCCAACGAGCACTACAGGAGCCATGCTACATGCTCCGAGACATCTAACAGCGTGAACAGAAAACAAGCCATCCTCTGTAGGTTCTTCCATTCCCACTTTTAAGTCATCAAGCAATCTCTGCATTACTTTGTCGGCACCTTTAACATAACACGCCGTACCAAGACATACTTTTATTTGATTCTTTCCCTTTGGTTTGGTAGAGAAAAAATTATAAAAAGTAACAACACCGTATACTCGACTGAGTGGAACCTCCAATTTATCAGCTACAAACTGCTGTGTTTCCTCTGATAAATACCCAAATAATTCCTGTGCTTTATGCAGTACATTGATGAGTATTCCAGGTTCATTTTTCACTCCTGAGATGAATTCTTCTAGCTCTTTGTATTTCTCTTTGCAACCGGGGCATTCAGTAAGAGACAACACTTGCACCTCCTTAAAAAGTAATATGTTATTTTTTTCACTAAGATTATATCATGTATTTTTAAATCTATTCTTCTTCTGTGTTAAAATAAATATATAAGATTTAAGTTTTTTTGGAGGTAATGAAATGAACCTAAGAAAGTATATTAGAGATATCCCGGACTTTCCCAAAAAGGGAATAGTATTTTATGATATTACCCCGATGTTAAAGGATCCCCTTGCCTCGAAGGAATGTTTTGATATCTTAGTTGAAGAAGCAAAAAAATACGATTTCGATCTCATTGTTTCTCCTGAATCCAGGGGTTTTTTGTTTGGACCAATAATTGCAAACAGATTGGGAAAGGGATTCATACCCGTTAGAAAACCGGGTAAGCTTCCCTATGAAACTATTTCTATAAGTTATGAATTAGAATATGGTCATGAAACTCTCGAAATGCATAAAGATGCAATTGACAAAGGTGATAAAGTTCTGATTATTGATGATATACTTGCCACTGGAGGAACAGTTGAAGCGATTGCAAAACAAATTGAAACTCTGGGCGCCGAAGTGGTCGGCATCGTATCCTTTATGGAACTTTCCTTCTTACATCCCAGAAAAAAACTCTCAAAATATAAAGTTTCTTCAATAATCGTTGAAGAATGAGGGGAGAAATAATGTGAAATATTCATTTACATATGCGTTAAAGGAAAATATAAATGAGGGAATCTCCATTGAAGATATAAAGAACTTTCAGGAAAAAGTGGATGAAGCATTTGATTATGTCATAAAGAATGATCCCGCTTTCATAAAATTGATAAAAACGGATAAATACATCGAAGAAGTGCTTGAGCTTTCCGAATGGATTGAAAAATTTGATACAATAGTGGTTTTGGGAATAGGTGGGTCAGCGCTCGGTAATCTTGCTCTGCACACCTCATTGAAACCTTTGAACTGGAATATTATGTCCGATATGGAAAGAAAAAACAAATGCAGGGTATTCGTCTTAGACAACGTCGATCCCGATTTTGTCAACTCTTTTTATGAAAGATTGAATCCTGAAAAAACATTGTTCAATGTTATTTCAAAATCCGGAACCACTGCCGAATGTATGAGTAATTATCTGATCGCAAAAAAGTACATTGAAGATTCAAATTTGAAGGTAAGCGACCATTTAGTTTTTACAACCGATCCGGAAAAGGGAATATTGAGAGAGATTTCAAAAGAAGAGAATATTAAAACCCTGACCATCCCACCCGAAATCGGAGGAAGATTCAGTGTATTGACTCCCGTCGGTCTTCTCTCAGCCCTGTCGGAAGGAATTGATATAAAAGAATTGTACGATGGTGCGAGGAAGGCTTTGGATAAATTTAAAAAATTATCCTTCTTTGAAAATCCCGTTAAAATGAATATAGCTTTGAATTATCTCTATTACAAGGCGGATCACAACATCTCCGTTATGATGTCATATTCAAACAGATTATTTCTGCTCGCCGATTGGTTCAGACAATTGTGGGGTGAATCCCTCGGAAAAAAATTCGATCTTCAGAACGAAGTTGTGAAGGTAGGACTGACACCGGTGAAGGCTCTTGGTGTTGTGGATCAGCATTCCCAGATTCAACTTTACAATGAAGGGCCAAACGATAAACTGATAACTTTCCTTCAAGTTGAAAAATTTGATAAAGACATGGTTATTCCCATTTATCACTCTGAAATAGAAGCGTTGTCCTGCCTGTCCAATAAAAAAATATCAAAATTGTTGAATTCAGAGCTGAAGGGCACAATTCTCTCACTTTCCGAAAACGGAGTTCCGAGTATCACTCTTTCTTTTGAAGAAATAAACGAAAAAAATGTCGGTGAATTCATATTTTTCTATGAGCTGACCACCGCAGTAATGGGAAAACTTATGAACATAAATCCCTATGATCAGCCCGGGGTAGAACTTGGGAAGAAGTACACTTATGCATTTATGGGTAGAAAAGGATATGAAAATATTCTTGCTGAATCAAAGAAACCGAAACTAAATCTTGAATTATAAAGGAGAAATTCATGGAAGAATTATACGAATACCTCAAAGGATTCAAAATTCTTGAAATGTTTAAACTTGAAGATGAGGATGAAATTCCTTTTTACGTAATAATCAGCGAGGACTCAGAAAAGATTCAAAATGCTTTGCAGGAACATAAGAATCTGGAAGCAGATGTAGCAGTATTGAACTTAGAAGAGAAAAAAAAGATATTCGAATCAAATTCGGAAATTGCACAGGATATAAAAGACGTTATTAATAATGGCCTCAAACTCGTTTAAAAATAATTTAATTATTGGAGTTTTAGGAATTGCAGGAAGTGGAAAAAGCACACTATCAGATGTGTTTCAAGAGAAAGGTTTTAATATAATAAGTCTGGATGAAATAGGTCACGAGATTTTAGATGAGGAAAAGGATCTCGTGACTTCTTTTTTTGGCAATGATATTTTGACAGGGAATAAAATTGACAGAAAAAAATTAGGTAATCTGGTGTTTTCTTCTGAGAGTAAGTTGCTATTACTGAATAAAATAATTCATCCAAAAATAAAAGACAGGACTATTTCTTCAATATCCAGAGATAAAAATTATATAATTGAAGGAGCATTAATAGATCAGATAGGATTGTTCGAATATTTGACACATTCTGTATGGATTGACATAAAAGAAGATATAGCCATAAACAGGTTGATAAAAAGAGGAATAAAAAGACAAAAGGCTCTAAACATAATAAAAGCGCAACAATTCTTATATTTGGATAAAGAAAAATGCGACTATATATTGGATAATAATAATGGGAAAGATCTGTTCTGCGAAAAAATTGATTTACTGTATAAAAAAATAGTTTCATCAAACTAATTCATCATCATTTTAAGGAGGTTTTTTTATGAAAAAGATTCTTTTTACTGTTTTATTGGTAAGTTTATTGGCAATTTTTGCAATGGCAGAACCCGTTACGGTTGAATTCTGGCACGCAATGGGTGGGGGCCACGGAGAAGCGATCGCAGAAATAGTGGATTCTTTTAACGCTGCCAACCCGGATATCGTTGTCGAACCTATTTATATTGGTAATTACAACGCACTTTTACAAAAATTATTGGCTAGTGCGGAAAGTGGTAATTTACCCAATCTTTCACAATCATATGGAAACTGGACTGCCAAATTGCTTCCAAGAGGAATCGTTCAGGAACTCGATTCTTATATGAAAAATGAAGAATATGGACTGACAGATGCGGAATATGATTCTATTTATCCACCATTCAAAAAGATGGGAATCTTTAACGGTGTAACATACGCTCTCCCATTTAACAAAAGTACATACGTTCTCTATTACAACACAGACGCATTTGAAGAATACGGATTATCATACCCAGAAACGATGGAAGATCTTCAATTCGCGGCCATGATGTTGACGAATGATTCCAACGGAGACGGAGAAACCGATAATTATGGATTTGGATTAAGAACCACTGTGGATCACTTCATAGTATTCTTAAGGGCCAATGGCGGAGCTATTTTAAAGCAAAACCCCGACAATTCGTGGGAAGTTACGATAAATTCTCCGGAAGCTAAAGAAGCTCTGGCATTTATGAATGACATGGTCAATGAACTGGGAATAGCTTACGCAGAAGGCGGATACCTTGATGGGCCATTTGGAGATGGTAAAATTGCCATGTTCATAGAAACCATCGCAAGTAAGCCCTATGTTAACAGCGGTTCAATCGGTAAACATGGTTGGGCATGGGCTCCAATTCCTTCGTGGGAAACTCTTGCACCCCCATTTGCAGGAACAGACATAATTATGTTTGATAAATCAGACGAAGAAAATTTAGCAACATGGAAATTCATGAAATATCTACTCAATCCGGAAATACAGGCATACTGGTCAATCAAGTCCGGATATATGCCTGCGGTATCAACAGCTCTGGATACCCCACAGTACAAAGAATACATCGAACAAAATCCCGATGTTGTAGTTCCTCTGGAAGAACTACCTTATGGGTCAATAGATCCTAACATTGGAGAATGGAATGAAATCAGGACAATTGTTGGAACTATGGTTGGAGATGTTATTAACGGCAAAAAAAGCGTTGAGGAAGGCTTAGCCTGGGCAGAAAAAGAAATTAAAATTGAGTTCAATAAATAAAATTAAAGGTAATAGGAGTAAATAAAAAGGCATCCATATGGATGTCTTTTTATTTTAATTCATTTATTTCTTTTACAAATTTATCAATTTTTTCTTTTTTCGTTTCGGAATCAGAAATCGTTTCTTTTATGAATTCTAAAACCGCAACGGGTTTCTTAGTGAGTTTGGTGAGTTTTTTCAAAGGTCCATTTAAATCAGATCCGCTTCTGGTGATAATAAAAGCAACATTTTTAAATTCATGATCTTTACAAAAAGTTTTAATTTGAACTACAGGATTTCCACCCCACACAGGGGTTGCCAGAACAACGAGATCATAATTCTCGGGGCTCAACTTCACCGGATCCAGCTCAACCTTTCCACCAAAAATACTTTTCATCAAATTAATTAATGTACCACCCTTTGAGCTCAGTTTAATAACATCCGAATTAATCCTTTTCGATACTTCATCAACAACTTTCATAGTGGTTCCAGTTTTTGAATAGTAAGCAATCAAAACCCTCATTTTTTCCCCCGGTCAAATGAAATGTGTTTAATAAACTACAATTATTATATCATTTCACAATATTTTATATATAAAAAGGCTAAATTGTACATGAAGATACTTTTTTACCGATAAATGAACTATAATTGTATGGAGAAAAATTATATATTGCATGATGAATCAAAAATTTTCACAAAGAGGCGAAAAAATGTGGAATACGACTAAAATAGAGAATATGGAAGGGAAAGTTATCATAGTTACCGGTGCCAATTCGGGAATAGGATTTCATGTGACGAGAGTTCTCGCAGGTAAAAATGCAACGGTCGTACTCGCAAGTAGAAATGAAGAAAAAGCAAAAAAAGCCCTGAAAAAAATCAGTGATGAATACAAGAGTGCAAAACTGAAATATATAAATCTCGATCTGGCCGATTTAAACAGCATAATTGAATTCAGCAAAAAATTCAAAAGCCAATTTAACCGTCTTGATGTTTTATGTAACAACGCGGGAGTAATGTGGTTCCCTTATAAAAAAACCGTCGATGGCTTTGAACTACAATTCGGCACAAATCATCTAGGTCATTTTGCCCTCACAGGAAATTTATTGGATTATCTGTTAAAAACTGAAAATTCCAGAGTTATAACCATGAGTAGCATCGCACATTTTACCGGAAAAATAGATTTTTCAGATATAAATGATGAAAAGCGATACAACAGATACTCCGCTTATTCAAAAAGCAAGCTTTCAAATTTACTCTTTGCATTTGAACTTCAAAGAAAATTTGACGAACACAATATAAATTCGTTGAGTATAGCCACACATCCAGGTATCGCAAGAACAAATCTGTTCAATTCCGGAACTGCGGGTGAAAAAAACATCAGACATTACTTTCATAAAACTATATCATTTCTATTCGGTCAGACGGCATACCTGGGTTCAATACCCATGTTAAGGGCAGCAACGGACGAAAAAATAAAAGGCGGAAAATATTATGGCCCTTTAATATTAGGTCTCTGGGGATGGGCTGTAAGAAATTTTTCAAGTCCCAGATCTCACAACAAAAAATTGGCACAGAAACTTTGGGAAATTTCAGAAAAGTTAACTGGTGTAACTTATAAATTCAACTGAATGCTCAATTCAGATTTCAGAATAATCTCTATTTTTCCGAAAATAATGAATCCATTCATAAAAAAATTCTTTTTAAAAACTGAAAATATTGAAAGATATTGATTCTTAAAAACGGATCCTGAAGTTCATCAATACTCTTGAGGAACTTTTTTCAACTTCGAAAGATCGAAATCCCATTTTTCAAGTTGTTCAATTATCATAATATATGTATTTTCATCCATTTCCGGCGTTCTGCTCAATATCCATAAATTCTTCTTCCCAGGGTTACTCACAACCGCATAAGAATAATTTTCTTCGTCGATCATAACGACCCAATAATCACTTTCTATAAATAAAAAGAAAGAAACGAGCAATTTTCCAGGTTCATCGGGATTCGGTATGTATGCGCTCCCTTGAAATGAACTCTTTTTCCCGTCAGGTTCATAATAGTACCCGCTGTTAATCACCTTTATTTTTCCATCTTCCATCAAAGAATAATCTGCCGTCGTGTTAACTAAACCCCATTCCCAGAACAACGGAAATCTTGCTACTTCGTACCACGTTCCCAGATATCTATCAATATCTAAATCTACCGTCCCGTAATCTTTGGCAAACATGAAAACCGATATAACCAACACTACAAGTACAATAAAAATTTTTCTTAAATTCATAACATCCCTCCTTTAGAATAAAAAACACGGTATCCTAAAAGAAATTATATGATATTTTTACTAATTTTATAAGAAATTTAATATATATATCTTTTTATTTACTTATCAATTCTTTTTCTTCTTTTCAATAAATTTTTCATACAGATAAGGAAGTACGGTCAAAGTTATAAACGCTCCCCCTATCATGCCGATAGTTAACAAAATGCTCAATCTCGTATACAATCTCAATGGTGCAAAAATCATGACAAAAAATCCTATCGATAGAGCTATTGAATTCGTTAAAATTACCGGACCGATTTTCTTTCTGCTTTGAATGATACTCTTATGATCCTCCCTGCAATAAACCATCAGATGAATGGAATAATCAATAATCAACCCCATCAAAATTCCGGAAATTATGGCGGTACCTATCTCCAGAGGTATTTTGAAAAGCCCCATAAAGAGGAAATTGAAAGCGGTCACCATCAAAATCGGCACAACACCTACAATGGCCACCTTGAGAGATTTGAACAAAATCAACAACAATGTGAAAATAGCTATGAAAGCCAAAACTATGGTACTTATTTGATTCTGCACTATCTCCTTATTCATTTCATATGTGAACAGCAATTGCGATGCCACGTAAGGTTTATATTCTTCGTATTCCTTAAGAACATCCTGTATGCCTTCCAGAATTCTTTGAGTATTTATCGAATCGGTTTCAGGTGTCTTCAGGATAATTCTCAGAAAACCTTCGCTTAAAAATGAAGATACCTGAGCTTTCAACTCATTATTACTCTCTGAAAATATTTGAAGCAGTGGTAATGGAATATTGAAGGAATTGGAAATATCCAGAATGGAATCCGTTCCATTTATACCTTCAATAGATTTGAGTTTATCAATCATCTCAGAAATATTCTCTGCATCCTCCTGAGTGAAAACCTTCCCATCATTCGATAAAATAACGTAATAAGGCATCACCCATCCAAATTCTTCAATCGCAACGGACGATGAAACGGTAACAGGATCATTTTCTTTGAAGTATTCGTACTGATCCATTCTGATCGGTATTCTAGAAATCACAAATGGAGATATGGCTAAAACCACCAGAAAAATAATAGTTAAAGTCTTATCAAACTTCTTTCCCGTAGCATTAAAAAACTTATTGAAGCTCAGACTATTTCCTTTTCTCCGCAAATCTTTCAACCTTATAAAATTCGGTACGAGTATAATGGTGAAAAGCAATGAAAAAAATATACCTATTGAAACCAGGATACCAAGCTGTTTGAACGCATCCATTGAACTGAAAATAAACGTTAAAAATCCGATCATCGTGGTCAATCCCGAAAAAATAATCGGGCGCTTTTCCTCTTTCATCGTTATTTTTAAAGCTTCTTCTCTGGGATTATTTTCCCTTTCTGAAATATATTTGTCCACGAAATGAAGCCCGTATGATGAGCAGATAATTATCAGGAACAGGCCGGAAGTGGAAGTTAAAACATTGAGTTTTATGCCCATTATTGGGGCAATCCCAAGCGTCCATATAACCGAAAGAATAGATAGAAGCGGAGGAATCACAGCTGCAAAAACATTCTTCAATTTCAAATAATACAAAAAGATTATCAATAAAAAGAGGAGTGGCGGAAAAACTAAAATTAAAAGAAAAATTGAATTATTAATAGATTCATTTACCACCGGACCCCCGGTTGTATAAACTTCCAGATCACTCAAATTATCTTCTAAAAGTTCATTTATGCCTTCCATAACGTCATCGTTATCTATTTCGATCGTTATAAATAAAGTATTGCCATCTTCATTAATGAGATTTCCAACATAAAGATTATTCTCAAAAATTTCTTCAGCATTCTCCGCGGGAATTCCCTTATCGAAGTAAGGTTGATAATCTATATTTGTACCAAGAAATCTGACCTTAGCACTGTCGAAAATCGAATTAACGGATTTTACATCTTTCAGCTCTTTTAAACCCTGAACAAAATTATAAATGTGTTCCATCGATCCTTCATCGTATATCGATTCAATCTTTACTATTACAAGCAATAAAGAAGACTTTCCGAATATATTCTCCATATTTTCATAATTTTTAACCGAGGGAACATCTCCCGATAACAAAGCTTCCATACCTTGTATTTCCAGAGAATTTAACGCAATGAATCCAAAAATAACAGTTATTACAATGAATAAAGTTAAAATAACAAACGATTTTTTAATACGAATCACCTCGAAATATTATATCAAAAGAATAAAAAATTATTTTGAAAAATCACTTCGCACCTCTGTAAAATTGTACAATACAACCAAGATAAAAATTTGAAGAACGATCCATTTTTATTAAAATACTGAAAAATCAGTTTGAAAAAATTAAATAATGTTAAATTCATTTATAAATTAAACATTTAAATCCGAATAAAAAGCGTATTATTAATTTTTATTCAAAAATTCTGAAACACAATTTCCATGTATTTTATTTAGAGCAGAAAAGATAAATCACAATAGTATTAAACCAACTTAAAACATTAAAAGAGTGATTTTTTCCAATTGTTATAAAAAATATCTAAAGATAATCTATCCTGAAATTACTTAATTTTCAAATAATTAATTCGTGTTATAATTCGTTTTGGAATTTGTAAAAAGAAGGTGATCATTATAAACAGAATATATTTTGTAAGACACGGAGAAAGCGAAGCGAACGCGACAAAAATCTTTACACATGAGCCTGAGGCTAATTATAATTTAACGGAAAAGGGAATAGAACAGGCCAAATATACCTCTGAATTTTTTAAAAACATTAAAATAGATTCGGTTTACTCATCTCAGATTCTGAGAGCTTACAGAACCGCAACATTTATTGTAAAACCGAAAAATTTATCAATCTTAAAAAATGAAAAATTCAACGAACTGAATCTCGGTTTGCTCGAGGGAAAACCAATTGAAGACAAATATCTTGAATCTTATAACACTGTTATAAATAACTGGAGAAAGGGAAATATAGAAATACCTTTTGAAGGGGGAGAAAATTTAATTGCACTGGCCAATAGAATGAGAAATGGAATTATGGATATTATCGACCTCAGTATTGAAAAAACCATTCTTGTAGTGGCGCATGGTGGAATTATTTCAGGAGCATTACCCGTGATATGTGACAACGTCAATCATCTGGATTTTTATTCAAAACATGGCAATCACGTTGATAACTGTTCGATAACAATTTGCGATGTAAATAAAACTGCAAAAAAGATTCAAATTGATCTGATAGATTGGAACAACACCTCTCATTTACTTCAACCTGTGTGAATAAAATTTTTATACCCTACCTCAGAGAGGCTTTTTCACAACTTTTTTGTTGTATAATTTTGTTGTAAAAAAATATTTCATGGAAAATGAATGATGCGCAAGAATATTCTAATCATCAAAAATAACATAATAAATATGGCTACAGATGCCATTGTAAATGCCGCCAACAACTCTCTTCTGGGAGGCGGAGGTGTTGATGGCGCTATACACAGGGCGGCAGGAAAAGAACTCCTTGAAGAATGTAAAACTCTCAATGGCTGTCAAACAGGCCAGGCCAAAATAACAAAGGGCTACAATTTAAAAGCAAGATGGGTAATACACACGGTCGGACCAATCTGGAGAGGCGGAAGATATAATGAAGATGAACTGCTCAGAAATTGTTACAAGAATTCTCTCTTACTGGCTGAAAAAAACAAATTACATTCCATCGCTTTTCCCTCCATCAGTACCGGCGCCTATCGCTTTCCGATAAGGCGAGCTTCAAGAATTGCGCTCTTGGAAATAAAATCCATTTTGAATAATCTCAGTTATCTGAATAAAGTTTTTATAGTTCTTTTTGATGAAAAAACTTTCAATATTTATAACGAAGAATATAAAAATATATTGCAGGGAGGTGAGAGTTATGAATGATGATTATTATTTTCTCGATGAAGAAGTTAAAGACTGGCTTTTAAAGGGTGATCCTTCCATCGTATTTTTAACGAATAAATACCTTTTGAACTCACCCGATGTTAAACTCCTTTTTCTCCAAAAAAAGGCCGAAAGCTGTGGGTGGATAAAAAAATTACTGGATTTACAGGAAAAGAACTTCACCTGGTCAAACAGGTTATATTCTCCAAAATGGACCTCAACCCACTACACCCTTTTGTTGTTGACCAGACTGGAAGTGAATCCAAATAACATAAAATGTATCGGTGCCGCCAGATTGCTTTTAAATGAGGGCTTTTATGAAAAAGCTAATTGCATAAGTTACGGAAAAACCGAAAAAGGTTGTGACGTTTGCGTAACGGCGATGCTGTTGGTAATGCTTTCATATTTCAAAATTGTTGACAAAAGGATGGAAAAGATAGTAGATTTTCTTATAAAAACTCAGTTCAAAGATGGAGGATGGAATTGCAGGTTAATGGACATACATAGCTCAGTCCACACTACCTTAAGCGTTTTAGAATCATTCCATGAATTCAGGAAAATCAGCGATTATAAAAAAGAGAAGATTGAGAGAATGGAAAAAGACGGACAGGAATTTCTTCTGTCTCATAGATTATTTAAATCTTCCAGAACGGGAAAAGTAATGAATGAAAAATTTAAACTGTTATCCTTTCCACCCAGATGGAAATACGATATCCTGAAAGCTATGGAATATTTTTCAAACGCAGATGTCAATTATGATGAAAGAATGGACGATGCGGTTAAAATAATAATGAAAAAAAAGAGGAAGGATAATACCTGGCCGATGCAAAACAGGCATCCGGGATTGGTTTTCTTTGATCTTGAAAAAACCAGTGAATCGAGCAGAATAAACACTTTTAGAGTCAACAGAGTGTTGAAAAAATATTTTTCAGAAATCAAAGGACTTTTTTTGATAAAACATCCTCTGTTATTCTCAACCATCAAATATAACAAATCTATAATCACATAAAAAAGAGCGGATCTAATCCGCTCTCATATCTTTATTCTATTTATACTTTGATTATCAAATTAATATCCGAGCGATCTTGGATCCAAGGCATCCCTTAAGGCATCCCCAAGAAGATTGAACGCCATTACGACTATAAAAATAAATATTCCGGGGATCAGTAACCATGGCGCCTCTGTCATTACTTTTATATTCTGGGCCTGAGAAAGCATTAACCCCCAACTCGCAGACGGTTCCTGAATACCCAATCCAAGGAAACTCAATCCTGCCTCTCCTATAATATAACTGGGTATGGACAAAGTTGCTGCCACAATTATGTAAGTGGCGGTATTCGGGATTATATGTTTCATAATTACTCTTTTATCCGGATATCCCATAGCAATAGCAGCTTGAACATATTCTCTGCTTTTCAGGGAGAGCACCATTCCTCTGATGACCCTTGACATTCCGGTCCAGCCAATCAAACTCAATATTACTATAATCATCAGATAGGTTATACTCGACGGTAATCCTGTTGGCAAAACGGATCTCAACGATATAAGCAAATAGAATCCAGGTATTGACATCAGTATCTCCGTTACCCTCATCAAAACTTCATCGGCAGCTCCCCCATAAAAACCAGCCGCTCCACCAATCAGCAATCCAAGCGAGAATGTGATTGCAATACCAAAAAGTCCTATGGTCATGGAAATTCTCGATCCGAATAAAATTCTTGAGAGTAATCCTCTGCCATATTTATCCGCACCAAACGGCAAATACCTGGCGGGCAATTCGGTACCAAACAGATGAAGGTCCATCGGTATGAACCCCAACAATTTGTACTCCCACGACGAAACAAAGAATTTCAGAGGATATTTTTTGGTAGTGAATTCTAAAATTTCGGGTTCATCCACAGCATAAACGAGATCGGGAGATATTCCGACTTCACTCAAAAATTCCTTTATAAGCTCAGCATCTTCGCCTTCGTCTAGAAACTCGTTATACATAGCAATCGATTCCTTGACCACATCTTCTAATTCTTTTTCATGCTGAATAAAAACTCTCTTCAAAGTTTTCTCAGTATAAATACCGACAGGTTCACCAATATCGTTCAACGTGCGGTATCTGGTAGGAGTAATCGCTGTCAAAGCATTTTCACTCGTTTCATCCACTAAAACCGGGTTCTCAAATATACCCATCTCACTCAATTTCAAAGTCTGGGTATTAGCATAATTTGGACTTCCCAGATCGGCTCTGTTTCCCTCGGCATCGACCGCATATCTCTGCTCTTCTATGGCAAACCAGATCCCGATAGAATTTTCACCATCGATATAAGTTTCTTCGGCACCTGTTTTTCCATTAATCAACGAAATTTTTTCAACGGTCGTTGCTTCGACAAATGTTGTTCTGAATGTTGCGGGATCTCTCTCAACACTCCATTGATATATATAAGGAAATGAAAAATCTCCATCCTCGTTCGTCCAGTGGACATCAGAAGGAGGGGCAAAACCATTATTCTGAACCTGAGCATACGGATCGACAGGTGCTAGAAAATCGGCAAAAATCGCCATCAAATACATAATAGCAAGTACCCAGAGTGATAACAATCCGAGCTTGTGCTTTCTTAAAGCTCTCCAAACCAGTTGCCATCTAGTCATATATTTTACTTCAAATAAATCTTCTTTTTTAACTTCTTCACTGCTTACTTCCTGTTTTCTTTTTTTCATCAAACCGCTCCTAACTAAGTCTAAACCTTATTCTTGGATCAACCCAAGCTAACAATATATCCGCAATTAAATTTCCAATTATCAACATTATGGAACTCAAAAGTAAACTGGCCATAACCAAGAATAAGTCCTGCTGTCTCAAAGCATCGATAACCAATCTCCCCATTCCCGGCCAGCTAAATACTGATTCGGTTAACACAGCACCACCCAGCAAAGCAGCCAGCGTGTATCCTATCATAGTGATTATGGGATTGATCGCATTTCTGATCGCGTGTTTTCTTATTACATTTTTTTCAGGCATTCCCTTCGCACGTGCAAAAGTAACGAAATCCATTTTTAGATTATCAAGCAGCTGACCCCTCATCTGCCTCATTATACCGGCCAATTGTGCCGTTCCCAAAGTAACCATGGGGCCGACCAGATGCCACATCAAATCACCAGCTTTACCAAAAAAGGATAATTCGTTATAGTTCGTTGATATATATCCGCCGATGGGAAACCATCCTGTTTTTGCCGACATAAAAAGCCACAAAAGCGCAAAAAAGAAATTTGGTATTGATATTCCAATAAAAGCGATAAAGGAAATAGTCTGATCTCCAAATGAATATTTATGTAATGCAGAATAAATGCCAAGTGGGATACCTATCCCCCATGCAAAAATCATTGTAGAAATACTCAATGCTAAAGTCGCCGCCAGTCTCCCCCAAATAAGATTAAAAACGGGAATACGGTAAGTGAAAGAATATCCAAAATTTCCCTGGACAACCTGACTCAACCAGTTAAAATACTGAACGACAACAGACTTATCAAAACCAAATTGCCTTTCCATCTGTTCTACTTTATCTTTGCTTATCGAAGGATTCAATCTGTATTGATCTAAAAAATCTCCCGGAGCCGCAGAAATTATTAAAAAAGCGAGAATCGAAACACCCAATAAAACCGGAATCGCGAGAATAATCCTCCTAACTATATATCTTAACACTTCGTAGCCTCCCAAAATTCAATTAATGAGCGGGTTGTAAAACCCGCTCTAAAATAAAGAATCCGTAATTATTTCCAGTATATTCCTTCTCTTTGCCAAAATGCACCGGCAGCAGGATTAGGATCGTCATTAGCCAACATTAACGTATTATCATAAACCAACAGATAATTCTGAGCGATCGTAAATACTAAGGGTTGTTCATCAGCGAAAATATCCTGATATTCTGCAAAGAGATTATATCTGTCCTCTTCAACAACCGCAGCAGTCTGTTCTCTGAATATTTCGTCAACTCTCTTTTCCCAGTCGGGAAGTACATATTCTTCAGGAGAAACGGCTTCGGAATATTCAGGAGGGTAATTCCACATATGAAGTCCGCCATCAATTCTATATACGTTCCAGCCACTGCCAGGATCAACTGAACCGGTAAGTCCTATGATAACAGATTCATAACTTGGTTCCAACAATTTCGAAACAACAGTGTTGAAGTCTATAGGAGTAAAATTAACTTTAATACCTAGCTTTTCACCGGCAGAAGCCATGATAGCACCAATGGCTTCTCTTGCAGTATTTCCAGCATTCGTCAGCAATTCGAATTCAACAGGATTTCCATTTGCATCGACACATGTTCCGTCTTCTTTCCAGGAAAATCCACCTTTTTTGAGTGAAAGTCTTGCCCTCGTTATTGAATACTTGTAACCATATTCTTCGATTTCAGGATTGTAGAATCCGCTTGAAGGTGAAACAGGGCCATAAAGTGGTGCACCTAAGCCATTGTAAATCGTCTCGATAATTGATGCTCTGTCAAGAGCATAAACCCAGGCTTTTCTGAAATCCGCATTTCTGAACCATTCACTCTTTACGGGATCAGGTGCGTTGAAGTTGAATGTTATGAAGTTTGACCCCAGAGCAACTCCACCAACAACTGTATTCCAGCCCATTTCTTCAGCCTTTTCCGCCAGTCTTGGGAAGTTTTCAGCGGTTGGACCTATTTCATCCAGTTCACCGGCTTCGAACTTCAACAGTTCTGCATTCTGGTCACCAACGATAGTATAGATAATTTCGTCCAGATATGGTAACTGATAACCGTTGGAATCCTTCATCCAGAAAAGGGGATTCTTAACGAATTTCACGTAAACACCAGGAACAAATTCTTCAGGAACATATGGACCACAACCAACGACATCTGTGAACTGATCGACTGTCCACTTTTCCGCCAATGTACCGTTCGCAACAGCTTCTGCTAACGCATGTTTTGGAAGAATATCGGTCGCACCAACTGCTTTCCATCCCCATACATTAGGAACTGTCCAGGCGAAGGAAATCGTATTTTCGTCAACTACTTCAACTACAGGGAGCTCATCGTTGGCATCCATATAGGATGCGTTACCGTTTGCAGTCATCTCATTAACAAACATTACATCGTTGAATGTGAAGAGAACGTCCTCCATCGTGAGAGGCTCTCCATCAGACCACAATACTCCCTCTCTCAATTTAAAATAGGCTGTCTTTCCGTCTTCGGAGAACCACCAATCAGTAGCCAGTAGAGGAACGGTTTGCATACCGCCCTGATCGCTTCCGATAAAACATCCCGTTGTCTCATGATAACCAATCCAATCTAACATATCAGTTGAACTCGTTTCCTGAGCCCACACGATGTTAAACGTCTTTGGATCTCCAAGGGTACCGACATTTAATACGCCGCCCGGGTTTCCAGCATAGTCTCTTATGACATAGTCTGTTGCAGCAAACATACTAACGGTTACAAAAAGTACTGCCAAAACAACTAAAAGTTTTTTCATAAAAACTTTACCTCCTTAACATAGAATTTTTTATTATTTCTTATAGAGAAAACACGCTACCTTATGCTTTTCGTTGATGATATATTCTTCAGGATACTCCTTAGAACAAATATCCATTTTATACTTACATCTTGGATGAAAGAAACACCCACTTGGCCTGTTAATTGGGCTTGGAACCTGCCCGCCTATGAGTTCTTTTCTATTTCTTTTTTTATCGGGATCGGGTATCGGTGCCGCCGCTAATAAAGCTTTGGTATATGGATGCAATGGATCTTCGAAAACCTCTTCGCTATCTCCATACTCAACCATTTTTCCCAGGTACATTACCCCGACAATCTGTGAAATGAATCTCACCAGAGCTAGGTTGTGCGAAATAAATATGTAACCTGCTTTTAAGTCTTCCTGTAGCTTCTGGAGCAGTTGAACTATCTGTGCCTGAACCGAAACATCAAGGGCTGAGGTCGGCTCATCAAGAACGATCAGTTCCGGATTTACCGTGATGGATCTCGCAACTGCTATTCGCTGCCTCTGTCCCCCACTGAACTGATGGGGATATCTGTCAATATGGTATGATTTCAATCCCACTTTTTCCAGTAACCCTTTAACAACTTTTATCGCCTCATCTCTGTTTTTTACAATTTCATGAAATATGAGGGGTTCGATAAGCATCTGTCCTACCGTCATTCTTGGATTCAGAGACGACATAGGATCCTGAAATACAATTTGAACCTTTCTTCTCAGAGCCTTTCTCTTTTCATGTATATCTTCAAATAGGATATTATAGATTTTTTCAAGATTCCCATCCGCCTTATTGTATGCATCATAAACTATCTTTTGGCTGGGCTTTAAATTCTTCCCTTCTTTGAATCCTTCGGCTTCAATATAATTTTTTTGAATAAATTTCTGGGCTTTTCTTTTTTTGAAAAAATACACAGAAGTATCTTCGCCATTCAAAAGAACTTCTCCATCTGTAATCTCATGCAGTCTGACTATTGATTTACCAATGGTTGTTTTTCCGCAGCCCGATTCTCCAACAATTCCAACCGTTTGATTTTTATCAACTGAAAAACTAACATCATCAACAGCCTTAACATACCCCACCGTTTTTTCAACAAGAAAACCCTGCTTTATAGGAAAATATTTTTTTAAATTGACAACTTCTAATAAACTCATTCAGTTTTCTCCTTGACTAAATATTCTTTTGCAACAGGATTATTGCATCGAACGAAGTGATCTTTTTCAATTTCAATCAGATCCGGTAAAACCTTTTTACATTTTTCAATTGAACGTCTACATCGGGGTAAATAAGGACATAATTCTGGGGGATTCATCATAACTGGAGGTTGTCCCGGTATGGGAAGTAATTCGGATTGCTTTATGTCCAATCTCGGAATGCAGCTCAACAAAGCATAAGTGTATGGATGTCTCGCTTCTTTGTATACTTTTTCAACCGGAGCCACTTCCATCTGGTAGCTTCCATACATTATCGAAACTTTCGAAGCAATTTCAGCGATAACCGCAAGATCGTGGGTGATGAATATCATCCCATTTTTATATTCTTCCTGAAGATCCTTCATCAACTCTAAAATCTGTGCCTGTACTGTCACATCGAGCGCGGTCGTCGGTTCATCGGATATCAAGACTTCGGGATTGCAGGAAAGAGCTATAGCTATAACTACCCTTTGCCTCTGTCCCCCCGATAATTGAAACGGATAATCATCTATTCTCTCAGAAGGTTTAGGAATACCAACGAGTTCCAACAACTTTATTGAACGTTCTTTGGCCTCCGCAGCAGAAACTTTTTCATGGTGAACGATGGTTTCCACCATTTGATTTCCAATAGTATACATTGGGTCCAATGAAGTCATCGGATCCTGGAATATCATTCCAATATGTTTTCCTCTTATTCTGGAAAATCTTTCGTACTGAAGTTCAGCTAAATCAACATATTCTTCTTTTTTATTTTTAGAAAATTCATCGGTTAAAAGTTTAATTTCTCCACTTGCTATCCGGCCGGGAGAATCTATCAACCCGGCTATCGATTTCACTGTTACACTTTTGCCGGACCCGGTCTCTCCTACTATACCCAAGACCTCATTTCTATGAAGGTCAAACGAAACATCCTGTACCGCTTTAACTATACCTTCGGCCATATCAAAATAAGTTGATAAATTATTAACCGAAAGAATCGGTTTACTTTTCAAACAGATCACCTCAAACTTAAATTAAATACACCTTAAAAGAAACTGACAATATATATAATATAATTAATATTATTATTACATACAATTATGAGACAATTCAAGTGCATAGGGGGATAAAATGAAAAAGAAAATAGAAAAAATTGTAAATAAAGATATTGAAACCTTACTATATTTGGGCGATCTGGACTTTTACCCCGATGGTAAAGGTGGTCAATTGGGTGACAGAGGTTATATAAATGGTAATAAATTCAAAACAATCTATAATGATAAAATTTATCTGGCTTTAAATAAAACTTCACAATTTCATGAAGGTCAGGAAGTTGAAATAGAGGTTGATTACGATTGGGAAAAAGAAATATCCGTTCAGCACAGTGCACAGCATATTTTATCTGCTGCGATCTTTGATGAGCTTTCCGGAAACACCGTCGGTTTTCAGATGGGAGACGATTATTCAACTATTGATATAGATATTCCTTCCATCTCAAAAGAAATGATCGAATTAATTTCAAATAAGACAAATCGTGTTATCGAATCCAATTTGCCTGTAAATATAAATGAAATAAATATTGAAGATATCGATAAATACCATTTAAGAAAACCCGTTAATAAGAAAGTCCTGGAAAATAATGAAGACATAAGAATAGTTTCAATAGGTGATTATGACCATTCAGCTTGTGGAGGATATCATGTTGGAAATACCGGTGAGATAGGTGTTTTATCAATAATTAAAACTGAAAAGGTCAAAGGAAATCTGACGAGAATTTATTTTCTGGCGGGGAAAAGAGCCATCGATTTTTACATGAAGTTAACAAATATCACAAATGATTTAAAAAAACTTTTAACATGCGATGAAGCCAATCTTCTCAAAAGAGTTGAATCACTAATAGAAGATAACAAAATTCAGAGAAACAAATACAAAAAGATTCTGAATGAAAAAATATATAAAGAAGTAAATGCTTTGGAGGATGAGATAATTTTTGTTGAAGATGATGAGGAATATATAAAAGCATTTAATTCGGCGATCACTTCAGAAAAGTATTTGTTTATAGGAAAAAATGATGATACTTTCTATTTATCTTCCAGAGGCTATAATTGTAAAAAAATAGTTGATTTGCTGAGGAAAGAATATGATATAAAGGGTGGTGCCGGACCTTTCAAAGGACAGGTTAAATCGAGTGTTCTTGATATTGATACATTTAAGAAATTCATAAACGGAAATCTGGAGGCTATAAGTGGCTGATAATATTAAAACTATCCCCAAAAACATTGAAGCGGAAGAATTAATCATTGGCTCGATAATAATCAATCCTAATATTTTACATGAAGTAAGAGAGATCATAACATTTGAGGACTTTTATTCCGAAAAAAATCGAAAAATATTTAAAGCCATTGAAATGCTCGACGACAATCGAAAGCCTGTAGATATTATAACAATCACGGATAAACTCGAAAATATGGGAGTGATTGAGGAAATCGGTGGTTATTCAGAATTAGTGAGAATACATGAAAATGTACATTCTTATGCCAACCACGATTATTACTGTAAAATTGTAAAAGAAAAAGCTATTCAGAGAGAACTCATAGAGGCTTCTACAGAAATAATCAATGATTCCTTTAATCCTGAGGACTTCGATGATTTACTGGATAAAGCGGAAAAGAAGATATTTAAGATAACTTCCGGATTGCAGATAAAATCATACAGTTCATTAAATAAAATTGTGAAAGATGAAATAATCCCCAGTATTGCTGAAGCGAGAATCACCAATCAGGGAATAAAGGAAGGGGCTGTAATTACTGGTCTGAATACTGGGTATAAAAATTTGAATAAATTCACTTCCGGTTTTCAGCGATCTGATTTAATAATTATCGCCGGAAGACCTTCAATGGGAAAAACTTCTCTTGCATTGAGCATTGCAAAGAACATGGCTGTAGTAACTCCTAAGAATCCGGAAGATTATTCGGTGGCGTTCTTTAGTCTTGAAATGTCAGAGACACAACTGGTAACAAGATTGCTATCGGTGGAATCAAATGTTGAACTTTATAAATTAAGAAATGCGATCATCGATAATGACGAATGGGTGAAAGTAACAGATGCCGCCGGAAGGCTCAGCAGTTCGAAGTTTTATATAGATGATGAGCCCATCTTGAACCCAAGAGTGCTATCTTCAAAGGCAAGAAAAATGAAATTAGAACTCGATATTGATGCTATATTCATAGATTATTTACAGCTCATGCAAATAAAAAATAAAAAAGAAAACCGGCAACAGGAAATAACGGATATCACCAGATCCATGAAACTTTTAGCGAGAGAACTGGATATTCCCATTATCTGTCTTTCACAGCTTTCTAGGGCGGTTGAAAAAAGAGATAATAAAAGACCAATGTTGAGTGACTTGAGAGAATCCGGAGCGATAGAACAGGATGCCGACGTAGTAATATTTTTGTATAGAGATGAATATTACAAATCAAAAAATGACGATTCGGATGATGAAAATTATGATTTTAACAAAGCACAGCTCACGGAAATAATAATCGCAAAACAAAGAAACGGTCCTACAGCGACTTTGAAACTCAGTTTCCTGCCCAAAACCACCGGCTTTTTTCTTCCTTATGAATATGGAAATGAAGATTAATTGAAAAAGGTCGATAACCAGAATACAAATTCATTCACGGGAATCATCAATAACTGTATTATACCTATTAAGGATAATACTATTAATAATAAGATGCCGTAAATTTGAAATTTTGCCGACCACTGAAGATATCTTTCAGAAGCAAAAACTTTTATCAAATTCCCCCCGTCCAGAGTTGGGAAGGGGAGCATATTGAATATTGCGGTGTTAAGATTTACTATGGAAATCCAATAGATAATTTCGGAAAAAAACACCAGGAAAATGTTGTCACCCACATTTTCAGCGGTATATATACAATAATTGTTGAGTTTGAATATATAAAAAAGAAAAATTGATATTATCCCGATTATAAAATTGGTCAAGGGGCCGGATAGAATTGTCAAAATCAATCCGCTTTTGCTTTTGGCCTTCAATCTCCAGAAATTTATAGGGTAAGGTCTCGACCAACCATAATAATATAAATAATACATTATAACACCCAGCGGATCAAAAACCTTTAAAAATCTTGGTTTAAACCAGTATACCGATTTGCTATCGAGTTTTTTTGCAAAATAATAATGTGCAAATTCGTGGGCATAAATGGCAAGAATTATGGCAGGAGTTAAAGATATAAATTTTCTTATCAATTCCAAAAGTTTGTTAATCATCTTTTTCTCTTCCGGATATTACAATCGTTAATTCCCCTATAAATTCTATATCATCAATATTATCACACAAATTTTTAACAGTCGTAAAAATATATTTTTGATGTAGTTTTGTAAGTTCCTTACCAATAAATATTTCTCTATTTCCAACTATTTCATAAAAGTCCTCAACACACTCTTTGATTCTATAGGGAGAATCAAAAAAAACGATGTTCTTACTTTCGTATAGTCCTTCTGAAATTTTTTTAAATATTCTTCTCCGTTTTTTACCCCTTGGCAAAAAACCAAAAAATATGAAATTACTTCCACCAAAACCAGAAGCCGCGACGGCTGTCGTCACAGCACTCGGACCAGGTATTACATCGAATTCTATATCGTTTTCATTGGCAAGATTCACGAGTGACAGACCGGGATCCGAGATCACGGGCATTCCCGCATCGGATACAAATGAAATCTGTTTATTCTGTTTTATTGAAGATATTATCTTTTTTTCCCTCGATAAATAGTTGTGTGAATTATAAGAAATCAATTCTTCGGGATGTATTGAATATTCCCTGAGCAATTTTAAAGATCTTCTTGTATCTTCCGACAATATTATATTCGATTCTTTTAAAACCCTTATAGCCCTATAAGTTATATCTTCCAGATTTCCTATCGGAGTCCCGACCAAACATATTTTCCCACTCATAAAAATTCTCCAATCGGCCTTTTCTTTGCCAGTCCAACCTTTCTTGGAAGCCTGATCTTTGAATCGGAAACCTTTTTAAAGATCAACAGATTTCTACTCGAATCGTCACTTAAAGTGTATTCTATCTTTCGAATGAATTCTATTCCTAATAAATTACAGGCATTTTCGAAATATTTCTTCTCAGAAATAAAATTTGGTCCTTTATATATATAAATATTCCCTCCGTTTTTTACCAATGGGCAAGCGTATTCAAGACAGATATCGGTTCTCGCTACTGCTCTGAAAAAAACCGAATCAAATGAATTCCGGTTATTTTCAGAAAATCTTTCAACCCTCTCATTCACCAACGAAACATTTGATAATCCCAATTGATGAATAAATGTTTCAAGTTCATTTGTCTTTTTGCTTATCGAATCAAGAAGAAGCCACTCCGATTCATCAAAGATAATACTCAATACAACCCCTGGGATTCCTCCGCCCGTTCCCACATCAATATTTTTTTCTCCAACTGAAATATGGTCGATGGGAATATAAATATCCTCAAAATGTTTAACTTCAAAATTCCTTTTAGTTCCGGATGATATCAAATTATGCTTAGATTCTTTCAAAAGAGAGAAAAATTTTTCAATCTTCTTCCTCTTGTCTATGTCAATTATTTTATCTATCACCTTTTTTGACCTCTAAAGAAGAAAAAGCAGAATGATTATGAATCGATTCATAGCTTTCAACCTCTATTTTATACCAGGAAATTCTTGAATCATCATTGAGCAAAATAGCAACATCCCTTGTAACATCCTCTACAAACTTCGGATTATCATAGGCCAATTCGGTGATATATTTTTCATCGCTGCGTTTTAACAGACTGTATATGGGAGCGCTTCCGGACTTTTCAACATAATTTATTATATCTTCAATCCAGACCATCTTATTCATATGCAAAAATACACTGACTAAAGCTCTTTGATTGTGCGCACCATATTTACTTATCTCTTTAGAACAAGGGCATAAAGTAGTCACAGGAACTTGGACATTCAATGTAAAGTCCATTTTATCATTTTTATTGGCAATAAAAGAACAATCGTAACTACTGATGCTCTCAATTTTTGAGACCGGAGCATTTTTACTCAAAAAATAAGGGAAATCCACCTGAAGATGTGCTTCTTTTGAATTCAAAGTTCCTTTTACGTCGTCAAGAATATTATTCAAATTTTTCTGCGAAAGATTATTAGAATGTCTATTCAAAACCTCAACAAATCTTGACATATGAGTCCCTCTGAAATTATGCGGTAAAAAAACATAAATAGAAAAGACTCCCGTGGTGTTTTGAAATTTGTTTTCTTTATCTTTTACTATTATAGGATACCTTATTCCTTTGATCCCCACTTTATCAAGGGATATTTTTCTTAAATCATTTTCACTTTGAATATCCTTCATAAAAACCACTTGATTATTCCAATAAAGTAATATATAATTATCCTCGTTGGAAGCGTATCCTAACTGGTAAGGAGCCGGTCTTGAAAATCGGTGGGGAGAAATCCCCTTGAGGGTTCGAGTCCCTCCGCTTCCGCCAGATGAGTTATCAAATAAAACCGGGGTCATCCCCGGTTTTTTACTCTTTATTCAATGGACCAAATCGATCGAATGGGTATATCCTCAACAAAGGCATACCGACAATATTCTCCTCCGGTACGAATCCAAAAAATCTACTATCAAAACTCTGAGTTGTATTATCGCCCATATAAAAATAGAATCCTTCGGGAATTGTAATTGTCACTCTCTTCGATATTGGATCTTGCTCAATATATTTCGAGAGATCCAAAGGATCCAGAACCTCATCGTAATACTCATGATAATTTATTATATTCTGATAGGCGAGAAAAAATTGATAATACATTGAATCCCTCTGCAGGTCAGGGTGTGCCAGACCTTCATAAAAATTAGGATCTGCAAATATACCGACCTTTGAATATCTTATATCTTCCGTCTCTTCCAGAAGCTCATCATTTACATAAAGTTGATATCTCGCTTCTTCATCAACGGGTAATAATCTTAAATTCGCCTTATCGTCACTGAATTCCTCTGCGATTCTCAATTCAATCGTGTCTCCAGGCAATCCAACGACTCTCTTCACATATTTAGCATGACTCTGAAACTCTCGTGGTGAAAAAAAGTCCATAAATTTATCAAATGCTCTGTACATTTCCAGAGCGGACTTATCAATAAAGGGGCAATAAAATACCCCTACCTCTCCATATTCGGGTTCTCTGAATTCATAAGTTATCTTTTCAACGAACAATCTGTCATTTATCTCTATAGTCGGAACCATCGAAGGAGTAGGAACTAACATTGTTTCAAATACAAACAATCTTATAATTGTGCCGAATATTACCGCGTAAATTAACGCAATTCCCCACTCTTTAAGCTCTTTAACCGCTCTGTTTTTCTTTTTTTTATTTTCACCTTTTTTCACTTTGTTCACAGCAGCTTTAGCCACGGTTCTTATCCTTTTTCTCCTTTAATTTAATTTTTCCTTTTACATCTCTCAAATAATAAAGTTTTGCCCTTCTCACTTTAGCTTTTCTCAAAATCTGAATTTTTTCTACGTGGGGACACGCATAGGGAAAAATCCTTTCGACTCCTATTCCGGCCGAACCAATTCTTCTCACTGTGAATGTTTTTCCAACTCCGCTTCCCTTAACTCTTATAACAATACCTTCATATGCCTGAAGTCTTTCTCTTTTTCCTTCTTTGATTTTAACATGTACTCTGACCGTATAGCCCGGTCTTACTTCAGGTAAATCTTCTCTAGCAAATTCACTTTCAATAGCTCTTATGTATTGATCCATCTCAATCCCTCCTGGTATCTATTTCTTCTTTTATGATCCTATCAAGTGTAATCGCAACCGCCGCTCTCACAGATAAATGATTAAATTCGGAATAATATCTTATCGGTTCAAGAGCATAGTCACATTTTGCCAATATTTCATTCGGTAAACCCCAACTTGTTCCAAATAAAAAAAGTATTGGTCTTTCTATATTCTTAACTATTTCTGACATAGCCTCATAGCTCAATCTGTCTTTTCCCTGTTTTGCTGAAGTGAATACAATTAAAGGTTTTAATCCTTCTTTTTCAATAATTTCCTCTATTACATCATCCAAATATGAAGCTTTTTTCACAATTGTCAGGGCCTCAGTTCTGCTCGGATTATATTCCCTACCGTATTCTTCTCTCCAATACTTTAATACATTATAAACTATTTCTTGTTGAGCCGGTAGATTTGAGACCACATAATAACCTTTAACTCTATATGTTCTACATGTTCTTGAAATATCATGAACATCCATATTTGTAACAGCGCTTGAGACTATCTTCCCGTCTCTTCCCAACACCGGATAATGTATCAATGCAACATATATTTTATTCAGCATCTTTATAAATCTCCTTAAAAATACTTAATAATGCTTCTTTATCCAATTTATCCAAATCACGTTTCATAAATAAATCCGGCCTTCTTTTCATCGTTCTTATCAAACTCTCTTTTCTTCTTTCCATCTCAATAACACCATGATTTCCACTCAAAAGATATTCCGGAACTTTTTTTCCGTTTAGCTCTCTGGGACGGGTGTAGTGTGAATAATCAAGAAGATCGTTATTAAATGAATCTTTTTCAACGGATTCCTGACTCCCTACTATTCCATATATGAATCTGCCTATAGCCTCGATCATAATCATGGCGGGTTGTTCAGCACCATTCAAAACAAAATCACCAATAGAAGCTTCCATATCCACTATCTCCATGACCCTCTCATCGATGCCTTCATATCTTCCGCATAAAAATAAAAGATTTTTCTTTTTTGCTAAATCTTTCGCCATTTCATTATTGAATAATTCTCCCTGGGGCGATGGATAAATCACGAATGGCCTTTCTTTTTTCGAGATATCTTCGTAAATATCAAAAAAAGGTTTTGCCTTCATAACCAAACCACTTCCTCCTCCAAAGGGATAATCTTCCGTCATGCTATGCTTATCATCTGTAAAGTCTCTCAAGTTAATCAAATTTAAATTAACTATGCCGGATTTCAATGCTCTGGAAAAAACACCGAAATTTTTTAAAACATCGAACATTTCCGGGAAAATGGTAACGATATTAAAAGTCATCAAATATCGCCATTCTCATATTCAAGAATCTTCACTATAATCTTTTTGTTTTCCAAATCCATATTCAGTATAAAGTCATCAACAATCGGTATCAGATTCTCTACTATGTTATGGTTTTCTTCTTTTTGAACGACCAGAACATTCTTGGCACCAGTTTCAATAATATCGGTAACAACACCCAGAAGCACGTCACCCTCATTATAAACTTCGCAATCTAAGATCTGGAAAAAAAAGTATTCGCCATCTTTCAGTTCCGGTAAAAAGTCCTTTTTTATATAGACATAATGATTTCTGAGTCTGTTCGCCAATGTTTGGTCATTAATTCCGTCAAGTGAGAAAACATAGCCTTTTCCGGTCTTCCTTATATCGACAGCAGAAGATTTAAATGATTTTTCATCATCTTCATTGTAAATGTATACGCTATTAAGATTTTCAAAGATCTCATCCATATTTGTCAGAGGTTTTAACTTCAATTCACCTCTGAATCCATGAGGTTTTATTATTTTCCCTATCGGGACATAATCCTCACGAATATTATCTTTCATCTGATCACCTTTAAAATAAAATTCTCTTTAGAAGATCCTGCCAATGCGTTCAACAAAATATTTATCGATTTTATAGTCCTGCCATCTTTACCAATTATCTGACCCACATCCTCTTCTGAGGCTTTTATTTCGAATATTTTGTTTTTATTTTCATCATATTCAACAACTGAAATCTCATCGGGATCTTTTACAATACCTTTAAGAATGTAAATTAAAGTGTCCTTCATTATTCAGATTGCTTTTCTTTCTTGCTGCGGTATTTCAGTTCATCAACCTTTTTCATCACACCATATCTTTTTAGGATCGATCTTGCAGTATCCGTAGGTTGGGCTCCCTTCATTATCCATTCAACAGCCTTTTCCACATTAAAAGATTCTCCGTTGATTTCTAAAGGATTTGCTTTTATTGGATCATAAAAACCCAAACAATCTATATAAGCACCATCCCTTCTTTTTCTAGAATCTACAACTACCAATCTGTAATAAGGCCTGTTTCGCCTTCCCATTCTGGTTAACCTTATTTTTACCACGTAAACACCTCCATTATATTTTTATTTAAAATGGTAATCCTTTAAATCCCTTCATAGCTTTCATTTTTCCACCTTTTTTATTGAACATCTTCATCATATCTTTCATATTATTGTAAGATTTAAGAATCTTATTCACTTCCGTTACCGAAGTTCCACTTCCTCTGGCGACTCTTATTTTTCTACTGGAATTCAATATCTTGGGATTTCTTCTCTCTTGCTTTGTCATTGAATTTATAACAGCTTCAGTTTGCTTTAAGTTTTTCTGACCCGCATCCAGATCAACATTTTTCGGTGCCCCGGGTATCATATTCAAAATATCTCCAAAAGAGCCCATCTTTTTTATTTCCTGTAACTGTGATAAAAAATCTTCTAAATCGAATTTATTTTTTGTAATTTTTTCTTCAATCTGTTTGGCTTTTTCCATATCTATATTGGCCTGCAATTTATCGATCAGCGATAAAACGTCACCCATCCCCAAAATTCTTCCCGCCATTCTATCGGGATAAAAGGCTTCGAGGCCATCTATTTTCTCCGATAATCCAACGAATTTTACAGGTTTCTCAGTTATATATCTTATAGAAAGGATAACTCCGCCTCTCGCATCGCCATCTAATTTTGTTACAATAAAACCCGACAGTTCGAGTAATTCGTTGAATTTCTTTGCGGAGTTAACCGCGTCCTGTCCGGTCATGGCATCAATAACCATCAGGATTTCATCAGGCTTCGTTATTTTCGCTATTTTTTTGAGTTCATCCATCATCTTTTCATCGACATGAAGTCTTCCGGCGGTATCAAATATTATCACATCATTTATATTTTTTACAGCTTCCTTCAAAGCACCTTCCACTATTTTAATCGGGTTTTTCTTATCACCTGTAAAAACCGGTACATCGGCTTTTTTTGATATTTGTATCAATTGATCAATAGCGGCCGGTCTATATACATCTGCTGCAACGAGTAGTGGATTCTTACCATTTTTCTTCAATAAATAAGCCAGTTTAGCACAACTCGTAGTTTTACCACTACCCTGTAATCCGACCACCATTATCTTTGCCGGTCTGTTCTGAAGAGATAAATCAACCTTTTTTTCGCCTAAAATTTTTATAAGTTCTTCATTAACTATTTTTATAAATTGCTGATCGGGACTAAAACTGGATAATACCTTTTCACCTAAAACTTCTGTTTTTATATCATTGATAAATTCTTTAACGACCTTATAGTTTACGTCAGCTTCAAGCAACGATAATTTTACCTGTTTAACCGCGTCTTTCACATTATTTTCAGAAATTCTACCCTTTCCACTCAAAACTTTGAAGGCCCTATTCAATTTATTCTGTATACTTTCAAACATATCTGCCCCCATAACAAAAAAATAAGGTTACAAAATATAACCTTCTAGATTATCTCTAAATATTATTGATATATAGTTACGAAATTTTTATCTATAAGTTAATTAATTGATTTATCGATCTTTTCTGTATTTTTTACCAAAATCAGGATTCAGTTTTACATAACAGTCTCTGCAAACAGCGATATATTTTTCTCTTCCCCCTACTTCCAGTTCATCGTCATTGTTGTTTATTTTGTGAGTTACGACGGCTTTATACTCTCCACATATGTTGCATACGGCCTTATTTTTTACTATTTCATCGGCAATTCCCATTAATTTGATAGTTGTTTCAAAGGGTCTATGTTTAAAGCTCATATCCAGTCCGGAACAATAAACATCAACGCCACTTAAAATTATACTTTGAACAACATCGACCAATCCCTCATCAAAAAAGTGAATTTCATCGATAAAGACGGCAGTTAAATCTTTCGACTCCTTACTGAAATCATCAAATAAAACTTTAACATCGGGAACGTTAATAGCGGGATACTTCTGACCCGTATGACTCACTATATGATCACTGGAATACCTGTTATCAGCTGCAGGTTTGTAAACTTTGAAATTCTTTTTTCCCAAATTGTAAACCTCCACCATAGAAAGCAGTGAAGAAGTCTTCCCTGAATACATCGGGCCTATGAACATAGTCAATTTTCCTGACATTGTGGTTCTCCTATATTATTTATTTGAAAGCTAAGATCATTTTTCTCTCGTTTCCTATTAAAATATATTTTATGAAAACTTTTCTCCTGTTTATGTTCTCTTTATCATTATAAACATAAATATCAAAGTTACAACCCTCTGTTCTGCATTTCATTAATTCAGGAATGATATTTTCAATGAGTGAAATCAATTTCCCGTCTTCTCCGGACCTCCCATCTTCTCCGGACTTCCCACCATCCAGAATTCTATTGCTCTTAACGATCTCCCAGAGTTCTTCATCCATTAATACAGGAATTTTGATTCCATATTCTTTTGCATATTTTGAAATATCGATGTAATTTTTTAAATCCAGTTCATCGTCATCAGAGACTTTCCTCTCCAGACAAAACATATAAGGCACCCCCCAGTAATTGTATAAATAATTATAGCAACCCTACATGTACATTAAAACATAAATTAAACAGAATATGTACTGTTAAATACTAATTAACTTCCCCAATCGTCCGATTTCGTGCGATAATGCTCAACGATACTCAACAGAGTATTTTTATCATTTAAATCAGGATTATCAATGATAATTTTTAAAATTTCTTTCAAAATATAACCTATCGTCTCCCCTTCACTAAAACCCAGATTTTTTATATCCCTTCCATCTATTTTCAAATCTGAAAGTGAATAGCATTCATCATTTGATATAATTTCAAACAGCAATTTTTCAATTTGATCCAGTTCACAGCGATCAATTACCGTTCCACCTAAGGATTTTAAAATATTTATATATTCAAATACCGTTTCTTTTCCAAACTTATTCAATAGTTTTTTTAAAGTTCTCTTGTCAGCATCGATAAAACTATTTGAAAGCAGGATAATTTCTTTAATTTTGAAAATTGTTTTTTTTGGAAAAGAAAGAGAATTTAAAAAATCCAGATAATCATACAAATTTATACCAAATACCTTGTATATAAGAAAAAGTCCGCTTATTAAAGAACATTTTTCATACTTCAATATATATTCTTCATCATGAAATTCATCAAATATCGGGGAAATATTTCCGAGTAAATTAGTTCTAAAAAGCATATTTATACCATCATTCCCATATACTATTATCTTCGTGAATTCATTTTGAATTCTCTCTTTTGCAACTTCAACTATGTGACTTGCAAATTTTTTTATGTTCCAATATGTTCTGTCATCAATGAAAAAATCTAATTGAAGAGCAATTCTTATCGCTCTCAACAATCTCAGAGGATCTTCCAGAATGATTTTTTTTGAATTTGTATTGTATTTCACAGTTCTTTCATTTAAATCTTTTATTCCGTTGGAATAATCATAATATACACTTTTTCTATATGCGATAGAATTTATCGTGAGGTCCCTGTCAAGCAAATCATCTTTTAAAGTTTCTGTATCTTTTCTGAATGGAGTGATCTCATATTTTTTATTTTTTTTAAAAAAAGTAAGCGTAATTTTTCTTTTTCCAATGAAATAATATTTTTCATTTTCAAAGATATCAATAAGCTGATTTATATTCGCCGAAGAAGTTATATCAATATCAGTCGTTTTTCTTTTGAGTATGTTGTCCCTCACAGTCCCACCGACAAAATACGCTTTGAAATTTTTTTTCTCTATTTTATCAATAAGGTAATTACCAAAATCATCCATAATAATTAAAAAAGGTGCTCACAAAGAGCACCCTATATAATGAAATTAATTTTCAGAAGGAAAATTCAAACTGGACACCCGCAACTAAGTTCTGAAACAGAGCGGTTGACATGCAATTTTCCACCCTGAAAGCTCTGAAAAATCCTTTTAAGTTTATATTATCCGTTAATTTTCCAACGGCATCTATTCCCCAACCAAAAACTAAGTGACGAGTATCATTTTTATCAATTGTATTATCGATTATTCCACCGCCCGACAGCGCTATTTTCGTATAAAAATTCTTTTCTATAGGACCAACAGGCACTTTATAAAAAATGTCTCCATAAGTCAAAAACAAGTTATCATTTGAACCTTTAAAAGAAAAGTCGGCGGTTCCGCCTATCCCAAAACCCTTATGAATATCGAACTCCAAACTTATATTTGGCCCCGGAGCTACCCATGGACTTCCATTATGCATCGTCCCGGAAACTCCACCACCAACGCCTAAAGAAAAATCAACTGCAAACAGGCTGAGTGATAAAACCAAAAATATTATTATTAAAAATTTTCTCATAAACATGCCCCCTTTTTTCAACTCATATAATTATATAACATTTTACTTTATTTTTAGAAACATCTCTAAGATATTTCATTGTTGAAAAAACTTTTTAAAAAATCAACCTCTGTTTTTTCAGGAATTAAGTAATCAATCGTTTTGGCAAAAATTACCCATCTGCCCTTTTGCCATAGAAGAACTTCGAAATACTTTCCAATGGGAATCATCTTTCCATAAGAATAATTCATTTTTTTTATAGAACCTTTAGTCTCGGGTAAGAAACTTGCTTCTATCATCCAAATTTTATTCCATGCATCTTTCGCAAGTGATTCAGTTTCCATTTTCCAAACATAAAGATAAAGCGTTTTATCACTTTCATCAATTAATTTAAATACTCTTCTATACTCCGGATAAACAGCATTCTTAATATATTCTTCTTCAACAATTTCATCAAACGTATCAAACTCTACTTTATAATTCTCCAGATTAATTTCAAGATCATCCAGTTCAGTCGAATCAGAAGGTACAAGAACATCTGCCCTGTACCCAGATGCAAAAATTACTGAGATTACTATTAAAATACAAACAAAAACAACGGTAAAAATCTGCTTGTTATTCTTTCCTTTTCTCACACCAATACCACCCATTTATAATCTTTACAGGGATAATATCCAACTATTCAAAAGGTTATAATAAAAAGTAAAAATGGTGGAGGCGGAGGGAGTCGAACCCTCGTCCGAAGATATATTCATCACAGATACTACGAGCGTAGTCTATGATTGTTGTCGAATTGAAATCTCCATAGACAAAGTATTTCAATTCCGAGTTCCTGAAGTGTCCATTTATTAGCGGAACAATAATAAATGTAAGACCCATTTTATGACATTCCTACCTCAAAGATGAGTCGGTCTTTAGAGGGGAACGGCTACTCAATTATTAAGCAGCTAAAGCAAATTCATTGTTGTCATTTCTTAATAAATACTAAATTATTAACGAGTCTTTAGTAAACTCGGCTCGCATCCATAACTGCAACATCCCCGTCGAAACCATAATCGCCCCCTGTCAGCAATTATGTATTATAACAAATATATATTTTTTTGTGAAGTGAAAACCAGTTATTTTTCATTAAGAATTTTTTGGAATGAAAGGGTTTTTTTCAAAAGAAAAACACCATATTCCGGATGATTCAACGTTATGAACTTTAAAAATTCTTCGGTAGGTATCACGTAAATTTTTGAATTCTGTTCAATCATTATACTGACATCGTATGAACAACTACCAATATTATGTAATTCACCAAATGTTGCCTGATTATTTAAACTCTTAATAAAAAAGCTTTTTTTATTAACAGTTTTCAATATATCAATTTTTCCCTTAGTCAATACTATAATACCTTCAGGTTTGCCGCCTTCTTCACTGAATATCTTTGATTTTTTCACTATTTTTCTATATGTACCAAAAAATTCCTCGATATTAAAATAAAAATCGTCAGGATAAATCTCAGGGTAATCTGTTATTTGAAACTTGGCAATTCGAAATCCAAAAATTTCAAACATCTGCCTTACATACTTCGCAACACAATCGTCATCTCTTTCAAGCAAAGTGATCATTATTTCCGAAGCTTTATTTATATCCTGCAAAAATATTTCTGCCAGGGCAAGATAAAGTTTCGCCGGTCTTGCAAGGGGCGAATTGGGGAAATTTTGAAGAAAATACTCTAAAACTTCCTTTGAACCCTGGTAATCCTTTCTTTCTATGAATTTTACACCTTTACGATATAAAGATTTCTCACCAAACAGTAAAGGTTGATATTCATTTATTAGTATCTGTTTCTTTTTTATAAGAAACGATTTGATTTCATTTGTGGTAGTTTTTTTACTGACCGGTTTCTCAATTTCACCGATTAAATTTTGAATAGTTTTCACTATCATATTTTTAAAATATCTGGGCTTTGATTTCAACAAATTAAATATATCTTCTTCAGTTCCGGTAAATAAGGAAGTTTTTCCGACTGTAGAAACATCCCCTGAGGATTTTCCGGTAATCAAAGAAATTGGATCTATAATATCGTTTGTCATAAATATTGAAGTATCTTTTTTCCCTTTAAGTAAAGCTCCCCCAGATTTTATTATGTAGAATCTGTTCACTTTTTCTGATTTTTTCAATAAAGTTTTATTTCCATCGAAAGATATTTCTTTTAACAAAAATATTCACCACCAAAAAAACCGCACAGTTTCCTGTGCGGTGTTATTTATGATAAATGAAGTTCTTCGAGATTGTTTTTCACAATTTCTTCGGTATCTCTGGCAATCATAAGTTCTTCATTAGTGGGGATAACTAAAACTCTAACAGAAGCGTCATCCGCTGAAATATCTCTGGAAACCCCTCTACATTCATTCTTTTCTAAATCAACACCGGCACCCAAATACCCCATATATTTGTTAATAACATTTCTTCTCAGCAGCGGGCTATTCTCTCCAACACCGGCTGTAAAAACTATTACATCTACTCCATTCATGGCCGCAGCGTAAGCACCGATATATTTAGCTATTCTATATTCATAAATACTGTGTGCGGTCTTACAAAGAGGCTCGTTGACCAAAGCCCGGTTTTCCACATCTCTCATATCCAGAAATTTATTGTTCGTTAAGGCATACATTCCACTCTTTTTGTTTAAAATATTAGAAACTTCCTCCGGTGATAATCCCTCTTCTTCCTGAAGAAAAGGAACGATTGCCGGATCAATGTCTCCTGATCTCGTCCCCATTATCAATCCTTCCAAAGGAGTTAATCCCATAGAAGTATCAACAGATTTCCCTCCATCTATAGCACAGATGGAAGCACCGTTACCAATATGACAGGAAATAATTTTTAACTCATCTATAGGTTTTTTCAAAAAATCCGAAGTGGCCTTTCCAATATATCTATGACTGGTTCCGTGAAACCCATATCTTCTGATACTGTATTTATCTCTAAATTCCTTTGGAATAGCATAAGTATATGCTTCTACGGGCATAGTTTGGTGATACGCGGTATCAAAAACTGCAATATGAGGAATATCAGGTAATACTTCTTTTGCAGCCTTGATTCCCTGAAGATTTGGTGGGTTATGTAATGGAGCCAAAAAAGTATTATCCTGAACAGCCTTCAACACTTCATCGGTAACTCTCAGAGACGATGCTATTTTTCCACCGTGCACTACCCTGTGCCCAACAGCATCGATTTCATTGATATCTGAAACTACTCCGATTTCTTTATCGACGAGGGCATTTATTATCAGTTTTAAACCTTCAACATGATTTTTTATCTCTTTTTCAATCACATGTTTTTTCGATCCCTTTTTATGCTGAAGATTCGAACCATTTATCCCTATTTTTTCCAACAATCCTTTAGATAGCAGCTCTTCATTTTCCATATCCAACAATTGATATTTTATTGAGGAAGAACCACAATTAATAACTAAAACCTTCACGGCTATTCCTCCTATTATGCTTTATTCGAAGAACCCAATAATTTCATTCTATCTCTTATAACCTTTTCTGTTAATTCAAAAGAGGTTTTAAAATATTTTCTCGGATCAAATTCCGAAGGATTTTCTTTCAAATACTTTCTAAGGCCGCCAACGAAAGCCATTCTCAAATCCGTATCGGTATTGACTTTGTTTATACCGTATTTTACCGATTCTTTTAAAATATCTGAAGGAACACCTTTGGCCCCTTTGAAATCAGCACCATAACTTTCGGCTAATTCTTTAATATCAACCGGAACGCTGGAGGCTCCATGCAAAACGAGTGGTATTTCAGTCAGTTCCTTCACCTTTTTTAATCTATCGAAATCCAACTTTGCTTCGCCTTTAAATTTAAATGCACCGTGACTGGTTCCGATAGCAGGTGCCAAAAAATCAACTTTCGTTTTATCAACGAATTCTTTTGCCTCATTCGGATCTACCAGAGAACCTTCTTTTTCATCTACAACCACATTATCTTCAATTCCGACTAACTTTCCAAGTTCAGCTTCCACCGAAACCCCACTCGCATGAGCGATTTTACATATTTCTGCGGTCTTTGAAAGATTTTCTTCATAAGGAAAAGCCGACGCATCTATCATTACCGAACTGTATCCGGAATTTATACATGACATTATTATATCGAAATTTTTACCATGATCTAAATGTAAAGAAATCGGAACTGATAAAGAATCTGCAAATTCTTTAACCATTTTCACAAAAAGATCTGTTCCCTTTTTTATGTCTCCCATTCCGGCATACTTAATCGCTCCCTCTGAAGTTTCAATAATCGCTGGAGAATTCTCTGCAACAGCTGCTTTAATTATTACATGAAGGAACTCCAAATTATTAATATTTAGAGCCGGAACTCCATAAAATTCTTTATTTGCCTTTTCTAAAATCTGTTTAGTGTTTACATAAGCCATCTAAATACCTCCCGATATATACTTTCTTTTATATTATACATCATATAAATATTAAAAATATTAAACTCTTAAAATGTTTTCCATTTGCCGTTAATCTCGGTTATACTTCCATTAATCTGTAATTTCGTTAATTCCAAAACCAATTCATCTCTGGATATTTTTATTTCGTTCAATAACTCCGTGAATGTTTTGGGTGTTTTCCTCAACAAACCAACAATCCCCCAACTATCGTCAGTAGTTTTTTTCACATCGCTTTTCTTATATTTTATATTGTATTCTTCTAAAATATCCTGAATATCGGTTACAGGTTTGGCACCGTTTTTTATGAGCCAGTTGGTTCCCTCAGATTGCTTTAAATTTATATTTCCAGGTAGAGCAAAAACATCTCTGTTATTTTCAGATGCCAATCTTGCAGAGATCATCGAACCACTGTTAAGTGCTGCCTGTGTTATAAAAACACCCTTTGAAAGCCCAACAACTATTCTGTTTCTCCTTGGGAAATTATATCTGAACGGTGGTGTATCCGGAATATACTCTGAAACAATCAAACCCTTTTTACAAATATCATAATAAATATTTCTGTTTGAGGCAGGGTATGGAACATTGATACCCGAACCCAAAACCGCTATCGTTTTTCCATTTCCTTTGAGCGCACCCCTATGCGCCATTCCATCTATACCGGCCGCCATTCCACTTACAATTACAAAATTATAATCGCAAAGTTGTCTGGAAAATTTTTCGGTATATTTCAGACCATAGTCATTTGCGTTCCTCGATCCTACGATAGCTATTTTCATATCATTTTTTAATATGGAAATATCTCCCCTGTAAAATAAAACAAGGGGAGGATCGTTAATCTGTTTTAATATACCGGGATATTCTTTATCCCCATAAAACAAAAATTTTTGATCGCCGTTTAAAAGTTTTTCTGTCTTTTCTTTTTCAGAAACAATTTTATTTTGCTTTTTCCCTTCCAAAAAAGGGATTCTGGAGGATAATATTTCTTTATAACTGATATCATGTTTTGTGATATTAATATAATCATCTAATGTCAGATCACCAGACAAGCAAATTGCCGCTATTTCATTTCTTTCCATTTACAATATATATGAACTCAGATCCCGATCTTCTGAAATATCTTTTACCCTTTCACTGACATATTCTTTATTTACAACGATCTTTTTGTCGATTTCCGGAGCTTCGAACGAAATTTCTTCCAAAACTTTTTCTATCACCGTGTATAATCTTCTGGCACCTATGTTTTCAATATTAGAATTCAAATCAAAGGATATTTTTGCGATCTCTTTAAGTGCCTCTTCTTCAAATACTATATCGACCATTTCAGTAGCCAGAAGAGCTTTATATTGCTTTATTATGGCATTTTTCGGTTCCAACAGAATTTTGAAAAAATCTTCCTCTGTAAGAGCCAGCAACTCTACTCTGATTGGAAATCTCCCCTGGAATTCGGGAATTAAATCCGATGGTTTTGAAATATGAAAGGCACCTGCAGCAATGAAAAGAATATAATCCGTTTTAATTGGACCGTACTTTGTATTTATCGTAGTACCCTCAATAATAGGCAACAAATCTCTTTGAACACCTTCTCTGGAAACATCAGCAGAATTATTGCTTTTATTGACAACTTTGTCTATTTCATCAACAAAAAGAATTCCCCTGTTTTCTACACGATCGAATGCTTCGGAGATAACTTTATCCATATCCAATAATTTTTCTGCTTCAATGGGGGTAAGAACCTTTCTAGCTTCCGACACAGTCAATCTTCTCTTTTTAGTCTTTTTTGGCATAACAGCACCGAGCATACCGGAAATATCCATACCCATATCTTCCATACCGGGAATCATCATCATTTGTTGGTTTTTTTCCTCGATCTCAATCTCTATTTCAAAATTCTCCAACTCTTTATTTCTCAAATCCTGTCTGGTTTTTTCTCTTCTGTTTTTCAGTTCTTCCATTTCTTCTTTCGATAGCTTCGGTTGGTTTTGGGCGGTCTGATTCTGAAAAATACTGAAAACCACATTCGATTGTCCCTTTTTGGATGGAACAGGAATAAGAGAATCAAGTATTCTTTCTTCAACCATCACTTCCGTTTTTTCCGAAATTTCTTTCATCTTTTCGTTTTTTACCATATTGACACTGACTTCCGTTAATTCTCTTATCATAGAATCAACGTTTTTGCCCACATAACCCACCTCGGTGAATCTGGTTGCCTCAACCTTCAAAAACGGGGACCCCGAAAGTTGGGCCAATCTTCTGGCTATCTCAGTTTTTCCAACACCGGTTGGTCCTATCATGAGTATATTTTTGGGGATTACCTCTTTTTTTAACTCTTCGGATAATTTTTGTCTTCTTATTCTGTTTCTCATGGCTATAGCCACAGATTTTTTTGCTTCGTTCTGACCTATTATATATTTATCAAGTTCCTTAACTATTTGTTTTGGAGTCATATTTTCAATATCGATATTAATCATCTTCACCCTCCAGTTCTTCATAAATAATGTTTCCATTCGTATAAATACATATTTCACTCGCTATCTTCATCGATTCCAGGGCTATCGTTCTGGCATCCTTCTCTGTATTTCTAATCAAGGCCTTTGCCGCTGCCAGAGCAAAACTGCCTCCCGAACCAATTGCTATTATATCCTCATCCGGCTGTATTACTTCCCCGTTACCGGAAACTACCAGCATACTTTTCGTGTCGGCAACAATTAACATGGCCTCCAGATTTCGCAGAACTTTACTGGTTCTCCACTCTTTAGCGAGATTTGCAGCAGCTTTTATTAAAATTCCATTACTGGAGCTGTATTTCTCTTCAAATTTATCCAGAAGAGTTATCGCATCTGCTACAGATCCTGCAAATCCACTTATTACCTTGCCATTTCCAATCTTTCTGACTTTCCTGGCGGTTCCCTTCATCACCGTTTCACCAAGGGTAACCTGTCCATCACCCGCTATCACCGTTTTATTATTTCTCTTCACAGCTATTATTGTAGTCCCATGTAACTTTTCCATTTTAATCCTCCGCTCGATTAACGGCTTCTAAAACTATTCCATTAATCAAATTGTTAAAATCAATTCCTTCTGCCTTTGCTGACATAGGCAAATCGCTCAATTCCGTCAATCCTGGAATTGTATTAACTTCAAAAAAATAAAATTTCCCATCTTTTATAATTCCATCTATTCGGGCAAAATCTTTGCAATTCAATTTTTCAAAAACTTTTTCAGATTTTTTTACAATTTCCTCTCTCATCTCATCATTTATTCTGGCAGGAACGATGAACTTCGTCTTTCCTTCTGTATATTTTGCTTCATAATCATAAAACCTGTTTTGAGGTTTAATTTCTAAAATCGGCAAAACGACAATTTTTCCATCCTTTTCAATCATGGGTATTGTAATTTCTTTTCCGATTATAAATTCCTGAACTATTAATTCATCATACTTTTTATAAAAATTATCAAGTTTGTCCGAATAATCTTCAAGGGTATCACAGATTTCAACATCAACACTTGAGCCTTCAGAAATTGGTTTCAAGATAACAGGAAAACGATTCAAAGGATTGTTTTTTTCTTCTTTTTTTAATATTTTCCATTCCGGTATATCCACAATTTCTTTCACCAACTCAAAAGTTATTTCTTTGTTAAAACAAACAGATGAAGCCAATAAATCCGAACCGATATATTTAACGTTCAATGTATCAAGAAAACCCTGAACCTTTCCACTCTCACCATCCGTACCATGCAACGCGATAAAAACCAAATCACTGTTTTTTATTTTTTCAATATTATCTATTAATTTTTGATAATCATCTAAATTAAGCTCTTCAACTTCGTAATTATTGAATCTCAAAGCTTCTGCGACTCTTTTTCCACCTCTCGCGGAAACTTCTTTTTCCGAAGCCGTTCCACCGTAGATAAGAAATATCTTCATTCTTCATCATCATCCATTTTGTATTCCACCTTGCATTTATCGCAATATAAAACTTTTCCTGCTTTTTTGTTTTTTATGTATAAAGGTTCCCCACATTCCTCACACTTTTTGCCGGAAGGTTCTTTCCAGAACATTTCGCCACAATCGTTACATTTAAAATAAACTTTTCCCTTTTTACTTTTCAATTTGCTGATTTTTCCACCACACTTTGGACATGGAGCTTCTATCTGTACATTTCTCGTATATTTGCAGTCGGGATAACCAGTACAGGCGATGAACTCTCCAAATCTCCCATTTTTTAACGCAAGTGGTTTACCACATTCCGGACATTTTTCATCCAATAAATTGCTCTCTTTTTTCTCAGTCAGATTCTTTAAATCTATTATTCCTTTATTTATAGGTGCAAAGGACATCATGTCAAGAGATTTGTTTTTTTCACATTTTTCACACTTCAAATATCCGCCATATCTGCCGAATATCAACTTGTATTCGCCACCACAATCACATTTCAGATTCGTTTTGTAAACTATCTTCAGTTTGCCCTCTTTGATTCTTTTATTTATTTCATCGAGATTCAGAGAAAAATCCTTATAAAAATCTTTGATGACTTTTTTCCAATTAACACTATTGTTCTCAACTTTATCCAATTCCGTCTCTAAATTCGAGGTAAATTCAGAGTTAATTATATTCGAAAAATTATTCGTCAAAAAATCCGAGACAACATTCCCAAGTAATGTAGGCTTGAGTTCTCTTCCCTCTTTTTTAATATATTCTCTGTTTAACAGAGTGGATATTATGGTTGCAAAGGTAGAAGGTCTGCCAATACCCTTACTTTCAAGTTCTTTCACGAGTGAAGCTTCCGAATATCGCGCGGGAGGTTTTGTCTGATCTTTCTCACTGACAATTTCATCCGGAACAATTTCCTGACCTTCTTTCAGATTCGGGAATTCCTTTTCATCCGAATTTTTGTTATACACGACTTCATGACCATCAAAAATAACTTTTTCAACTGAAAATTGAAATAAAAATTTATCTTTCTCATCACTGATATCAACTTTCAGAACATCATATTTTGAAGGGGACATTTGTGACGCTATAAATCTTGTCCAGATTAAATTGTATAGTTTGTATTCATCTTTGGAAAAATTCTTTTTAACCGTTTCGGGGGTCTTGTCAACATATGTGGGTCTTATAGCCTCATGAGCATCCTGAATCTTATTAGAAACCTTTTTTTCTTTTTGACTACCTATATATTTGTCGCCATAAATTTTATTTATGAAATCTCTGGCGGAATTCTTTGCTTCATCGGAAATTCTGGTGGAATCGGTTCTCATATATGTTATGAAGGCTATATTACCTTCATCGGTCTCGATTCCTTCATAAAGCTTTTGGGCCACCTGCATCGTTTTCTTCGCGCTCCAGCCAAATGTATTTATAGCCGTCTGCTGAAGAGTGGATGTTGTAAAGGGAAATGGCTGTTTTTTCGTCTTGGTTCTTCTGGAAATTTTTGAAACCGCATACTTAGAACCTTTCATCTCAGAAAAAACTTCATCTTTTTCCTTATCGTTTACAAATGTGTTGTTCGTTACCTTTTTCCCCATATATTTAACAAGAGGAATCTTTTCGTTATTGAATTTCATGAAAAATTTGTAATAATCATGAGATATAAAATCACTGATCTTATTTTCGAGTTCAACTATAAATCTGAGTGCTACGGATTGTACCCTCCCCGCACTCAAACCTTTCTGCAAAATTTTCCATAGCATCGGGCTTATCTTATAACCCACAATCCTATCTAAAACTCTTCTTGCGAATTGAGCATCAACCATGTTCATATTTATTTTTTTCGGCGATTTTATGGCCTTTTGAATGGCATTTTTTGTGATCTCATTGAACACTATTCTATTGCTCTCATCTTCCGGAAGTTCTAATACTTTGGAAACATGCCAGGCTATTGCTTCACCTTCTCTATCATTATCCGAAGCAAGAAAAACCTCTTTACCTTTTGCTTTGCTTCTTAATTCTTTTACGGTTTTTTGTTTGCCACTCAATATTTCATATTCTGCCTCAAGGGTATCCAGATCAACTCCAAATTTTGAGACAGGCAAATCTCTTATATGGCCCTTAGAAGCCAGCACTTCATAATCTTTTCCCAAATATCTTTTGATTGTCTTAGCTTTCGATGGCGATTCTACAATAACTAATTTCAAAATCTCACTCCTATAAATTTTTATTCGTTACTTTCATCCTCACTGTTTTTCATGAGAATTCTTCTGTTTAAAAATCTATCATAATTACTCCAACTGTAATTTTCTCCATTGCTTTCTCTTTTCTTTATTTCTCTGAACTGTGCTATTTTAGCATCGGAATTATCTGCCATATGAAGAAGTATCGCCTCGTTTGTTTTTGGCACAACCGGCGATCCCCACTCCATTTCGCCGTGGTGAGATAACAGTAGATGTTTTAATTCGTTCGCAAGATATTTGGGGAAATCTTCTATTTTATCAATTTTCTTATTCAACATTTCAAATCCAATTGAAATATGCCCCACCAACTCTCCTTCATTGGTTCTATCGATGCCCGATGGTGTTATCATATATTCCCTCACTTTTCCTACGTCATGTAACACGGCACCGGAAATTAATAAATCCCTGTTTATTTCATCTTTATATTGGAGCGAAAGAGAATTACATATTCTGGATACTTCTAAAGTGTGTTCCAGCAACCCACCCTTATACGCATGATGAATTTTCATCGCAGCAGGAGAATTGATAAACTTATCGATGAATTTTTTGTCATCTACGAAAAATGATCTCAACAATTTTTTCAACATATCATTTTCAACAGATCCTATAATATCCAATAAATTCTGATACAATTCTTTCAAATTCTTCGATGAAATTGCCAAAAATCTTGAAGATTCGTATTCGCCCTCTTTTAAAAGAACTATTTCTTCTCCATTGAATATATTCAGTTGAAGCCTATCATCATACATAACTATCTTTCCGGTGAACCTTGCCACACTTCCAATATCCAATACCTGGTCATTAAATTCTGCATTTCCCCAGTCAATGGCTCTTATTATTCCTGTTCTATCAGAGAGTGTCAACAACAAAAATTTCTTTCCATCTCTGGTTTCCTGTATTCTCTTTGAAACAATTTTCAAATCAATCACTATTTCCATTCCAGGTTTGAGTTCATTAATATAATTCATAACATCGCCCTTTTTTTTCATATTTAATTGCTCTAACAATTCATCATTAAACTTGTTCTTCAATTTCATCTCTAAATACCTCGCAAATATAACTCTTTTATTTTAAACAATTTCAACATATTTTCTCTCAACTCTCTTACTTATATTACATGTAATTTCATAATTCAATGCGCCGATTCTTTCCGCCAATTCTTCAGCTTTTATAAATCCGGAATTCTGTTGTCCGAACAAAACCACCTCTTCACCAATCGATGGCTTCTTATTAAGACCGGATATATCAACCGCAAATTGATCCATACATATTTTTCCAACGATAGGACACCGCATTCCTTTGATCAATACTTCACCATTGTTTGAAAAAAATCTGCTGTACCCATCTGCATATCCAACTGGTATGATAGCAATTTTCATCTTCTTTTTTGCTTTGTACGACCTTCCATATCCAACAGTGTTATCTTTCTCTAAGTTCTTTATATCGGAAATAACTGACTTAAAGGACATCACCGGTTTTATTTCATCCAGTAAAATATTTTGTTCCGCCTGAAGTCCATAACTGTAAATTCCCAGCCTGACATAATTTTCCAGATCATTTTTATATTTCAAAACGGCAGCACTATTAGACATATGTAAACACTCAACATTGAACTTCTGCGCAATTTCATTCACAAAAGTTCTGAACGAGTTCAGTTGTTTATTCGAGTAATCCCTGTCAACATTATCAGCATCAGAATAATGAGAATAGATACCTTCGAGGTGAAAACCATTCTCAAAAAGGTACTCTATCACCTCATGCGCCTCTTCAATATTAAAACCCAAAATTCTCATTCCGGTATCCAAATTCAAATGAATCTTCAATGCCTTTTTTTCATTCTCATTTAAAACTTCATTCCATTCCTTTATCTGTTCTATATTAAAAAGACTCACAGATATACCTGAATGAACCACTTCCTTCAAATATTTCGGATCAAAATAATTTAATATTAAAATTTCTCCGTTGATATCACTTCTTGCTAATTCCAGAGCTTCTTCTAAAAATGCTACAACAAAATTATTAATACCTATACGATTTCCTGCTTTGGAAATTTCAACAGCACCATGACCGTAAGCATCAGCTTTTACCACGGCCATAATTTTCCTGGTATCTATTCTTTTCTTGAAAAAATTCAGATTATGAATATAATTATTCAAATTAATTTCTACAAAAGTTTTTCTATAACTCATGTATTAACAAAAGCGAGCTATGCTCGCTTTAATTATGCTCGTTTTACTTTCCCGGATTTCAAACAATTACTACAAACTTTTATCGATTTAATTTCTCCGTTCATTACAACCTTAACTTTTTGTATATTTGGTTTCCACCAACGTCTGATTTTTTTATGAGAGTGACTCACAGTATTGCCGGCCATCGGTTTTTTACCACATACATCACATATTTTTGACATTTTCTTTGCCTCCCTATATTCACACATACCTATTCATTATAATAAAGAATAGCCCTTATTTCAAGGAACACTAAAACTACACTATAATATAAAAATCTTTATAAAGATTT
>JASGMR010000037.1 GCA_030156385.1 Kosmotogales bacterium
TTCTTCTTTTCTCCCGGGAAAGAATATAAAGAGTTACCGGAGTATGTTAATGAACTTGCCAAGTTGAAAACCGAAAGAAAAATTGATATTGTAACTTCTCTTGAAAGAAAAACGAAAGCCTTAGATGAGAGAATCGTTCTCATTCAGAATTGTGCTTACAACGAATTTTATTCCGAAAGGAGAATAGTTAATACTCTTGGCTTAGATTTATACTCCGCATCCGGTGGAGGAATAATGTATGTAATGGCTGTTGCATCGGAAGGTGGGAAAAATAAAATGGGAATAGGAATTAATATGTTCGAAAAACCTGAAGATATTAATGTCGATTATATTGCCCAAAAAGCTAAAAATGAGGCTGTTGAAAAATTAAATGCCCGATCTACAAAATCCGGTAAATATAAAATTTTATTTAAAAACAGTTGCTGGGGTAGCATGATGAACACTTTCGTCAGCATGTTCTCTGCAGAAAATGTCCAAAAAGGGTTATCAAGACTGAAGAATAAATTAAACGAAAAAATTTCTTCTGAAATTATCACACTTATAGATGATCCGGTGCTGAAAAACAGTTATCTCAAAATGACCTTTGATGATCAGGGTGTTCCGACAAGAAAAAAATGTCTGATAAAAAACGGTGTACTCAATAGCTATTTATATGATTTAAAAACCGCAAAGAAAGATAATTGTGAATCTACTGGAAATGGAATAAAAAGCTCTTACAAAAGTAATACATCGATTCGACCGATAAATTTAACTATGAAATCGGGCCAAAAAACTTATACGGAATTAATAGAACAGCTTGAAAATGGCCTTATAATAACTTCGGTTGAGGGACTTCATTCAGGAGCAAATCCCATATCTGGAGATTTTTCCCTCGGAGCGCAGGGTTTCATTGTTAAAAATGGTAAAATAATATCGGGATTGGAACAGGTAACGATTTCTGGAAATATATTGAATTTATTAGAAAATGTAGAACAAATTGGAAACGATTTTGATTATGCTCTATCATTTTTCCCGATTTGTTACTTCCCGTCTGTAATTGTAAAAGAATTAGATATAGCCGGAGATTAATTTTTGTCTTAATTAGGTTGATTTTGCTGTATTTATTCGATTGAGTTACAATACAAAGAGTCAGGAAGGAATTGATGAGAAGATTAAGTAGAGAATTCGCTGTTTTATTTCTTGTTTTGTCTTTCAGTTTAATATTCATATTCGTTATTTTATCCCTGCTTGCTTTTCAAAGGGTAATTAAAGAGGAATATGATGTTTTTTTGAATAACAAGGTTAATTCAGTTTATGAGTGGTTTGCGCAATTAAAAATGCCTGCGAAGGATCTGATATCGAGTTACGAAAATGATAATATCATACCCGAAGATTATGATTTGGTGATTGAAAAGGATGAAGAAGAAGAAAAAATAATAGTAGATAAAATCTGGATTTCCGATGCTGAAAAAACTGAACTTTCAGATGTAAAATCCGGATTTTATAATATCAATGATGAAGTGGCGTATTTATGGAAATACCTTTCTCAGAGCGGGAAAATTTACATTTTGGGAAAAATATTCAATCGGGATGTAATGGAAGAGTTAAGCAAGTATTTGGGAGACGATTCAACAACGTTTCTGATTTTCGATGGAAAGTATATAATTCCCCAGGATTTTTCTGAATATAATATTTTCATAAGATCGATTCTGGAAAAGGAAGAGGAAACTTATGTGATGCCGTTTGAGGTCGCTGGAGAATTCTCGAATGCATTTCCATTCATCAAGGATTACTTTTTGATTGATAAAATAGAAGTTGGCGATTCGTATTTTTATGTAATACAGGAAGAAGCTTTAAAATCTTCCGTTACATCAAATATTTTGATGAATATGATAATCGTTCTTTCAATTGCATTTTTAGTTACATTCCTTATTTCAGCATTTATCAATCATTATCTGTCAGAAATAATAAATAAAATTTTAAAAGGTTTTGATTCTATGAAACGTGGAAATCATGAAAAAATTGAAATAAATTCTAAAAATGAACTGGGTATCATAGCCTCAGAACTGAATACGACAATGAATTACATAGAAAAAACATCCAGAGAGCTGAAGAATTACAACAAAGAACTGAAAATATATTCTAAAAAAGCCAGAGAAGCAAGTAATGCTAAAACAGAATTCCTTGCCAACATTTCACACGAAATAAGAACACCCATGAATGCTATTTTGGGTTTTGCTGATCTGTTGCTGAATCAGGAAAAAAATGTTGAAAAACGAAAATATATTTCTTTAATTTATCAAAATGGTGAAGGTCTTCTCTCACTAATCAATGATATTTTGGATCTTTCAAAGATTGAAGCAGGTAAATTTGAAATAAATTACGAACCCTATAATCCAAAAAATTTAATTCAAGAATTGATTGAAACCTACTCACAACTTGCTAGAATTAAAAACATCAAATTAATTTCAAAAATTTCAAATGATATTCCTGAGTCGATTATCGGGGATAAATTTAGAGTCAGACAGATTCTGACAAATTTAATTTCAAATTCACTCAAATTCACTGAAAAAGGTTATATAAGTATTAATTGTGAATATGTCGATGAGAAGATAATTTATTCTGTTATTGATACGGGCTATGGTATTAAAAATGAAAATCTCGAAAAAATCTTTGAAGCTTTTACACAGGAAGATGGAACAACATCCAGAAAATTTGGCGGAACAGGGCTTGGATTGACAATAAGTCAAAAACTGGCGAATTTAATGTCCGGAGAAATCACTATAAAAAGTACTTATGGGATGGGAACCACAGTCAAATTAATTTTAGAATCACCTGTGATGAAAAAAGAAAATTCAGAAGTATCTGAAGAGATTTCCGAAAATAATGTTCTGCCGATAGAGGAAGATTCCGGCAAGGATATAAAAGAAATAAACAGAAAAATTTTAATCGTAGAAGACAATCAGGCTAACAGAATACTTATAAAAAAAATTCTGGAACAAACCAATTTTATCGTTGAAACGGCAGAAAACGGCAAAATCGGTCTGGAAAAATTCAAAAAGAATAATTATGGATTAATTCTTCTTGATTTGCAGATGCCGGTAATGGATGGTTATGCTACTATTGAAAAAATCCGAAAAGCAGATACACATATTCCTATAATTGCCTTCACAGCGCATACATTAGTGGAAACGGACGAGAAAATTAAAAAAGCAGGATTTACCGATATGCTCAGCAAACCGGTGAAAAGGAAGGACCTTATTAATACAGTTATAAAGTATTTGAAAACCCCGCAGAAAGTCGAAATGAAAAGTGAAGAAGATATTCAACCTTCTATAAAAAAAGATAATTATGAAATTTATGAAAGAATAAAAAAGTTCTCTTCTCAAATGGATATGAATTTAAAAGAAGCGGAAGAAATGTTTGGAGAGTTCAAAAAATATCTGGAAAAATCCATTCTTGATTTGAAGGAAAATATAAAAAAAGACGATTATGAAGAATTGAAAAGAATTGGTCATAGTATAAAGGGGACCGGTGGTATGTATGGATATCCGGAAATTTCTGATTTTGGTAAAATAATTGAAGAATATTCTAAAAATGAAGAAAAAGAAAAATTAATCACCACTATAATAGAGCTTCAAAAATTTTCTGAAGAAAAAGTTTTCAAATATATCTAGAAGTTATCACTGTTGTTTCTGTAATTTTTAGAGGCTTGGTGTTGAAAAGCGAATAATTTTTTATTTCAAATATATGATAAAAATTGTTATAATTCGAAAATTCATTTAGAATAGGAAAATTAATTTTATTTTTATTTATCCTAATTTTGCATGCAGTGTTTTCTCTTGTTTTTCAAAAAGTGCTATTATTGTAACGGCAATATTTTAACTGGGAGATAATATGATTTTTTTTGTTATTTTTCTGACCTGTTTCATGGCCTATCTGATATATAGATTATTCAAAATGAAAAGAGGAATGGATAAATCCATAAATGATTACATTTTATATAAAAGAAAAAATGAATTTGAAAAAATAAATGAAATGATTAAAAAAGTCGATGGGTATGATCTTGTGGATTTTGAAAATGAAATAATCGAAGATCTGGAAGAAAGAAATATAAAAGTATCCGAATTAATTGATTTACAGGAAGAATACAGGGATCTTGATCTTTTAGAAAAAGCGTTTATGGAGTATAAGAGGATAAAATCAAAAAACTGTGACCAAAAGATAGATTTTTATTTGGGAAAGATCAGAAATATCACGAAAGAATATTATAAAAAAGAAATTTAACCCTTCTCAAATTCCTTCATGAAAATTTCCATAGATTTTTTTAAATTATAATTCAATGTATCATTTTCTTTATAGTGTTCTTTAATAATTTTTAATAGAGCATGCCTATCCTTTTCTCTGTTTTGTTTTTTATCGAGATACATTTTTATATCGGCCATTTTTATTACTTCATTTAAATTCTCATCTATTTTGGTCTTTGTAGCGTACCCAATCGAAAAACTCATTTGAAAAGGACCTATTTTATTAAAACGGCAGGATTTTTTAATTTCAACTGCGATATTTTTTGAGTATTCCGGAGATGTTTTTGGAAGAATGATTATGAACTCGTCTCCACCGTATCTTGCAACGGTATCCCTTTCTCTGCAAAATTTCTTAATATTTTGTGCAGTTTCTTTTAAAACTCTATCGCCCATTTGATGTCCAAAAAAATCGTTGACAATTTTTAAATTATTGAGATCTATCATAATTATAGAGATCGGTAACTGATTTTCAAAATCTATTTTGACCGTTTCTTTTTCAAAATATGTTCTATTATGCAAACCCGTTAATGAATCATGAAAACTCAGATATCTGAGTCTGTTTTCCATATCAATTCTCTGAGTGATATTTCTTGCGATTGCCAGACATAAAATCTCGTTGTTCACTTCTAAAGTTCTGCAATTTATCTCTCCAATAATATTTTCATTGTAAAAGCTTTTAAATTTGCTTTCGAATGTTACCGTGTTATGCTCTATAAGATCATCAATAATTTTTTGATATTCCTTTTCGTTCAAAACAAGCAACGATTTCAGATCCTTTCCGATCAGATCTTCCTTTTTGTAACGCAGATCTTCACACATTTGTTTATTAACATCCCTTATTTCTGCCGTCTTATTTCCTTCGTAGATTTTGAATAAGAACATAAAATCCGCGGCGGTTTGAAATAACGTTCTGAACTTTAATTCACTCAATCTCAAAGCTTCCATTATTTTTCTTTTTATTTTCAATTCATTCTGGAGAAGATTTTTTTGAAACAAAACCGTAAGATCGAGTTGAATAAGATTTCTGAATTTTTCCAGAATGTTCATTTTTACTTCTGAAAATTCATTTTTTTTAGAATCTAAAACGCATATTGTACCGAATATTTTTCCATCTGGCCAGAGCAACGGAAACCCGAGATATGAAATCATACCGAGTTTAATATCCGGATTGTGATCCCACTTTTTATCTTCAAGAGCATTTGGAATAAGTAAAAAATCTCTTTTATCCATGATAGCTTCACAATAGAGTCCGGAATTAAGAGAGACTTTTTCACCTCTTTTATAGGCATTTTCCTTGTTGGTACTTTTAACAAAAACTTCTATTTCTCTTTGATGTACTTTCATTATCAGTGCGGAAGGAACTTCCAATAAATGCTGAAGAAAATTCAATAGCTCCTGCCAGTTATTTATCAATTCTTCTCCAAGGTTTATATTAATATTTATAGGATATTTAGAGCTTCCAGTCATTTTCGGGCCTCAATTTTTTAGAAATATTATTTTTATATTTTCAATATGAATTTATGCCGCATACTTATTAACAGTAACATCCATATTGATTTTTCCATCTTTAATTTCGATTATTCGGTCAGTCATCTGAGCGATATTTTCATCATGTGTAACTATGACAAAAGTAATTCCGAATTTTTTATTGAACTCTCTCATTAATTTGTAAATTACTTCGGTATTTTTAGTGTCCAGATTTCCGGTTGGCTCATCTGCCAGAATTATCTTAGGTCTGTTTAAAAGAGCCCGGACGATCGCAACTCTCTGTTGTTCCCCACCCGATAATTTCTTTATATTATCATTTTTTCGGTCCAACAGTTCTACTTCATCAAGCAATTCATCGGCAAAGGACTGTACTTCTTTAGATAATTTTTTATATCCTATCTTGTTTGGCATAAGAATATTTTCTATAACCGAAAATTCGGGTAATAAATAATGAAATTGAAAAATAAATCCTATTTTTCTATTTCTCAAATTGGACAGTTCATTTCTGTCCATTTTATCGGTTCTTATGCCATCGATTTCAACATATCCCGATGAAGGTTTATCCAGAGCACCGATCATATTCAGTAAAGTACTCTTGCCACTGCCCGATTGACCAATAATAGCACAGAATGTCTCTTTTTTTATCTCAACGTTTATATTTTTCAAAGCCTGGGTTTTTACATCTTCGCCGTAAATTTTGTTTAGATCGAATGTTTTGATAATTGCTATTCTTTCTTCATCAACCATTTTTTATCACCTCCACAGGATCTAATTTAGAAGCTTTTCTTGATGGAATAACTGAAGCTATGGAAGCGGAAGAAGTTGCAATTATAATTGAAAAAATCAGGAAAGCAGGATCAAAATAAATAGATATTACAGGTGAACCATCGGGATTTGTCACAAACACGGTGAAGGAAAAAAGTAATCCCGTTCCTAAAAGTACTCCAAGTATTGATCCTATGAGTCCCAATATTAATCCCTGAAATAAAAATATTTGAAAAGCTCTTTTCCCGTCTAGTCCCATCGCTTTCAATATTCCGATCTGTCTGTATTTATTCATGACACTGATTGCCAGAATACTTGAGATTGTAATGGCAAGAGAAACGATTATAAAAATCTGGATTAATAAGCTGGATATCGTCTGACCATTCAGTGCACTTAATAGTTCTTCATTTTGATCTTCCCAATTTTCAACAACCACCTCTGTGTTATCAATATTCAGTTTTTTTGCTATTTTTTTTGCCTCGAACACTTCATCCACCTGCATCTCTATTTTGGAAACTGCGCCGGATTTCCCGGTAATTTTTCTCACCGTTTCAATACCTGAAATTATCCATGAACCGTTTAACGCTGCATTTTTTAAATCGAATATTCCGGAAATTATCAAGTCTCTATTTAAAAAGACAAGAGGCGGAACTGCAATTTGAAATTCATTATTAACTTTTAATCCGTACTTTTCGGCCAGTTCCTTTCCGATCAGAATTTCATTTTCACTTTTTGGCAAAGATCCGTCGACAAGCTTTTCTCCAAATCCATATATACCTTCGGCTTTATCAAAATTGAAACCTCTTAAAAATGCAGAGATTTGTGATCCGCCTAAATTAGCAAAAGAAGGGGTTTCGAGCACATACGAAACGTTTTTTACTTCGTCATTGCCTTCGAGTTTTTTCATTATTTCTTCATAATTAAAAATATATCCTCCAGTTTTTTGGGATACAATCGTTATCTGTGATGAATTTCCCACAGTACTTTCGACGAGACTTTTTTGAAGGCCGGTTATTAAAAGTCCGATAAAAATCTGAACGGTTACACCCACAGCAATCCCAATTATAATTAAAATTGTTTGTTTTTTTGATTCTTTTAAAAATCGCCAGGCTATTTGAAAAGCCAATCTCATTGTTGATCAGCTCCTTCTTTATCAAAAATTTCTTTCAAATTTATCATTTTAATGTTGGAAAAGATTTTTAATTTTTCAACATCACCGAGCAATCCCTGTCCCCCTAAATAGATTTCTAAATCCGGAAATAATTCCGTGACTCTTTTAACCGTTTCAATTAAAAAAATAAAGTTATATTTTGTTGTCACGCTCAATGCCAGAAAATCCGGTTTTTCAAATTCAATTGCTTCTATCAAAGTATCGAGTGGAAGAGTATTTCCGGCATAAATTGTATCAAAACCGGATATTTCAAAGTAATCACTCACTATTCTTGCTCCGAGATCGTGTTTTTCCTGAGCTGGACAGGCGATTAGAATTTTTTTGTTTTTCCTTACAGCTTTTTTACCGAGTTTTATAACATGCGGATAGGAACATTCTACAAGTGTCCTTAAAATGGAACTTCTCACATGTTCTTTCCAGATACTCAGTCTGTTCTTTTCGAATTCTTCATGCCAGTTTTTTATTGAGCCGATGATGTAATCGTTATAAAAATTAAGGAGATTTCCTTCATTTTCTTCTAAGGCTTTCAAGTATATTTCTGTGCATTTTTCCTTATTTTCACAGTTCAGATACTCATTGAATTTTTGTAATTTAAAATCTTTTTCCAAGTCAAACACCTCCCGTTTTTTTATTGTATATTTTTTGTTTTTCAGAACCAACTAAAAACAACTGTTGTGTATCGTTTTATTTCTATAATTTTTGGATGACTGAATTCGACTTATTTTAAGATATTCAAGCTCTTTTGTATAGAAAGGAACTCTAAGTTTTTTAATATGAAAAATGAGGAGATATTTTTTATTTTTAAATTTCTTTACAAATAAAAAAGGTCTGCTGAAAAAGCAGACCTAATTTTTGAAATTATTTATATATTACATGAAGAATGGCTGATTCGGGAACAACGAACCAAATACAAGCGAGATAACGGACATCAATTTGATCAAAATATCCATTGAAGGTCCCACGGTATCCTTTAACGGGTCTCCGACAGTGTCTCCAACCACTGCTGCTGCATGAGTTTCTGTGCCTTTTCCGCCTTCATTTCCCGCCTCTATATATTTTTTCGCATTGTCCCATGCTCCACCTGAGTTAGCCGAGAAAATAGCTATCATGATTGCACTTGCCAATCCTCCGAGCAACAAACCGGCCACTGCAGCTTTTCCAAAGAGAAATCCAATAATAAATGGTGTAACAATTGCTATTATTCCAGGAGGCAACATTTTACCGATAGCCCCTTTGGTTGTGATTTCAATACATCTTATATGATCAGCTTCTTCAGTACCTTTAAGAATCCCCGGCTTTTCCTTGAACTGTCTTCTTATCTCCGTGATCATCAAATCTGCTGTATCTGCAACACCTCTGATTAAAAGAGATGTGAAGAAAAATGGTAACATTCCACCAATCAATACACCTATTATTGTGAAGGGTTCAACTAAATTAACAACTGGATTGTTTATGATTTCTGCAGAAGTTGTAGCGGCACCCCAGATATAGGAAACAATTAATCCTAAAGCGGCGAACGCAGCCGATCCGATTGCAAATCCTTTACCTATAGCCGCCGTTGTGTTACCAACCGAATCTAAATTATCTGTGATATCCCTGACTTTCGGGTCCAATTCTGCCATCTGGGCTATTCCACCCGCATTGTCGGCTATAGGGCCATATGAGTCAACAGTTACAATATATCCTACGAAGGACAACATTCCAAGGGCAGCAATTGCTATTCCATAAACTCCCGCCGACAGGTAAGCGCCTAGAATAGATAAAGCTAATACGATAACCGGCCACAGAGTTGAACCCATACCCAGAGCCAGGCCTTCTGTTATATTTATTGCAACGCCGGATTTTGTTTTCTTGGCCAATTTTTTCGTAGGGCCGTATTTATCTGAAGTGTAATACTCACTCAATCTACTTATTATAATTCCCGCAATGAGGCCAAACGCTATTGCGAAGAAAATTCTCCATCTTGAAACAAATTCAGGATTGAGAATAAACGTATCATTGAAATGATAATCCGGTGCGGCAACACCTATAATGATAGCAGTAAGCGCTAAAACCAGGCCACCGGTAATCAAATTACCATTACCCAGCGCTTTACTGGCATCTTTAGTTTTCATATATGCAACGAAGAAAATGCCTATTATCGAGGCAAAAACGCCTGCAGCAGCAATCAAAACGGGAACAAGAATGAGTCCCGTAAACTGGCTTTCCGTCATAACATATGCGGAACCTGCTGCAAGATTAGTATCGGCAATTCTCATAAAAACTGTAAGAATAATGGCAGAAATGACCGAAGCAACATATGATTCCAGAATATCTGCTCCCAATCCGGCTACGTCACCGACATTATCACCGACATTATCCGCTATAGTAGCAGGATTTCTCGGATCATCTTCCGGTAAATGAGCTTCTGTTTTTCCTACTAAATCAGCACTCATATCCGCTGCTTTAGTGTACATTCCACCTCCGACTCTGTCAAATAAAGCTATTAAACTTGCTCCAAGTGAATATGAACTTAAAAGCATTACGGCATCAATATAAGAAATTCCACTACTTGTCTTTTGAATTCCATTTATGGCTTCGTATACGAACGAATCCTTAAAAACTAACATTACAATTACTAAACCTGTTAATGAGAATCCTGCAACCGCTAAACCCATTACAGATCCTCCGGAAAATGCTACTTTAAAAGCTTGAGGTAGACCTTCTTTAGCACCTTCAGCTACTCTACTATTAGCTCTGGTAGCTGTTTTCATTCCTATAATACCTGCGAGTTCAGATACCAGTGCACCGAACAGAAGACAAATTGGATAAGTAAAAGATCTGAAAACTATTCCTAAAACAGCGGCTATTATAATAGCAACCAAGAAAATCTTTTTAGCCTCCTGACCTAAGAATGTCTCTGCGCCTTCTTGAATATAGCCTGAAAGTTTCTTCATTTTTTCGCTTCCAGCCGGATAACTAAGAGTTTTCCTGAGCATAACAAAAGCAAGGATAGTTGATAGTATTCCAGCCACAAGTGGTAAGTACAATGCTGCCATTTTTTTCTCCTCCTCTTTGAGTTTTTTGCTATAATAAAGTTAACAATAGTAAATAAGACTTAATTCATATCGTGAACAACAAAAAAACCTATTATATTATATATTTGTTATTTTTCAATCAGTTTTTCATTTTATGAACATCTTTGTTTACTTTAAAGAAAATATTAGTTAAAGTTTTATTTAGTGTAAAGTTTTATGTCCCCTTTTATTGTATACAATTCTTAACAAAAGTAATGGAAGTGATTTATGAAAATAAAGCGTAATGAAAGAAGATTATTTTATCTGTCGTTGATAATAGCGGGGTACTTTTTATTTGGTACCGTAGGGTTCATGATAATAGAAGAGTGGTCGATGCTGGATTCCATTTTCATGACTTTAATAACGTTCACTACAGTTGGTTATGGACTGCCGAATACGCTTTCTAGAAATGGAATGCTTTTTACAAATTTCGTTTTATTGTTTTCAGGAACTGTCGTTGTTTTTGCAATTACGAGTATATCTAATATATTATTGGAAAGAAATGCTGACAGATACATTTTGAGAAAAAGGGCTTTAAAAGAGGTGAAAAAATTGAATAATCATGTAATAATTGCCGGGGCAGGAGATTTGGGAAAATTGGTTGCAGATCAGATAATAAAATTGAAATATGATGTTGTTCAAATAGACTCAGACGTTAATACCATAGATACCCTCAAGGCTACCAGAAAAAAGATGAAAGTGGAATATGTTATAGGTGATGCATCGGATGAAGAAGTTTTAAAAGATGCCGGAATTGATAGAGCATCAACACTGATTTCATGTTTACCTGACGATAAAAATAACATTTTTTGTATTTTGACCGCAAGGGGATTGAACAAGAATATCCAGATTATTTCAAAAGCAAAGAATGCGGAAAATATTTCCAAAATTAAGTATGCCGGAGCGAACAGAGTAATAGCGCTTGACAATATATCTGCCAACAGGATGGTTGCAATGGTACAGAATCCAAAATTGCTTGGTTTTTTGGATAATATGGATGCGTTCAGAGACAATTTTTCAATTGAATCGGTCCCACTCCCTGACAATTTTGAAGCTAAGCCACTTGAATCGCTTAAGATAAATGAAAAATATGGTTTGCTTGTTATAGGAGTTTTGAATGAAACTACCCATTATTTTCCGAAGAAAGATTTTGTTTTAAAACCCGGAAATGGACTCATCATAATTGGTAGAAAGGAAAAAATACAGGAGTTTAGAACGGATATTGATAATTGATATAAACCCATTTGACAGGTATTATCTCTTCTGATAAACTACTATTTGTGTTGCCCGGGTGGTGAAATTGGCAGACACGCATGATTCAGGTTCATGTGAGGGCAACCTCATGCGGGTTCAAGTCCCGCCTCGGGCACCAGATGTGTGAAATCCGGACCCATTTCGTGAAGGAGTGGATTCGGTTTTTTTATTGTAAATTTACCCGTATACATATAAATGAATTTGAAAAAAATTATACGAAAGAATTCTATGGAAAATTTCTGTAAAAGCATGTTGACTGCAACCTTAGGTGTCGGTTTATAATTTTATCGAGGTGATAATTATGTTGATAAATGAGGTTAGTAAAGTCACAAACTTAACAAAAAAAGCGATAGAATATTATTCGGAAAAAGGATTGATTTTCCCATCCCCCTTAGAAAATGGTTATCGGGAATTTAGTGGAAATGATGTTGAACGTCTTAAAAAAATATCTGTTCTCCGTAAGCTTGGAATCAGTACAAATGATATCAAAACCGTTTTAAATGATAAAGAAGGTTACACCTTGCAAAAATTATCCGTTCGGAAAGAATTGAATGTTCGAAGAGAACAGGTGAAAAAAGAAATCCTTGATGAACTCAGTTCCGGGAAAAGTTATTCTGAAATCAGTGATGAATTAAAAGCAATCGAAGATAACAAAACAATTACCGAAAAGATATTGGAATTTTTCCCCGGGTATTATGGCAGATTTATCTGTCTGTACTTTGCCCGTTTTTTAAACGAGCCAATCACAACAAAAGAGAAAAAATCGGCATACGATAAAATCATATCTTTTTTAGATAATGCTCCTACATTTACCCTCCCGGAAAATCTGCAGAACTATCTGATGGAGGGTACGAAACACATCGGTACTGAACAGATCACCGGGATAATAGAAAATACCAAAAAAGCGGTAGAAAAGCCCGATGATTTTCTGACAGCCAACAAAGAAATTCTCGAACGATATTTAGAAATAAAACAATCAGATGAGTACAAAAATTCTCCCGCGTTTCAAATTCAGTCGCTATTAAAAGAGTTTATTAGTACGAGTGGATATTACGATATATTCATTCCTGCATTAAAAAAGCTGAGTTCTTCCTACGCTAAATACTATAAACAACTGGAAATGGCAAATGAAAAACTTCTTGCTGAATATTCCAATATTGCACAATTTGAGAATTAGAGTTAATAAACGGCATTAAACAAACAGATCTGAAATTGTATCCATAAGGATTAAAAATAAGGACTGTTCAATCTCTTTACAGCTCTCGCGTTCTTCTCTAAAACTAATTCAGCATTTTTCAAGACAAAATAACCAAAATATGATATTGAAATCATCTTCAATTACAGGGGTATAAGAAAGACCATCACTTTGGAGAAAATTATGAATAAACTTATGTACTGGAGTTGTAACGCTATCTTAAAGTAGATTCTCTTTCAATTATTTTTGGATCGATTAAAATTCTTTTTGCCTTTACATTTTTTTTATATAGCATCTCAATAAGTAAGTTAACCAATTTTGAAGAAAATTGATCAACGTTCTGATCAACAGAAGAAAGAGGCGGATACAAGAATCTTGATTGTGGTAAATTGTCTATTCCCAATACCATGATATCTTCTGGAATTTTTTTCTTCAATTCGTTGATCGATTTATATAATGCGATCGCTTTTTCATCACCGGATACAAAAATTCCATCGGGGTTAAATTCGTTTATTATCTCTTTGGAAACCAAATACAATTTATCAATTTTGTCTATATTGAATACAATTTTATAATCGACACCGGCTTTTTCACAGGCATTTTTGAATCCTCTGGCCCTTTCCTGATCTACTGTGAAAACTTCATATCCCAGGAAAAATAAAATTCTTTCGCATTTTTTTTCAATTAAATAATTCGCGCCTTTAAAACCCGCCATATAATTGTCCAGATCAACGTAGGAAGTGTTTTGACTGTCTAGATCCTTTCCAACTATTACAAATGGTATTCCGTTAGACATAAGATATTTTATCCTGATATCGTTGGTCATATTATCAAAAATCAATGCTCCGTCAGCTATCCCACTTTTTAAAAGTTCAAATCCGTCCGTTTCATCTTCGATGGCATCTTTACCCGAGGATGGAGAAAAAATTACTTTAAATCCTCTTTCTTTAAATTTTAGAATTAAGTCTTTCATTATTAGACTATGCCAGGCGTTCCAATATCCCCCGGAGTGTTTGTCGATAAAAACTATAACTGTTTTAGTCGTTTTCGATTTAAGTGCCTTTGCCATAATATTTACACTGTAATCTTTTTTTGTAATTACTTCTTTGATTATTCTCCTTGTTTCTTCTTTAACATTGGGTTCTTCATTGATTACCCTTGAAACGGTTTTTATTGAAAATCCTGTCTCCCTTGCAATATCTGATAAAGTAACTTTTTTCATAATTTATCGCCTCTTTTTATGACAACCTTGTCATAATGATAACAAAAAAAGATGAATTTATAAAGTAATCGTTTTTACCTATATTTAAAGAAATTTCGATTTAATTGCTTTTAATCAATTTTAATAGAGTATAAATGTATATAAGTGCCCATAAGTAAGTTTGTGATAACGTTCCGTTTGTTATAAAATATTTGTGATTTCAAGTAAGTTAATTATGACATCGTTGTCAATTTTATCTCATATAAGGAGGTACCTTATGAAAAAACTGTTTGTTTTATTAGTAATTGTTTCTATCGTTGCTTTTGCGTTTGCAAAAGACACATTGGTTGTCACATCCAGACTTTGGAGTGCACCATCGGAAAAAGAATTTATTATCAATGAAATTATCAAACCTTTTGAAGAAGCAAATGATTGTGAAGTAAAATTTTCCACATTGGATGATACAAAAATCCTGGAACAGGTGAAACTTCAAGCAGAAACGGGAAACATAACAACGGATGTAATAATTGTTTATTGTCAAAATATGCCAGAGTGGGTTGAAAATGGACTGGTAGAAAATTTAACTTCTCTGTCGGACAGTTGGACAGATAGAACTTTTTCCAAGGGTTATGATTCAATGACTGTTTTTGACGGTGAAAGATATTTCTTACCTGTAGGAGCGGATGTTTACTTATTCATAGCCAACAAAAAAGCTCTTCCTTATTTACCGGAAGGTGCAGATGTTGCAAATCTTACATGGGAAGAAGTTGTTGAATGGGCAAATGCAGTTGCAGAAGGTGAAGGAGAAGGTAAATATGCCGTTACAGGTGTTCCGCAAAAATCCCTGATTTATCAATATGGTGGAGTTTATCTTTCTTACGGGAATGGATGGCCCTGGCTGGATACACCGCCGGCAATGGCAGCTTTCTATCTTATGAGCAAAATGTGTGATGCTTACACACCTACCGTAATGACATACGATGACGTAAGACCTCCTCTGAAAAGAGGCGAGGCATGGTTGGCAGCGGCACATTGTGCAAGAGTTGGAGAAGTTTATAAGAACGATCCAACACAGTTCGTTGTAGGTCCGACCCCAAGTGGCCCGGCAGGAATTGGTTCTATTGCTGGTACAAGTGGATTTGCAATTGTCGAAGGAACGAAAAATCAGGAACTGGCAGAAAAATTCGTTGAATACATGACGAGACCCGATATAATGCTTGAAGCAAGTAAGGGTTCAGGCGGATTTATTCCTCCGGTTGATGAAGCGATTGATCTCTTGACGGATACTCCAGATGATGAAATTATCGCTATGGCTATAAAAGTTATGCAGGAAGGTAATCTCTCATTTATCGATTCCGTCTGGAAGGATTGGGGAGCAGTTAAATTAGTATATGATGATATTTTCAAGGATATGATAATAGGGGAATGTACTCTTGACCCGACATATCTGGAATTACTCAATTTAAGAATTCAAGAGCTACACAAATAATCTTTTTATAAATTTAATAGGGGGATCTTGACCGATCCCCCATTATTTTTGAACAGGTGGTGATTCCTATTACTAAAACAAAAACGGGTCCTGATAAATTGAAAAAATTGATACCATATATATTGGTTTTGCCAACTATCATTTATTATTGTATTTTTTGGTTAAATCCCGTTGTGACATCCTTTTTTTATAGTTTCAGAGATGAAAATAATTTAAGCTGGACGCTCAAAAATTACATAGAAATTTTTAATGATCCTTTTTTCAGAGAGGCAATTTTCAATACAGCAATTTTTGTAATTGTTTCTGTAACACTTGAGTTTGCAATTGCCATGCTTCTAGCACTGATTATTAACAAAAAATTCAGAGGGGCATCTGTTTTACTTTCGATATGTCTTATCCCAATGGCTTTACCTGCAGTTGCTGTAGGGGCTATGTGGTCTAGTGGTTTTGCAACATATGGTTGGATGAACAGTTTGCTCTACAATCTGGGAATTATATCTGAAAATGGTAAGCTACTCTTCTTGGCCGGCGGCGATCTTGAATCACTTTTTTTAATTATCTTAATCGATGCCTGGCAAGTAATCCCATTTATGATGATCATTCTTTTAGCGGGATTACAGGGTTTATCTAAAGAGTGTATAGAAGCGGGCTATGTCTTCGGTGGCACAAAAATGACCGTATTGAGAAAAATAACTATGCCCATGTTGAAATCAAGTATTCAAACTGCCCTTATTTTGAGAATTATTTCTGCAATACAAGTATGGTTGATTATCGTTCTTATTTTTGGATATAGAAGAATTCCGGTTCTTCTTGAAGAAGTTGTTTTTTATAAAGAGGAATTACTCAACAAATATCATGTGGCTCTTGCATACAGTGTTATTGTAGCACTTGTCGTTTCCTTCGTATCTATAATCTATCTCAAAGTTTCAGGGGCATTTAAAAAGGAGGAAGCGTGATGAGAAGAAAAAGTGGATTCAATAAACTGTTGGGAAAAACTCTTTTCTACATCATAGTTGTGGGAATTGCTTTCATCATACTTCTTCCAATATATTTTATCTTATCAATATCATTTATGTCCGATCAGGAGGCATACGACTGGCCAATAAATATGTACCCGACATTCACAAATTCATTTAAGCTTGAAGAATCCAGGGCCATTGAAAGTGGTTATTTGCTGAGTGTTTATAGTAATGCTCAGAAAAAGTATGTGACAATTTTTGAAGGAGAAGATGTAGATGAAATTCTTCATTATACAGAGAACAAAACGAATTGTAGCATACCGAAAGATTTATTTCTTGAAAAAGCGGAAGAGATGAGAATCATAACGGAAAAGAATCGGGTGGAAATTGATCAGATTTATTTGAAAATAGATTCGATAAATACAGATATCAGAAAAATCAATTCGGATATCACTAAGTTGAGAAAAAATTTGAAGCTTGTTCAGGATCAGGAAAGTATGCAAGATATGAAAATAGAGTTTGAAAAGGAACTGAATGAAAAAGAACTCGAAAAGACCACTTTTGAGAAAGAACTGGCTCAGGCACAAAAAGATTTGGAGTCCTTGAATTCCACAAATTTTTCAATATTTAAAAATATTTTTGCGAATTATGTTACTTTTTTTCAAGTAACAGCTGACTCGTTGGGAGCTTTATTTAGAAGTATACAGGTTGCGCTTTTGACCGTACTCATCTCTCTCACTATCGGGGGAATGGCTGGATATGCATTCGCAAGATATGTTTTTAAAGGAAAAAACGTTTTAAAACTCAGCGTGCTGTTTGTAAGAATGTTTCCCGGAATTGCAATAGCCATGCCCATGGTCATAATTCTTGCAAACATGGGTTTTTATGACAAGCCAATTGGTTTATCGTTTGTATATTCCGTTGGTCAGATAGGTTTGACAACTTGGATAACTGCGAGTGTTTTTATGGGTATTCCTGTTGAACTTGAAGAGGCTGCAATGGTATTCGGAAGGTCAAAAATAGGAGCATTTCTTAAAGTTACCTTACCTCTCGCACTTCCGGGATTAGCTGCAAGTGCATTGTACTCATTTATCGGATCGTGGGCGGAAACGGCACAGGCTATAGTTCTGACACAATTTAATCCAACATTTCCGGTAGTTGTATATCAAACAATGGTGGGTGCTAAAGGTATGGTAAATTTGATAGCCGCAGGAGGAATAACGATGGCCTTGCCGGCAGTTTTGTTCACGTTGATAATACGAAAATATATTCTCCAGATGTGGGGAGGAGTAACTGTATAATAAAGGAGTTGGGAAAATGGCTACTTTGGAATTGATAAATCTTTCAAAAAAATATGGGAAAAAAGTATGGGGTGCAAAGAATGTTAATATAGAAGTCAACGACAAAGAATTTATAGTTTTTTTGGGTCCTTCCGGCTGTGGAAAGACGACTACTTTGAGAATGATTGCCGGTTTGGAAGATGTAACTGAAGGGAAGATCCTGCTGGATAAAGAAGAAATAACATATGAGGAACCAAGAAAAAGAAACATCAGTATGGTTTTTCAAAGTTATGCCGTCTGGCCTCATATGACAGTGTATGAAAATATCGCTTTTCCGTTGAAATTGAAGAATAAAAAT
>JASGMR010000005.1 GCA_030156385.1 Kosmotogales bacterium
AGCGGAATTTTTTGAAAAGGATGATCTGCTGGTTTTAAATAACAGCAGAGTTATACCGGCAAGATTCAATGGTTATAAATCCACCGGGGCCAGAGTCGAAGTAGTGTTATTGGAAAAAATTTCAAGTTCTTTATGGAAAGCGATTGTACGACCGGGAGGGAAGATAAAAAAAGGCAATAAGTTATTTTTGAAGGGACTCACCTGCTTGATTCAGGATCATTGTGATGATTCCACAAGAGTGATAAAATTTCTGGGAGATAATATTGATGAACGTATACATCGTTTCGGAAAATACGCAATACCTCCGTACATTAATTCTTATCCTGATGATCCTGAAAGATATCAGACTGTTTACTGTGAGCAAGAAGGATCTGTAGCTGCACCTACTGCAGGACTGCACTTTACCGAGGAGTTGCTTAATGATCTCGGAAAAAAAGGTGTAAATATAACCTACATAACTTTGCATGTGGGATTGGGTACATTCAGGCCAGTCAAGGTTGATGATATTGAGAATCACAAAATGCATAGAGAATATTATTCGATTTCTAAAGAAACTTCAGATATCATCAATTATACTAAGAGAATTAATAAAAGAGTAATAGCCGTAGGAACGACAACGGTGAGAACCCTTGAATCAGTTGCTCAAAAGAATGATGGACTGATAAATGAGGAAAGTGGATTCACGGATATATTTATTTATCCCGGGTTCAAATTCAATATAATAGATGGACTCATCACTAACTTTCACTTGCCAAAGTCAACATTGCTGATGTTGGTTTCTGCCCTTGCTGGAAGGGAAAAAATTTTGAATGCTTACAGAAATGCCATAGAGAAGAAGTATAGATTTTTTTCCTTTGGAGACGCCTGCCTGATAATTTAAAAAAACATATAATTTTTCATGTATAATATATATGAAAATGTTTGAAATAAAGATTAAATAAGTACAGAGGATGGTTATGACTGGATTATATTCAAAACCTAGAATACTTATTATAAGTAAAGGTCACAAGAGCGCGAAGAGAATATTGGAAGTGTTTGACGACAACTTTCAGGTTAGCTATACGACCAAAATTGACCCGGAAAAATTTGATGTGTCGGATGCGGCGGTTTTTGATTATATAAATGATAATATCGTTGACATTTCCAGCAAAAATAGTATTTTGAATATTTATTTGATTAACGATGTTTCTGAGGTTGAAAAGTACAATTTAAGATACGGAGAATATTTGTTGAGGGGTCCCGGATATTTAAGATTTCTTCCTGAATTGATAATAACTTTACTCGAAAGAAAGTTATGCAATAATCAATTGAATTTTGAGGTTAACAAATATATGGATTTACTGATGAAATTGAACTTTGGAATATTATTACTCAGAAAAAGGAACGGAACCATTTTTTTTGCAAATAATTATGCCTTGAAGTTGATGGATTTGAAAATTGATGAAGTTAGAAATAAACGTATTGAAGATTTGAATATATTTGAAGATATTGAAAAGTTTAAATTGGATGACCATAATCTCAATAAAAAAATTGATGTTCTGAGAAAAAACGATGAAAAATTACCCGTGGTTTTTTCTTCTAATGAAACTCTTTTTGGAGCTCAAAAAATCATACAATTTGTTTTTACAAATTTAGATAAAGTTTAATCTATGGAGGCTGTTTTATGAAATACGCAGAATGGGTTAACATGGAAGAAAGTATTTTTCATAAAAAGGTGTATCGCGCAGTGAAAAACAATAAGTGGGATACATTCATAATTAACTTCGTAAAAGATCTGAAATGGGTTTTTACGCAAAAAAGATCTTTGAGTCTGGATTCTGTGAATGGAAATTTGATTCCATACAATGAAAACAGGGCGTTTAATTTAATGGCTTCTTCCATAAAAATAAATTACGAATATAGTGACGTAGGAGAATTTGCGATATTCCAGGCGTTGAATTTAATCAAAAATAAATTTCTTTTCAAGCCCGAAAAGATGTATAAAAGCCAGGTTGATGTTTCAAAGGAGAATTTTGTCAATGCGATATTTGAAGGGCAGCAATCACAGGCGATTACTATTTTTAAAGATCTGTTCAATGAGAATCTTAATTTATCTGAGATTAAGGAATTGCTTTATTTTTTCAGCATCATAAATATCGAAGATTCCACACACAGGAAAGCCAGAAATCTAGGGATGAAAATCTGTACCACGAATGAAGTCTTTTATATGTGTTCTTTATTTTCAGAAATAAAAGAAACTCTTCTGGAATGGCTAATAGGATTTCTTTCAATGCCATATATACAGATTTCGCTCTTTGATATAACAACATATAATCAAATATTTGATGAAAAATGGGCAACCGGTCCGAGAAAAATTGATAAAGAGGTATTTGACGAACTTTATGAAGGGATATATAAGAAAAATCCCATAAGTAACTTGTTGGTCAAACTTTTACAGGATAATTATTCTTTGAATTCTATAAGGAATGCACTGAATATTGTAGTCTTGAGATTTTTTGTAGAAAGAAATGTAGAAACTCCATTTTATTTTATTAATCTGTTCAATTATTTAAATCAATCGAGTACTTATTATGATAATTACAGAAATATAAAGGCGATCAAGGCCCTTTTCACCCAGGCGAATTACCTGGAGATAGTTTTGAATGAAAGGGGTGGAAGTGGGAAAGATTCGAATGAATACGTTGGAGAGGAGTTTGATGAATTGGTTAAAGAAATGGTTTTGAATGATCTGAATCATTCAAATTCACTGAATTACGAATTCATTTCCTCCTTAATAGACGAAAGAAAACAATCTCCCTCCTGGGCCGATGAGTATTTTAATAAATCGATTGAAAAATCGGGAAGCTTTTTTGATAAAACTAGAAGTATATATGAAATATTTAAGAAATTATAAGAATTGAAGATTGATTTTTCCTGATAAAATTTGTTTATTTTGGTATAATCTCTTGGAAAGTAATTGGGAGGTTATTTTATCAGATATATAGTAAGATTCTGCAGAGGAGGATTTTTAAGATTTCTTTCTCAAAACGAAACAAAATCGGCTTTTGAAAAATTATTAAGAAGAAATAAATTACCATTGACTTATACAGAAGGGTATAACCCCCATCCAAAAATCAGCTATTCGGATGCAATGAAAACCGGTGTGGCGTCATCGGGTTTTTATGCTCTGATAAATACCGATTGTGAAGTGGAAGAAATCAATGAAAACTTCAAAAACGATATTTCAGGACTAAAGATTTTAAAATTCTGGAAGCTTTATCAAAACGATAAATTGGATGATTACATAAATGGATATGAATTCAGGATTTTTTTGAATTATAAAAATTTTGAATGTTCACTTTACAATGAAAATAAGATGATTTTAAAAAAAACGAAGAGAAAAACTACAGAAATTCCTTCCGGTGAAGTTTTTAAGAATATTTCTTTTAAAAAATTAAATAAATACTTTATGGTAGAATACGATATGTTAAGGGGCAATATGGTATCTTATGAAAGTATTATTGAACTACTTTCAAAGAGAGATGTTACGGAATATAAAGACGTGTATGTTTATGTTCAGGATGCCATATTGGATGGTGAAAAAACATCGAATATTTTAAATGATAAATTAGGAGGTAGTGTGAATGTCAGGTCATAATAAGTGGTCTAATATTCAGCACAGAAAGGGTGCTCAGGATGCAAAGAGGTCCAAGGTATTTACTAAGGTAATAAGAGAATTGATGGTAGCCGCCAGAGAAGGTGGTTCCGATCCCGATACCAATGCTAAATTGAAGACTGTTATTGAAAGAGCAAAGGCAGCTAATATGCCAAAAGATACGATGGAGAAGGCTATAAAAAAAGGTGCTGGAGAGCTTGAGGGTGTAATATACGAAGAAGCGATGTATGAAGCTTATGCACCGGCCGGGGTAGCATTGATGATAAGGGTTTTGACGGATAACAAGAACAGAACCGCCCAGGAAGTAAAACATACTCTTTCAAAATATGGTGGAAGTCTGGCCAGCCCTGGAAGTGTTGCCTTTAACTTTGAAAGAAAAGGCTTAATAACGGTGCCCATTTCTGAGATATCCGATATCGAAGAGTTTGAAATGTTGGCCATAGATGCGGGTGCTGAAGATTTCAATGAAGATACCGATCCTTTTGAAATAATCGTTAGTCCGGAAACGGTTTCCGATGTAAAAAGTAATCTGGAAGATGCGGGGTACAGTACGAGTGCCGTTTTAGCTTATTTACCGAAGAGTACGTCTGTTGTAACCGGTCCAGATGTCGTTAAAGTTTTGAAATTAGTCAATTATTTGGAAGATAACGATGACGTTCAGGAAATTTTCGCTAATTTCGATATATCGGATGAAGAAATGGAAAAAGCGATGGATGAATTAGGTTAAAATTTAGTGCCCCTTTTTGGGGCTCGTTTTTCCATTGGAGGTTGAATTGTTTACCAGTCTGGCAATTTTAATAGCATTGTTGACCGATCAGTTTTCGAAATTTATTATTCAATCTAATTTCGAATATTCTCAAAGAATTGATTTGGTGGGGGAATTTTTGGGATTGAGATATATAAACAATAATGGTGTGGGTTTTGGTCTGTTTTCAGGTTTGAATCCAATAACCATAAGTATTATAATATCTGTTATTCTGTTCGTTTTAATTTCCTTTGCCATTAAGTATAAAAAACAAATCGATGGCCCTATACAATTTTTCATAGGCATGATCATTGGTGGTGCTTTGGGAAATTTAGTCGATAGAATAAGATTTGGCTATGTGGTTGATTTTATTGAATTGTTTAAATTTCCTGCGATATTCAATTTTTCAGATTCGTTTATTGTAGTCGGAGTTATTCTATTGATTTTAGCAATCCTTATTAAGGGGAAGAAAAGTGCTTCATCAACTGTTAGTGAGTAGCAATGATGAAGGATTAAGATTGGACCTTTTTATAACAAATAAATCACCAAAATGGGTTTCACGCTCGTCAATTCAAAGAATTATCAAAGAAAAAAAGATTTTTGTGAATGGAATATCGAAAAAACCTTCCTACAAGGTAAAACCCGGGGAAGAAGTTTCATACGAACTTCCGGGAGAACCTGTAACCAATGAAGTAATTCCTGAAGATATACCGCTCAATATTATTTATGAAGATAAAGATATTATAGTTATCAATAAAACTCCCGGTATGATCGTACATCCAACACCGAGTAAAAATACCGGGACGCTGGTCAATGCACTTTTGTATCACTGCAATGATTTGCAGGGAATAGGAGGGGTGTTGAGGCCCGGGATAGTTCACAGATTAGATAAGGAAACCAGTGGTGTTTTAGTCGTAGCAAAAAATGAAAAAGCACATGTATCGATTTCTGAGCAATTTAAAGAAAGACTCACGGAAAAAAGATATATCACTTTACTCAAGGGAAGTACACCGGATAATGGAAAAATAGAGTTTTCTATTGAAAGGCATCCAATAAACAGATTGAAAATGAGGGCCTCATACACCGGTAAGGAATCTCTGACTTATTTTAGAACTTTGAAACATTACAAAGACAGCTCCTTGGTGCTGGTTTTTCCAAAAACGGGAAGAACTCATCAGATAAGAGTGCATTTCAGAAATCTTGGATACAAAATGTATGGTGACAAACTCTACGGTGATGGAATGGCCGATGAGAAATTTGGTATCAAAAGACAGATGCTGCATGCCTGCTATTTATCTTTTTTTCATCCTTCAACAGGAAAAAGGGTAAAATTTACCGCTCCCCTGTTATGTGATTTTAAACAAGCTATTGTAAATCTTTCAAAAATAGGGAATGAGTGATTTGAAAATCGCTTTTATTAAGACCTCTGACGATCTGTTTGAATCAATATTGACTCCGAATGAAACGTTGCAATTTTTAATTGAAAATGATTATACCCATTGCGTTATACTTGATAATAACTTAGATTCGTTTATAAAGTGGTATAAGGAATTTAAGCTCTCCAAAATTAAACTGTTTCCCGGTTTGGAAGATAAAGATTTCTTTTATGTTGCGAGAAATTCCCGTGAATTTTTTCAACTGCTGGCTCATTATAATGGGTTGATCGAAAAACCGGATATAGAGATAAAAATTTATAAAAGGAATCCCGATGAAGAATTCGGCATTTTTATTTCCAGATATTTAAAAAAAGAAGATAAGGAAATTTTGGATATTTATAGGTTTATAGGTGGAAAAGTTCCTTTAAAAGGTAATCACTTCGTTTTAAATGACGGTAATTACGATAAATATAAAAATTATTTTTCTGAGATAATTAAACAACTTCCGGACGAATTCATATTCAAAAAATATATACATAATTTTCCCGTTGGAGAGAGTGAAGATTTACGTGAAATTTGCGAGAGAACTTTAAGAAATTTTCAAAACGTGGATTTTGAGAAATATCTGAAAAGATTGAACTATGAATTGAGTGTTATAAAAGAAAAGAAGTTTCAGGATTATTTTTTGATAGTTTCGAGAATTATGGAACTGGCGAGTAAAAATGGGATTTTAATCGGTCCGGGAAGAGGTTCCGCAGTAGGTTCGCTGGTTGCAAATTGTATGAATATAACCAGTATAGATCCCTTGAAATACGATTTGTATTTCGAACGATTCATGAATCCATCGAGAAATGATTACCCCGATATAGATATAGATGTTGAAGATGAGAAAAGAAGAGATCTATTGAGAATTTTGCAGAATGAATATGGAAAAGAGAAAGTTATACTGATTCAGACCAAGGGAAAAGTTTCCGAGAATAAAATAGAAGAGGGAATAAAAAACTACTTCAGAGGAATAAATTCAAACTTAAATTATAAAAATTACCGGGGTAAGGGAATTTTGCGAAACCTTTTTTATAATAGAAGTGTACACGCCGCAGGAATAATTCTTTCCAGGGATAATCTTAAGAAAATGATACCGCTTAGAGAGAAAGATGGTTTTTACATATCGGAATGGGATATGAATTCATTGGAATATTGTGGATTGATTAAAATAGATCTTCTTGGTCTCAGAAACATAACCACATTGAAAAAATTCGGTTTAAAAAGACGCGATTGGGATAAAATCCAGAATCCAAATGAAGTTTTCAGACTCTTCAGCGAAGGTATGACAGCGGGGATATTTCAGTTTGAAAGTAATGAAGCATCGGTACTATCGAGGAAATACAAACCGAAAAATATAAATGAACTGTCCATTTTAATGGCCCTGAACAGACCCGGACCCATTTCGACAGGGGTATCGGCAAAGAGTATATTGAACAGAAGAAAGAAGTTTTCTTCCATAGAGTATGAAGATGATCAGATGTTTTTTCAGGAAGATATAATTAAATATGGCATAGATAATCTTATGCTTAACGCGTATGAGGCGGAAAATTTAAGGAAAGCGTTATCAAAAAAAGATCTGGATTTATTGAATTTAGCCACTTCCAGAATAGTTGAAGAATCACTTTTTTCAAGAAATATGATAAATAAAGAAATAGAATATCTTAAAAAATTTGCCGCTTACTCTTTTAATAAATCTCACAGCATAGCGTATTCATTTATTTCATACTGGCTGGAATTTTTTAAATATAAATATACGAGAGATTTTTATGATCTGTTTTTATCTCAATCCGAAAGGAAAAAAAGGATTCGGTTTTTGGCGGAAATTTTATCGATGAATCACAATTTATCGTTGAGCAATTTAAAAAGCGAAATTTTCATCGACCCGAATAAATTTAACATAAAAATCGATATCGATGATAATAAAATAAGAGAAAAAGAATCCGACTTTTATGAGTGGATAAACGAAAACGGGAAAAAACTTTCGAACAAAAATCTTGAGTTTCTGATAAAGATAGGATGGTTTGATGATATAAAGAGCAGGAGTCAATTGATCAATGAGATAAACGAACTGTCGATAGGCATAGATCCTGAGTTGAGAAACATGACAAAGATTTTCGGTGTTAAAACTGTGGAAGGAAAAAAACGGGTTGAGGATGATGGCTTTGCAAAAGCTATAATGGAATATGAGGTTCTGGGGTTCAACATTACCCGTTTTGAAATAGAAAAGGATAATATATTTGAAACCAATTCATTGGAAGAACTGATTGCAAAATGCGGAACAGGAATTTGTTTTTATGAATCCAGAGTTTACAACGATAAAAGGTATGTATCAAATGGTCAGATAATTTTCGAGGTCGATTATAACGTTCCGGAAAAGGGTTATATTTATATAAAAGACGGGAAATTTTCTGAAAACAGTTTTTTTAAAGTCGGTAAAATAAACAGAATAATTGAGATTTATAAAGGATTTATTGAAAAAGAAAATATTCGAAAAACCGGTAAAAATATTTGCCTGCGTATATTTTTTGATAATTATAATTTAGAATTAAAAAATTCATTTATTATCAATGATTTTCCTGATGAAATTGTAGTTGAGGAGAAAAGATGAAAATATTGTTTGTGAGACACGGAGAAACTTCCTGGAACGAATCCAAAAAATTTCAGGGCAATAGAGATGTGACACTGAATAAAAGAGGTAGAATACAGGCGAATATAACCGGAGAATTTTTGAAAGAAAAACACTGTGATTCGGAAGTTTTGTTCACCAGCGATTTATCGAGGGCGTATGAAACTTCTCTGATAGTGAACAATTTTTTACGTAAAAAATTTATTATCAGAAAAAATCTCAGAGAAGTCAATGTGAATATTTGGGGTGGGAAAACCCTGGAATATATTGAAGATAAATATTATAAGCAATTGAGCGATTGGAACACCAACTCAAAATATCATTTGCCCGGATTGGAATCTCACTGTGAAATAAAAAACAGGATGAAAGAAGAAATCCTGCGAATAATAGAAGAGAATAAGAAGAGAAAAAAGATAATAATTGTCAGTCATGGGGTTGCTATAAAGGCCTTCTTATCATTTTTGTATGACAGGAAACTGGAAGAAGTGATTCATGAAATCAAATTGAAGAATTGTTCGATTTCTGAAATTGATTATTCTGAAGGAATATTTAAAATAGAAGAAATCAATTTTCACAGACATTTATCGAGTGAGGGAATATAATGTACAAAATTGAAATATGTTTTCTGCCCGAAGAAAAGAAGAACAAAGGTGGTATTTCGGTAGTCATAGATATATTACGGTTTACAAGTGTGGTGTCTTATGCACTCAGTAATGGAGCAAAATCAATAATTCCGGTAAAAACAATTGAAGAAGCTTTAGAATTGAAAAACCGCTTCCCGGATTACCTTCTTGCAGGGGAAAGACATTCGGAAAAGATAGAAGGGTTTGATTTTGGGAATTCTCCATTTGAGTTCACGAAAAGAAACGTTGAGGGGAAAAATATAATTTCCACAACCACGAATGGAACGAGGGCGGTTAATACGGTACAGAATTCCGATGAGATAATTGCCGGTTCTTATTTAAATGCCAGAATTGTATTGAATTATCTGAAAAATAAAAAGGATGATATTTATCTAATATGTTCCGGAACGAACGGGAAGGTGAGTATGGAAGATGTTCTTTTTGCAGGATTGTTATCGAGCAATCTGAAGGAAGACTTTCACCTCGGTGATTCGGCAAGAATAGGAAAGGAAATATATGATATTCATAAGGATGATTTGCAAAATTTTATTTTGAATAATTCCGAGCATGCGGGAGTATTACTCTCTAAAAATAAATTTGATGATATAGAATTATGTGGTAAAATTGATGTTGTTGAAATTTTGCCTGTATGGCGTTTCAAAGACAGATCTTTTGGGAGAGAAAAGGTATAATGGATTCACTTTCAAACATATTATTTATAGGAGCTATTTTACTATTCATTATAGGAATCGTTTATTTTGAAATTGGTACCAGAAAGCTGAGAAAGTCACTCAAAACAAAGGAGGAAGTTAGTACCAAGCGAATAGACAAGAGAGGAATATATTTTTTGATTTCTTCAGCTGTATTGGTTGGATTATCTTTGATTTTTGCGGTTTTATAAATAAATTACTGGGGGTGTGGTTATGGTAAAAACTGAAAATTTGGAAAAAATGCTTTTAAAAATTCCAGGAATAAACGGTGCAAAAATAGTTGCTGATTATCAGGGAACTCTTCGTGAAATTCATATTCTGGCGGATATTAAAAAATCACCAAAACAGATTGTCAGAGATATTGAAACTGCGTTGTTCGCTTCATCGGGGATAAAAATTGACAGAAAAATTGTAAGTATTGTACAGATGAAACAGGAAGGAGATACTGTACAATCTTATATTGCCGACGAAGAAGATAGTGATTTTAGCAAAATTGATGAAGAAAGCAAAAAAATACAATTCGAAGGATTGAATATATCCACATCCAGAGAAAGTATTTCATTCGAAGTCAGTATAAGCGATAACGACAGTGACTTTATAGGTACATCGGCAGTAGATGCCAATGATCAAAACGAAAAATATCTGAGCGTTGTTGAAGCAACTGTTTTAGCTTTGAGAGAGATTCAAAAATCCTTCAGAGTGGAATACATGGATATCGTTCAATACGGTCTGACCAAAATTTTGATTTGTGTTTGTTCGGTGAATGTCAATGGGCATAGAATCAGGAGTGTCGGCGCTGATTTTTTCGATGACAGTAAATTGGAGAATGTTGTGAGATGTGTTATTGATTCGATGAATAAAATTTATTCTAAAGCTGAAATGAACGGCTCCTTATAGGTTGATTTTTACTGCGGGATTCTCTGGATATCCTGCTTCAGCGAGGAAAATGGGTTTTTAAAATAGTATGTCGATTTTTAGAAATGGAGGGAAAAGATGACTATAGAGAAATGGTTAAATAAATTTTATCCCGTTTTCAATAAAGATGATAAAGTTTCTTCTATTCTTGAAGAGAAGAAAATGTTACCGTTAAAAACGATTTTAATAAAAGATGATTCTAATAAATTGTATGGCACTTTAAATATTGAAACACTGAAAGAAAACGATAAAAACAAAATAATATCAGAGGTTGCTGATGATGTGTTGTACTATTGTTATGAGGATGATTATATAGAAGATGCCGCACTATTAATGATCGAAAGTCATGATTTTACTCTTCCGGTCATAAACAGAAAAGGAGAGATTTCAGGAGTGATAACCGTTTTTGAGATACTTGAAGCACTCATGGAGTTCACTTCGATGGATCAACCCGGCTTGAAAGTTTCTCTCTTATTGAAAAATGAACCCGGGTCGCTGAGGAAAGTGGTGGATGCGTTTGCAGATATCGAGATTAACATTCTTTCCATAATGACTTCGAGTGTGAAAGATAATGAAAAAAGGGTGGTTATCAGGACTGAGGAGAGAGATATATCTGAAGTGAGAAATATACTTGATGAAATAAATATTAATTATGAATCTATAACAAAGGAAGAGGGATTCAGTGCCTGAGATTTTAAAATACATTTTTTTAGGAGTTATACAGGGAGGAACAGAATTTCTTCCCGTTTCATCGTCCGGTCATCTTACGATTTTTTCTTACCTTTTTAAAATGGAATATGTTGACAAATCCATATATTTCTTTGAATTATTGCATTTAGCCACTTTTTTCGCGGTGCTTCTGTTCACATATAAAGAAATCTGGATGATATTTTCGGGTTTGTTTGATAAAAGTAAAAGAAAGACATCTTTAAGGTATATAGTTCTTTTGCTTTTTTCAACCATACCTGCGGCGGCTTTTGGCCTTTTATTTGAAGATCGGATCAGTGATTTTTTTTCAAGACCGGATATTGCGGCTTATTTTCTTTTTATAACGGCGATAGCTCTGTTTTGCAGCGATAAATTTTCAGGTGACAGGAATATTGTCAAAATTTCTGTTGGCAATGCTTTATTGATAGGCCTTTTTCAGGCCTTTGCTTTATTTCCGGGAATTTCAAGAAGTGGGATGACTTTATTCGCAGCGTTGCTCGTGGGTCTTTTCAGATCCGAAGCCTTGAAATATTCTTTTCTTTTGAGTTTGCCTGTGACTTTGGGGGCCGGAATACTACATATCAATAATATTGAATTGAATAAATTTACGATTTCCGGTTTTTTTGCTGCGTTTATCGTTGGAATTTTCGGTTTGTGGTTGCTTAAAAAACTCGTCATGGGCAGAAAATTAAAATATTTTTCAATATACATAGTGATCTTTGCATCCGTTTTTTTGTTCATTTATTTTTTTATAAATCAAGGGGCGATATAGATGAAAACCTTATTCTGTTCTTATGAAGTGTATCCCTTCGCAAAAGTAGGGGGACTGGCTGATGTTGCAGGATCCCTTCCGAAATATATTAAAGAGATGGGAGCCGATATAGATGTTATAATGCCGTTTCATAAAAAAATAGATATAAATGTGACTGAAAATACCGGGATGAAAATATGTACAGGAAGAATCGACAGGAAAATCGAGTTTGATATTTATAAATCGCATTTGGAGAACAGCGATGTAACGGTATATTTTTTGAAGAATGATGAACTTTTCGATTCTGAAGATGTTTATGAAGGGGGAGATATATTTTTAAAGACCCTTTCCATAAGCGAAATCATGGCAATTTTTTGTGAAGAAAATGAATATGATCTGCTCCATTTGAATGACTGGCATGTAGGAATGGCATCGGTGTATAATTATTATTTTTATGGGCGGATCCCTACCCTTTTTTCAATACATAATATGGCCTATCAGGGAGTGTTTCCCGCAGATAAATTCAGTGTTACTGGGTTACCCCGGGAAGCTTTTCCGAAGATAGTCAAAGATGACCAGATTAACTTCATGAAGGGAGCCCTGATGTTCAGTAATGCGATTAACACTGTGAGTGAATCTTATGCCAAGGAGATAAAAACCCCGGAATTTGGAGCAGGATTAGAGGATATTTTAATAAAGAGAAATGATGATCTTTATGGAATTTTGAATGGAATAGATTATAAAATAAATGATCCGGATACCGATAAAAGGATTCCCAAAAATTTTTCTGTAGATGATTTGAGCGGAAAATATGAATGTAAGAAAGCTTTGCAGAAAAGGTGCGATCTAAAAATTGAAGATGTCCCCCTCTTTGGATTGATTTCAAGATTGTTTTATCAAAAGGGTTTAGATCTTTTGCAGGAAATTGTGGAAGAGTTCATGAATGAAAATGTACAGTTTGTGATTCTCGGGAATGGAGATAAAAAAATTGAAGATTTCTTTTTGAAGATGCAAAATAAGTTTAAAGGAAAGTTTTCTTCCAACATCATGTTCGATATCAATCTGGCCCAGGAGATATATGCGGGCTGTGATTTTTTTGTGATGCCTTCAAGATACGAGCCGTGTGGACTGGGTCAGATGTTTGCAATGCGTTACGGTACCGTTCCGGTGGTCAGGTATACGGGAGGACTGATTGATTCGGTAAAGGAATATGATGAAACAGATAAAACCGGAACCGGATTCGGATTCTATGATTATAACTCTGAGAAATTGCTTGAAGTTCTGAACAAAGCAAAAAAAATATTTTATAGGGAAGATTTTGATATAATGAGAAAAAATTGTATGGAGGAAGATTTTTCCTGGAATAATTCCGCAAAAAAATATATAGACCTGTACAATCGATATATTCGTTAAAGGAGAAAAAGATGAGAGAACTGAGAAAAGACCCGATAATAAAAAGATGGGTAATAATTGCGACGGAGAGGACGAAACGTCCACATGATTTCATAAATTTTAAGGATGAATCACAGGCTGTTTTCTGTCCCTTCGATTACGGTAACGAACACACGACACCCTCCGAGATCTTAGCATTCAGACCCGATGGTACGGAAGCCAACAGTCCCGGGTGGTGGGTTAGAGTTGTTCCAAATAAATTTCCTGTTTTGACAAATGAAATTGAACCGGAGAGATTCGGGCACGGAATGTATGATGTTATAAAAGGATTCGGCGCTCACGAAGTGATAATAGAAACCCCCGAACATGATTCATATATGGCTACTATGCCGTATAAGCAGGTAAAAGAAGTGATATGGGCGTACATAAAAAGATTTAAAGAGCTGGAACTTAATAAAAACATCCAATATATTTTGATTTTCAAAAATCATGGTAAAGAGGCCGGGGCTTCTCTTTCCCATTCACACAGTCAGCTAATTGCAACTCCCGTTATTCCCAAGAGAGTTGCCGAGGAGATAAAGGGATCGAAAAGCTACTACAAATTCAGAGAAAGATGTGTTTATTGTGATATGGTGACACAGGAACTTTCGGAAGGGACAAGAATAGTAGAAGAAAACGATTTGTTTTTGGCGTTTGAACCGTTTGCGGCAAGATTTCCATTTGAAACATGGATTTTACCGAAAAAACATAGATACAACTTTGGAAAATCTTCGACCGCTGAAATAGATAAATTTGCAAAGGTGCTTAAAAACACGTTATTCAAGATATATAAGGCACTGGATAATCCACCTTTCAATTTCATGCTTCATACCGGAATAAAATCTTTAAAAGATGGGGAAGATTATTATCACTGGCATCTTGAAATAGTTCCCAGATTGACCGACATAGCAGGATTTGAATGGGGTTCAGGTTTTTACATAAATCCTGTACCACCGGAACACGCCGCGACTTTTTTAAGAGAAATTAAAATAAATGAGGAGGACTTCAATGAAGATTGAGTTGAATGATTCGTTATTTAAAGATTTAGAGGCATTATCTATGCTGAACCTTGAAGGCAAGGAAAGAGAAATAATAAAAGAGGATATAAAAAATATTTTAAAATATATGGATTTGCTCGATGAAATAAATGTTGACGAAGAAGAAGAAATGTTTACCCCGCTTTCAAGAGACATGTTGCCAAGAGAAGATGAGATAAAAAAATCAAAGAATATTGATTCGATTATCAAAGAATTTCCGGAGAAGAAAGATGATTATTTAAAGATTCCTGCCATTTACAAAAATGAATGATAGGGGGAAAAAATATGAAGATCTGGCCTGTAATTACATAAAGAGAAAACTGGGGTATAAAATAATTGAAAGGAATTATAATATCAGATACGGTGAAATAGATATTATTGCGCTTGAGAAAAAGACGGTCGTTTTTATAGAAGTAAAAGGGGGAAAAGAATATTATAGGCCGAGATTGAGAGTTGATGAGACAAAAATGAAAAAGATTGAACTGACCGCGAATTTTTTTCTCAGAAATTATGAGAAAAACTATATTGAGAGCAGACTTGATGTAATTGAGGTTCTTGATAACGGGAAAATAAATCATTTTAAAGGGATAAGCAGGTGGTAAGATGAGAAAAAAAGAAGAGACAAAAAAATTATATGATCTTTGGCTCCAGAAGACTTCTGAAAAAGAAAGAGAAATATTGAATAAAATGTCATCTGAAGAGATTGAAGATTCATTTTATAAAGATTTGGAATTCGGAACCGGTGGAATGAGGGGAAAAATGGGATATGGAACTAATAGAATGAATGTTCATACCATAACGAGGGCAACGGCAGGATTCGGGAAATGGATTAAAGAAAATTATGATGATCCATCTGTTTCAATTGCCTTTGACACGAGAAATAATTCATTCGACTTTGCTGTGACATGTGCGAAAGTTTTATCCGCACTCGATGTAAAGGTATTTCTGTTTTCAGAACCGACGGCCACCCCGATACTTTCATATGCCGTTAGAAATCTGAAATGTTCTGGTGGAATAATTATCACCGCAAGTCACAATCCACCCATTTATAATGGATATAAAGTTTATACATCGGACGGGACACAGGCTGTTCCGCGTTATGCGGAGGAAATTATAGAAAGAATAGAAAACGAAAAATTTTTTGATGAATATAAAGAAAAAGAAGAAAATATCTCGTTGGTCTTCAATTCTGTGATTGAAAATTATATGAAAGATATTTATTCTGAGATAGAGCCGATTATTGACGGCAAATTTGAGAAAGAAAGGATCGTTTACAGCCCTCTGCACGGTGTTGGTTTCAAACCGGTTAATAAGATTTTGAAAAAGATAGGATTTGAAGTATACAATGTTCTCGAACAGATAATTCCGGATGGAAATTTTCCTTCAGTTTCTTACCCAAACCCGGAAGATAAAAAAGCGTTTGATTTTGGAATAAAATATTCGGAAATGAATGATATTCCTATAGTTTTAGCCACAGATCCTGATTCTGACAGACTCGGAGTAACGATAAGGAAAAATGGGGAATATATACACCTTTCAGGGAATCAGACCGGAGTGATAATGGCAAATTATTTACTGGAAAAATTCAAAAAAAAGGATTTGCTTACTAACTCACATTTCATTGTTAAAACTATCGTTTCGACACCTATGATCTACAAAGTTGCCGAAAAATACAATGTGAAGGTTTATGATACTTTAACGGGTTTTAAATATATTGGAGAGAGAATAGAAAAATCAGAAACAGAAGGAACAGGAGAATATTTGTTCGGCTTTGAAGAGAGCATAGGATATTTATTTGGAAAGCATGCCAGGGATAAGGATGCGATTATTTCTTCGGCGTTGTTGGGAATAATATACAGAGATTTGAAGACAAAGGGAAAGGATCTTTTGGATTATTTGAATGATCTCTATAATGAATTCGGCTTTTATAAGGAAGATCTTATGAATTTTGTATTTGAAGGAATAGAGGGTTCCAGAAAAATTCAGAGTATAATGCAGATGGTTAAAAACAACCCTTTGAAAAACATTTTTGAAATGAAATTGGTAAAATTGATTGATTACAATGCTGGAATAGACGATTTACCGAAATCAAATGTTATTGAATTGTTATTTGAAAATGATAACAAGATAATTGTCCGGCCTTCCGGAACCGAACCAAAAATAAAATTTTATCTTTTAGCGAATGGTGAGAATGAAGATAGAGTTACAGGGGTGCTTGAAAGAATGAAAATTTATGTAAAGGAAATAATAGAAAATGAAGAATAGTTTTTCACACATATTTTTTTATGACGAAGAATATATAATCCCGAAAAAAGGTTCTTTTGATTATAGAACTAAAACGGGAATGATCATAGCTTGGAATGACGAACAGGCTAAAATGTTTTTAAATGTTAAACGCATGAAGTGTTTGAGTGTTTTTGGTTTAGAGGGATCCCTTGTGAGAGATGTTGTGTTTGAAAGAAGACAGAGCACTGCGAATATCCTTTATTTTAAGTATGAATATGTTAAAAACAAAAATATCGAAAATTATTATCAGTATGAAGTGATTAAACCGATCATGGAGCAAATATCTTTAAGAGAAGTCACGGAAGACATTTACTGTATGCTCAAGGATTATCAGCACGGTATCGTTAATTTTAAAGACAGGGTAATCAGCGAATGGCTGAACAGAATTTTGATCAAAATTAATGATATCGATATTAAAGATTCTATAGAAAGAGCTTTGATAAAATATGTCGGTATAGTAACCAGTAAATTATTATGGAATATTTATCATGGAGATATTTCGGAAATGGGGAAGGATATTTCGTCCATCGTTTATATTTTCTCCGAGGTCAACTGTGAATGGGAGAAGAGTCTTTAATGGTAAGGTTCGCCGCGGTTGTTTCATATAAAGGAAAAGATTTTTTTGGTTATCAGTGTCAGCCGGGCAAAAGAACTGTACAGGGAGTCTTTGAAGAAGCTTTGAAAATGATACATAAAAATGATATAAAAAGTGAAGGGGCGGGAAGAACCGATACGGGGGTTCACGCTTATGGGCAGGTTATAGCTTTCAATTCGGATAAGGACAGATTATCGGAAAAGATTATGAAAGATGCTTTGAATGCTTATCTGCCGGATGATTTGTATGTGCGAAGGGTTCATTTGGTCAAAAATAATTTCAGTCCAAGATATTTGGCTAAAAAAAGGATCTATCATTATTATATTTTTAATAACGATGAGCCAAATATGATTTTTAAGGACTACTCCTGGTGGTTTCCGTATTCATTGGATTTGGTTTCGATGAGAAAAGCGAGTGTATATTTATTGGGTGAGAAAGATTTTTCAAGTTTTAAAACGGGAAAAGATGACAGATCACCGATAAGAACCATTCAATCTATAAGAATTTTATCTCTCAGGAAAAATCTTATTCTTTTCAGAATCGAAGGAATTTCATTTTTAAGAAGAATGGTGAGAAACATCGTTGGAACACTTATTAAAATAGGAACACATGCGTTTGAACCTGATGAAATGAATAACTTTATTCAGGCAAAAAATAGATCGGTCCTTCCGGGAACGGCCCCTGGACATGGACTTTTTCTTTATAAAATAGTTTTTGATGAGTTTGAAACATGAACGAATTTGAATTTCTGTACCATTTACATTTATACAATTGTTTTTGAGTTAACTGAACAAATTTATAAAAATCCCTTTCTTAATAAAGGAAGTGGTATTTTTATTTTATTTATGATTACGCGATTTTTAGTTTTGATCATTGCTGTTAGAAAGGGTTAAAAATTTTTAAAAGTCTGGGGACGATTGACGATTATGAAGAAATTATTTTTATTAATATTCATTCTACTGATAGTTTTGGCAAGCGGTCAGGACATTTTTGATTTTGTTCCGAGTGACTTTGGTTATTTTTTGGTTATAAATAAAACTTTGGATTATTTTGATTATTTAAAAAATAATTCTCCTTTTTTCAATGTATATTTCAGTAAAGAGGGTTTCAATGCTGAAAATATAATTTTCAGTTATATAGATGCAGCAGGGTATAATTATGAAGTTGATACCTCAATTCTTAAAAAATCTTTGAATAATGAAATATTGATTGCTGGAGATAATCTTGATTTAAATATACAGGATTTTTTGGTTTTTGATCCTATATATTATATTGAATTATTTAAATCCAGCAGTGGGAAAGTTTTCTTGATATGGGAAACTGAGAATTCTTCTTCTTTAATCGAAGCTATTTCAGCGGTTTTGAATTTAAGTATTTTTAAACAAAAGGGAGAAGATATTCATGAATTAAGAGGAAATGGAGTGTGTTTTTATTATAAAACATATGAGAATTACTTATTAATAGGAAGTACGAAGGAATCTTTAAATACCGCGGATGAAGTGTATTCATCCAAGGACAATAACTTGTTATCGGATGAAGATAAGAAAAAATATATTTCGGAAAAAATGAAGGATACATGGTTAACGGGTTACTTCGACAGCAATAAATTTTCTATTGATTTAGGTATTAAGGCTTCATTTTCAACAAAAGAGACGTATCTGTTTGCTCTTCCAAAGGATGATGCCCTAGTCGTTGAAATTAATCAAAAAATGATTTTTCTGAATAAGGATGAATTAATCGATTATTATACTAATTATAAAAATCAAAAAAAAGAGTTGGAAAAAATGATCTTCGGTGATTATGTTGTTTTCTTTCCTTCCGAGAGCATAGGAACCTTGACTAATGAATTGTCTAATTGGTTTGAAATAAATCTTGAGCAATATTCATATCTGGCCAATCTATTTATTAAAAGTATAGAAAGCAGTGAGAATTATGCAAGAATTTTCGGGGATATTTTTGGAGATAAGGCTGATTTTTCCGTGATCTTTAATTTAAATGACGCTCATAGAGAAGATTTTATTAATTACGTTTCCGGTAATTTAAAAAAGTATTCTGAAGGTATTTATTTTTGTCAGGTGGGAAATAGTTCGGTAAATTTGTATGTCTTTTTGAATGAGAATGAATTAGTGATAACCACTCTTTTACCCGAGAATTTTAAAGACAAAATAAAAAAAGGATTTAAATTGAGCGAGTATCAAACATTTTCAGAACTCAAGAAAAAAAGTATGGATGACGTTATAATAGAGGGTTATCTGGATTTAAGTGTAATTTTTGAAGAGTATTTGGGTATCTCCGTAAAAAGTGCTTTATTATTTCAGCAGAATATTGATCAGGATGGAAATGCAAAGTATTATATAATGGTAAAATAAATGGAGTGATTTAGATGGGATTATTTGAATCTGTTTTTGATAAGAATGAAAGAATTTTGAAACCATATTATAGAATATTGAAAAAAATTAATTTTTACAAAGATGAAGTTTCGTCCTTGAAAGCGGAAAGTTTTGCCGATAAGACGAATGAATTTAAAGACAGACTTGCGAAGGGAGAAGCAAAAAAATCAATTTTACCCGAAGCATTTGCCTGCGTCAGAGAGGCGGCTAAACGAACGATCGGGCTATTTCCGTTTGATGTTCAGATAATAGGGGCACTTGCACTGAATGATGGAAATATAGCGGAAATGAAAACCGGTGAGGGGAAAACACTGGTTGCAACAATGCCGCTGTATTTGAATGCATTAATGGGTAAAGGAACTCATATAGCAACTGTTAATGATTATCTGGCGAAAAGAGATGCGGAATGGATGGGACCTGTGTATGAATATATGGGTTTAAAATATGGTTTTATCCAATCAGGAATGAAACCGGCCGAGAGGAAAAATGCCTATGAGGCCGATATAACATATGGAACGGCGAATGAGTTTGGGTTTGATTATCTCAGAGATAACCTCAGCTATAGTTTGGAAAACAAAGTTCAAAGAGGACATTTCTTTTCGATCGTAGATGAAGCTGATTCAATTTTGATCGATGAAGCCAGAACTCCTTTGATAATTTCAGGACCTAAAGAGGATTCGTCAAATTTGTATAAGCAGTTCGCATCTATTGCAAAAAGGTTTAAAATTGGAAAAGACTATACGATTGATGAAAAGGAAAAAAGTGTAAGTCTTACTCAAGATGGAATAGAGCATACTGAAAGTATATTGAATATTGAAAATTTATACGATCCGGATAACTATAAGTATGTTTTTCATTTGACCAACGCTTTAAAGGCTATCAACTTCTTTAAATTGAACGATCAATACGTAATAAACAACGGAGAAGTTATAATTGTGGATGAGTTTACAGGTAGATTACTTCCCGGAAGAAGATACAGCGAAGGGTTACATCAGGCTATCGAAGCAAAAGAAAGGGTTCAAATAAAAAAAGAAAGTGTTAACTACGCCACAATAACTTTTCAAAATTATTTTAAGATGTATGAAATCCTTTCCGGGATGACGGGTACGGCCGTTACCGAAGCCTCTGAGTTTGAATCGATTTATGATGCGAAGGTTTTGGCTATACCTACGAATATGCCGGTCATCAGGAAGGATAAAGATGATTATGTTTATAGATCCAAAGATGAAAAATATGAAGCAATTGTTGATGATATAGTCAAAAGATATGAAATGGGACAACCGGTTTTGGTTGGTACTACATCCATAGAAAAGAGTGAAATGTTCAGTAAAAAACTAAAAAATAAAAATATACCTCATCAGGTCCTGAATGCAAAATTTCATGAAAAAGAAGCCGAGATCGTTGCAAAAGCCGGTGAAAAAAACACGATCACGATAGCGACCAACATGGCGGGAAGAGGAACTGATATAAAATTAGGTGATGAAGTAAATGATCTTGGTGGCCTTTATGTTATAGGTACGGAAAGACATGAAAGCAGAAGAATTGACAATCAGTTGATAGGAAGATCCGGAAGACAGGGTGATAATGGAGAATCAAGATTTTATCTTTCTTTAGAAGATGATATGATCCGACTTTTTGGCGGAGAAAAATTAGAAAAGTTAATGGATATTATAAAAATAGAGAAAGGCGAACCGATCGAAAATTCGCTGCTCACAAAGGTGATAAATTCTGCACAAAAAAAGATTGAAGGAATACATTTCGGGGTGAGAAAAAATTTATATGAACTGGATTTGGTAATGGATAAATTGAGAACCGAAATATATGGGCATAGAGACTGGATCTTAAAGGGTGAAAACATAGAGGATCATTTTAAAGAAATGGTTCTGGAATCCGTAAATAGAAAATTGGCCGAATATGAATCGATACCCGACAAGAAAGAATTAAAGAAAATATTTGGGTTTCTTGATGAAAAACAAATTGAAGAAATTCATCGAGAAAACATAGTTTCCATACCTGATCTTGAAAAAATTGTGGAAGATAAAATTCTGGAAACTTTCAATGATAAAAAAGAGGAATATGAAGAAGAATTCAAAGAAATATTTAAATATATTGCTTTGAGAGTCATAGATGAAAATTGGAAACGTTTTTTAGAAGGCTCGGAACAAGTTAAGGATTCTATAAGGTTAAGAGCTTATGGTCAGAAAGATCCATTGATTGAGTACAAAAAAGAAACATACAAGCTTTTTGAAGAGATGGTAGATTCAATTAACGATCAAACGATAGATTACATGATGAGAGTAAAAAAGATCGATAAGGAAAAATCTGAAGCAAAGGCACAAAAGGATTTCAATATGCTTAATGCTGTTCATAGTGATTTTTCTTCTATTTCTTCAAAAGATAAAAAAGAGAGTTCAAAGGACGTTAAACATACCAGACGGTTTAAAGTGAAAAAATAACAGGTGATAAAATTGATTGATTATGAAATAAAACAAAAATATTCAGAATTATTTGAAAAGTTCAATTCTATAAAAGATACGGTGGATTGTGAAAAATTGAATAGTGATTTGAAGAAGATTGAAGAGGAACTCTCCGATCCTTCTGTATGGGGGGATCAGAAGAAGGCCGCTGATTTGGGGGTGAAAGCTCAGCATCTGAGGGATAACATTTCGATGGTATCAAACTTAGACAGCATATTCAGTGATTTAGATGTTGCGCTGGAACTGGAAGAAGAAGACGAATCGATGATCGATACCATTAATGAATTACTGGAGGCGGCTCAAAAAAAGGTGTATGATTTCGAATTTAAAGTATTATTGAATGACAAATTTGATAGAAACAGTGCCTTTGTAAGTATTCACCCGGGTGCAGGTGGAACGGAATCACAGGATTGGGCCTCCATGCTTTTAAGAATGTATTTGAGATGGGCCGAAATGAATAATTACAAAATAAACGTAGTTGATGAACAACCTGGTGAAGAGGCCGGAATCAAAAGTGTTACTTTCAAAATTACAGGAGAATATGTATATGGAAAAATGAAATATGAATCCGGTGTGCACAGATTGGTGAGAATTTCTCCCTTTGATTCCAATAGCAGGAGACATACTTCGTTCGCTTCTTTATCTGTTTTTCCGGATATAAATGACGAAATCGAAATAGATATCAAGAGTGAAGATTTAAGGATAGACACATACAGGGCAAGTGGAGCCGGAGGACAGCATGTAAATAAAACAGATTCCGCTGTGCGCATAACCCATCTACCAACGGGTGTAGTTGTTGCGTGTCAAATAGAAAGATCCCAGCATCTCAACAAAGCAACTGCTATGCAGATGTTGAAGGCGAAATTGTATTCACTGGAAATGGAGAAAAAGCAGAGAGAGAAGAAAAAACTCATGGGAAACCAGAAGGACATTGCATGGGGTAGCCAGATCAGATCCTATGTTTTTATGCCATATACGATGGTAAAAGATCATAGGACGGATTATGAAACCGGAAATATAAATGCGGTGATGGATGGTTACATTGACGATTTTATAGAAAAGGAACTTTTGTATTTTTGTAAATAGTGCATATTTTATAATTTAATTTAAAATCAATATATAATTATAAAAATAGATTGATTTTTAACATTGATATTATTAAATTTGAGTTAAAATGGAGTCAGTAAAGAGAGTTTATGAGAAGAGAATATGGTTCGTTCCACAAAAGCGTACTTCTGAAAGAATCGTTGGATTTTTTGATACATGATGAGAATGGTTTGTATGTGGATTGTACGGCTGGAGAAGGCGGACATACCAAGGAAATTTTAGAGAACTATCCAAACATAAACATCGTTTCTATTGATCGTGATAATGAGGTTTTGGAAATTGCAAAGAGAAAATGTTTGGATTATGAGGACAGAGTTACATTTTATTATTCTTCATATTTTGATTTCGACGAAGTATTGAGAAAAGAAGGTCTAAAAAAAGTCAGTGGATTCCTATTGGATGCGGGAATTTCAAATTATCAATTGAAAGCTGAGGGTAGAGGATTTTCCTACGACAGAAACGAAGATTTGGATATGAGAATGGATCTTAATTCGAATGTTTCTGCAAAAGATATCGTAAATGGTTATAGTTTGAAGGATCTGAGTAGAATTATCGTTGAATATGGTGATGAGCGGAGATTTGGCAGAAAAATTGCCTATTCAATATTGAGGCGCAGACCCATAAATACTACCGAACAATTGGTAAATGCTATAAAAGCAGCGATTCCACCATCGATAAGATACGGATCAAAAAGACATTTTGCATCTAGGACATTCCAGGCGATTAGAATCGAAGTAAACAAAGAACTCTATATTCTGGAAGAAACATTAAAGAAAATGCCGAAATACTTGGTCGAAAATGGAAGAATTGTTATTATTTCTTTTCATTCTTTGGAAGATAGAATAGTTAAAAATTTTTTTAAAGGGGAAAAAGATTTAGAGATAATCACAAAAAAGCCTTTTTTACCTTCCGAAGAAGAATTAAGAGCGAATCCTCAAGCTAGAAGTGCAAAATTGAGGGCAGCGAAGCGGGTTTAAATTTTAGAAACATTTTTTATTTTTTATTTTTTGTAGTGTAAGGAGAGACGAAAATGAGAATCATAACAGCGAAGCGGAATGAGCTGGAAATTGTCCAGCCACAAACTTTTACTTTAAAAAGAAGTGAGCGTTTATTCTTAAATGTAACTGCAGTAATAGCTATTCTTTGTTTATGTCTTACTCTGTTTGTTTTTCCATTCTGGTTGGGAAATGTTACCGAACAAAACCTTGATAAAATTCGTCTATATCAAAGAGATATGGAGGAACTTAGTGTCTATATTAGTGATATAGATACTAAAATTAGTTATTATGGTACAATGAATGAGTCGGTTGGTTTTTAGAAATCAAATTGTTTTCAGGTGATTTGTTCGGGAGAGGTACTTGAGTAAAAGAATAAACAAAAGAATAACGCTAATATTTTCATTTATACTATTGCTTATGATGATTTTTGGGGGCGTAGCTACTTATTATGCTATTTTCAAAGAAATCAATCTTTCGGATCTGTTGAGTTCCCAATTGATTCCCCCAACAAGGGGAAATATTTATGATAAGCAAGGTAGACTCTTAGCGAGTGACTCGGTTTATTTTATCGCATCTTTAGATACGAGTTATTTAGGAAGAAATCTTTCAGATGAAGAGGCTGAAGAGGCCTTTCATGATATGGCTTCGGATTTTAATCTTAAATTCAATGTTATATATAATGATTATTTGAATAAGAAGAATTTCATAGAATTGGGTAACTCCAATAACAGGGAAATATTGGAAGCAAAAATCAATAATTCCTATAAAAAATTTGTTGCCATTAATATTGTCTATGAAAGAAATTCCATCGATGATTATGGTTTACGTAAAATTCTGGGCGGAGTCACAAAAAATGAATACAACCTTTCCGTTGGTGTTAATGGAATTGAAAAGGAATATGATGATTTACTTACAGGAAAGGAAAGTGGGCGCATATACAGTAAATATTCGGGTATTTATAAGAAAGACCCGGTTAATGGCGATGACATATTTATTTCGGTGGATTTGAAATTACAGGAATTGGTGTACAAAGAAGTGAAAAAGGCCATTGAATTCAACAATGCAGTTGGAGGAAGTGCGATTTTGTATGAATCGAAAACGGGAAGAGTTCTTGCTGAAGTGAGTATTGATTCGAGATACAACTGGAATGTCGGACTTCAGGGGATATTTGAACCCGGTTCGAGTATAAAACCTTTGATTTATGCTTTTGCACTTGAAAGTAATTCAATTACTCCTGAATCGACTTTTTTATCTGTAGAAAAAATAAAACCTGTTTCTTCCCTGGATTATTATATTCATAATACAGACGGAGAAAAATTTGGAGTGATTAATTATGAGCAAGCCATAATTCACTCTTGTAATGTTTCAACTGTACAAGTTGCACAGAGGATTTTGAATAATATTGGAGAAGATGGTTTTTATAATGAATTGGTGGAAATCGGATTAGGAAGAAAGACCGGAGTTGATTTACCATTTGAAAATGAAGGATTGCTGTACAATCCCAAAGATTGGTCGCTTGTGAGCCCATATAATTTTGTGATAGGACAGGGGATGAATGTTAATTTGTTTCAGATATCGAGAGCTTTGAATTCATTTGCTGCGGACGGAAAGTTATTCGATCCCAGTTTTTTGGTGGCATATGAGGAAAATGGGGAAATAATTAAAGTTGATCCCAAAGTGGAAAGAGTACTCTTTTCAGAAGATACTGTGAATATGATGATTCCAGTGCTTGAGAGTGTTGTAGCGAGTGGAACAGGTACTATGGCCAGAGTTGACTCTGTCGCCATAGGTGGAAAAACGGGAACTGCTCAAAAGCCCGGACCTACGGGTTACAATCACGAAGATTATTACTCTATATTTTGGGGATTTTTTCCTGCTGACAACCCGACATATAGTTTATATATAATGATAGATAATCCAAGGAATGGGGATTATTTCGGTGGCGATGTCGCTGCTCCGGCTTTTAAAAATATTGTGGAGGGTATTTACGATTTAGAAATCGAAGAACAAAATTTCGATGGTTTTTATAAATGGAAAATTCCCGATTTCAAAGGTTACACTATACAGGACGCACATGAGATATGTGATCTGTATTCTATTGATGATATTGTAATACACGGAGAAGGTATAGTCATTGATCAAAAACCCGATCCAGGGACAACACCATCGAATAAAATAGAATTGTGGTTTGAAAAAAGGGCGTTTTGAATGATATATATCATGAATGGAAACAGTTCGGTTTTAAATTCGATTTATCTTGATGGTTTGAGTTCCAAATCACAGGTGGATAAAACAAAAATAGATAAAGATACCAAGAATAAAGATGAAGCATTGGAATCATACATATCTGTAAATAATATGTTTGGAACAAATAATATATTTATTGCGCGAGATTTTTCAGAATATAAAGAATCCGAAAAAAAATCTCTTCTTAAGTTAATTAAGGAAAATAATCATTTGAAGTATTATATTGAAGGGAATATAAAGATAAAGAATGCGGAATATATAAGATTCGAAAGACCAAAACCATGGGAGAACAATAAATGGATTGAATATATATTAAAAATTGCTTCTTCAATTGGTTTAAAAACAAATAAAAAAGTTGCTGATCTGTTTTATGAATCATTTCTCACAAATGATTATTTGATATACAATGAATTGAAAAAATTGAAAATACTGGATAAAGAAATTGATACCGATGACTTTTTAAAATATGTGAATCATCCTAAAAATGATGAAATATCTGAATTGACTATGAAATTAGTCGCTCAAAACGAAGATATCGATATAAAGGAATTTTCAGATATAGAAATTTCTTATTTGATAAATTACATTTCAAAATTTTTTTTCGATTTGCTGAAGATACATGAGAATAAAAAGAATTTAAATTTTTCATCATGGCAGGATGTAAAATTTATCTCCGACAGGATAAATTTAAAACCAAAAAGAGTGGCCGATATAGTCGGATATTCTTTTTCAAGCAAAGAAAAAAAGATAAATTATATTCAAAAATATGATTATAAGAAAGTTAAAGAGATCCTTAATTTACTTCAGGAATGTGATTATCTTTATAAAAACGGGGAGATAAATGATTCTGTTGCAAAATCAAGAATTGTTTCCTCATTTTCTAAAAGTAAAAATTGAGTTAAATAAATATTTCTGGAAATACATTGCTCCAAGAATTGTTGACAGTATAATTTATAAAGTGTAAAATAACCAAGGTGTAAAGATATTAAGGAGGGATTTCAAGGATAATGCCTACGATTAACCAGCTTATAAAAAATGGAAGAAAATTGATGAAGAAGAAATCAAATTCACCGGCTTTGGAGTCAAATCCTCAAAAAAGAGGAGTATGTGTCAGGGTTTCAACTATGACACCAAAGAAACCAAATTCGGCTTTGAGAAAAATTGCTAGAGTGAGATTGGCAAATGGTACTGAGGTAACAGCCTACATTCCAGGTGAAGGTCATAATTTGCAGGAACACTCCGTGGTATTGGTTAGAGGTGGCAGAGTTAGAGATTTGCCCGGAGTGCGATATAAAATCATCAGAGGTGTTCTGGATTCTGAAGGAGTTTCTTCCAGAAAACAATCAAGAAGCAGATATGGTGCAAAGAGACCTAAGCAATAAGGAGGAATGAGTCTAAATGAGAAGAAGACAAGCTGTAAAAAAAGTAAAAGTGCCTGACCCAATTTATAATGATGTTACCGTTACAAAATTGATAAACGCTGTTATGTTGGATGGAAAAAAGACTAAAGCTGAGAAAATTGTATATACGGCTCTTGACAATCTATCTGAAAAAACAAATCAGCATCCTATGGAGGCTTTTAAGAAAGCTATGAATAATGTAAGACCGTTATTAGAAGTAAGACCTAGGAGAGTTGGTGGAGCAACTTATCAGATTCCTTTTGAAGTGGAAGAAAGAAGATCTGTACAATTAGCAATCAGATGGATTATGAAAGCATCGAGATCAAAAAAAGGCAGACCAATGGCGGAAAGATTGGCTTTAGAGTTGATTGACGCTTATAATGGTACAGGTGCTGCCGTTAAAAAGAGAGAAGATGTTCATAAAATGGCAGATGCTGGTAAAGCATACGCACATTTTAGATGGTGATTTAGTTTAGGAGGAACTTTTGATAGTAAGGAATAAAATCCTCGACAAGATTAGAAATATAGGTATTATGGCGCATATAGATGCCGGTAAAACAACTACAACTGAAAGAATGCTTTTTTATACTGGAAAGAAGTATAAAATCGGTAGTGTTGATGAAGGAACGGCAACTATGGATTGGATGGATCAGGAAAAAGAAAGAGGGATCACAATAACTTCGGCTGCCATAACGTGTCCCTGGAAAGACACGAGAATAAATATAATTGATACACCCGGGCACGTTGACTTTACTATAGAAGTTGAGAGGGCACTCAGAGTATTGGATGGAGCTGTAGCCGTTTTTGATGCGCAGGCTGGAGTTGAACCTCAATCAGAAACTGTTTGGAGACAGGCTGATAAATACGAAATTCCCAGAATAGCTTTTATGAATAAGATGGATAAAACCGGGGCCGATTTTAAAAACTCAATTCAAACGATGGTTGACAAATTGGCGGCTAATCCGGTTGCTATTCAGTTACCCATAGGAAGTGAATCGGATTTTCGCGGTGTTATAGATTTGATAAAAATGAAATCTATAATATGGACGAATGATGAAGGTTCCGAATTTGAATATAGAGATATTCCTGAAAGTTTGTTCGAAGAAGCAATGAATGTACGTGAAGATTTAATAATGCATGCTGCAGAATACGATGAAGAATTGATGGAAGATTTTTTGGAAGGCAAAGAAATAGAATCTGAAAAACTTAAAAGTGCAATAAGAAAAGGAACTATAAATAATCAAATCGTACCGGTTTTATGCGGAACGGCTTTTAAAAACAAGGGTATTCAACCTTTATTGGATGCGATTGTTGATTTTTTGCCTTCACCGGTTGACATGCCACCGATAAAAGCAATAAATCTTAATTCCGGGAAGGAAATTGAAATTTTAACGAATCCCGAAGATGATTTTATCGCTATGGCTTTTAAAATAATGGTGGATCCGTTTGTGGGAAAATTGACATTTTTGCGTGTTTATTCGGGTTCCCTGAAGAAAGGTTCCTATGTATATAATTCCAATAAAGGTAAGAAGGAAAGAATATCGAGAATGTTGTTCATGCATGCGGATAAGAGGGAAGAAATCCAGGAGCTTTTCGCCGGGGATATCGCTGCGGTTATTGGATTGAAAAATACTATTACCGGTGAGACTTTAACCGAAAATAATGCCGATATTGTTCTGGAAAAAATAGAGTTTCCGGAACCGGTTATCTCACTGTCTTTAGAACCTTCTTCGAAAGCGGATGTCACTAAATTATCGAAGGCCCTGGAAGCTTTGGCGGAAGAAGATCCGTCTTTAAGAACCTATATTGATAAAGAGACGGGCCAGACAATTTTATCCGGGATGGGTGAATTACATTTAGAAGTAATAATTGAAAGAATAAAAAGAGAATTCTCAGTGAACTTGAGAGTTGGTCATCCACAGGTGGCTTATAAGGAAACAATAAAGAAAGAAGGAATCGGTGAAGGAAAATATATCAGACAGAGTGGCGGAAGAGGTCAATATGGACATGCAGTTTTAAAAGTTGAACCTTTAGAAAATGAATCTGCTCACTTTATTTTTGAAGACAAAACAACGAATGGTGTAATTCCTAAAGAATTTATAGCTCCAATAGAGACCGGCGTTAAAGAATCTATGCAAGTCGGGCCGTTGGGTGGCTTTTCTATGATTAATATAAAAGTATCGGTTATCAATGGTTCATATCATGAAGTCGATTCTTCAGAGATTGCATTCAGTATTGCCGGGGCACTGGCTTTTAAGGATGCTATCAAGAAATGCGATCCCGTTTTATTGGAACCGATTATGAAAGTTGAAATAACTACTCCTGAAGATTATATGGGAGATTTAATAGCGGACCTTAATTCTAGAAGAGCGAAGATTAATGGATTTGAAAACAAAGGTATTTTGAGAATAATTGATGCTCAGGTTCCTTTATCGGAGCTTTTCGGTTATGCGACGGTTATTAGATCTTTATCGCAGGGAAGAGCAACACATATAATTCAATTTTCACATTATAACGAAGTACCGAAAAAAGTAACTGAAAAATTAGGATATTAATAGAATATCATTAGTATGTATTAAGGAGGGACAAAAATGGCAAAAGAAAAGTTTGAAAGGACGAAACCACATCTTAATATTGGAACAATTGGTCATATCGACCATGGTAAGACAACTTTGACTGCGGCAATAACAAAGTGTTTATCTTTTAGAGGTGAAGCGGATTACACACCTTTTGACAGCATCGATAAGGCGCCTGAAGAAAAAGAAAGAGGAATAACAATTAATGTTACTCACGTAGAATACGAAACCAAAGCAAGACATTATGCACATATTGATTGTCCAGGTCACGCTGACTATATTAAGAATATGATTACCGGTGCGGCTCAGATGGATGGAGCGATTTTGGTTGTAGCAGCAACTGATGGTGTTATGCCACAGACAAGAGAACACGTTCTTTTGGCAGGACAGGTTGAAGTTCCCGCGTTGGTTGTTTATTTAAATAAAACGGATATGGTTGATGACGAAGAATTGGTTGAACTGGTTGAAGAAGAAGTAAGAGATTTATTAAATAGCTATAATTTTCCTGGAGACGATATACCTATAATAAAGGGATCTGCTTTAAAGGCATTGGAAGCGGAATCTGCTGACGATCCATGGACAGCTTCAATTTATGATTTGATGGATGCTGTAGATTCATATTTTCCTGAACCGAAGAGAGAAACAGACAAACCATTTTTTATGCCTATCGAAGACGTGTTCTCTATAACAGGTAGAGGAACGGTAGTTACCGGAAGAATCGAAAGAGGTGTAGTAAAAGTTGGAGAAGAGGTTCAGATCGTTGGACTTTCATATGAAGTTGGAAAAACAGTTGTAACGGGTGTGGAAATGTTCAGAAAGCTTCTCGATGAAGGAAGAGCCGGGGATAATGTTGGTTGTTTATTGAGAGGTATCGGTAAGAATGACGTCAAAAGAGGACAGGTATTGGCAAAGCCTAATACAATCACACCTCACAAAAAATTCAAGGCTAATGTTTACGTTTTGAAGAAAGAGGAAGGTGGAAGGCATACACCTTTCACAAAGGGATATAGACCTCAGTTCTTCATAAAAGTTGCTGACGTTACAGGTGAAATTGTAGATTTACCAGAGGGTGTAGAGATGGTTATACCTGGTGATAACGTTGTTATGACATTAGAAACAATATATCCAGTAGCTATAGAAAAAGGTATGAGATTTGCTGTTCGTGAAGGTGGAAGAACAGTGGGAGCTGGAGTAGTCAGCGAAATTATTGAATAATTATAAGTTTCTACTTAGGGAGAGACAGAATCTCTCCCTTTAGTTTGAAGGAGGTTATAAAGATGGCCAAACAAAAAATTAGGATAAGGTTAAAAGCTTACGATCATAAATTGCTTGATCTATCTGCAAAAAAGATCGTAGAAGCGGTTAAATTAACAAAAGCTCAAGTATCTGGCCCTGTTCCTCTACCCACAGAGAGAACTCTATATACTGTTTTAACAGCTCCGCATAAATATAAAGACGCAAGGGAACAATTTGAAAAATTGGTTCATAAGAGATTGATTGAAATTTTGGATGCGACTCCAAAGACGATAGATTCTTTGATGAAAATTGACCTCCCTGCAGGCGTTGATGTAGAGATAAAACTTTAATAGATCTTCGGAGGTGAAAAATGAAAGGGATCATTGGAAGAAAATTAGGAATGACAACAATTTATAAAGATGGAAAAGCCTTCGGAGTTACGGTTATAAAAGCTGGACCGTGTGTTGTTTCTCAGAAAAAACTGGAAAAAAACGATGAATATAATGCAATTCAGATTGCTTTTGAGGAATTGACCGAACAGAGGGCGAAAAAGATATTAAAAAAACCTTTATTAAAGAAGTATGAAAGTGCTGGTATAAAACCTCACAGAATAATTAAAGAGATCAGAACTGAGGATGTTGATAAATATAATGTAGGTGATGTTCTCAAGGTTGATATTTTCAGTGAGGGTGAAAAAGTTGATGTAGTGGGAACATCTAAAGGTAGAGGATTTTCCGGTGCGATGAAAAGATGGAATTTTGGTGGTGGTGAAGCTTCTCATGGCGCAAAATTTCATAGAGAGTTAGGTTCTATTGGAAATTCTTCGCAACCTTCAAAAATATGGAAGGGAAAAAAGATGCCTGGGCAGTATGGTAATAAGAGAAAAACTGTTCAGAATTTGCAAGTTTTAAAAGTTGACGCAGAAAAAAATATCATAGCAGTGTATGGTGGAGTTCCAGGAGCGAGGGGTTCATTGCTTCTAGTCAGAAGTCAAAAGAAACTCCGAAAATAGAGCAAGGAGGTAAACGGTTATGCCTCAAGTCGAGGTAAAAAATATTCAAGGGAAAGTTGTTTCGAACATTGATTTGAATGAGTCGATATTTGGTATCGATCCTAATTATGATCTGATTCACAGGTATATAGTAATGCAGATGAACTCAAAAAGACAGGGATCCGCATCGACGAAAACGAGAGCAGAAGTAAGTGGTGGTGGCAGAAAACCCTGGAGACAAAAGGGAACAGGAAGAGCAAGATTTGGATCATCCAGGAATGGTTTGTGGAGACACGGTGGTGTAATTCATGGGCCAAAACCTAAAGAATGGGCTACAAAACTCAACAAAAAAATGAAAGCCAAAGCTTTATTGTCTGCTATCAGTTTAAGGGTTAAAGAAGGAAACCTGGTTATTTTGGATGATATTTCTTTTGAGAATCCCAGAACAAAAGAAATGAAGAAAGTTTTAGATAACCTTGGACTTGAAAACAAAAAATGTCTTTTTGTTTTACCATTTAAAAACGATAAATATGATACTGTAAAATTGTCAGGAAAAAATCTTCCGAACGTTAAGATAATAATTGCTGATAATCCAGGAAACGAAAAGAATGGAAATAAAATAAATATTGATGGTTTGAATGTTTATGATCTCATTAACAATGAGATTGTCGTTTTCACCTCCGATATGGTGAAAAAAGTTGAGGAGGTATTTAACAAATGAGTGCTAAACTGGATATCCATGATGTTTTAATTAAACCTTTAGTCACTGAAAAAACTTATTTAATTGCCGAGGAAAATAAATACTCGTTTGAAGTCCACAGATATGCTGATAAAAGTGCTATAAAAAAGGCAGTGGAAGAGATTTTCAGTGTGAAAGTAAAAAAGGTAAATGTGATGAATTATAAAGGCAAGCCAAAAAAAAGAGGAGTTTTTGTCGGAAAAAGTAGAAGTTGGAGAAAGGCCATAGTATCTTTAGAAGAGGGATACAGAATTAAAGAACTCGAAGGCCAGCAATAGGTGAGGTGTTGATGACATGAGTCTTAAGAAATTTAACCCAGTTACTCCAAGTAGAAGATTTATGCTTGTTCCGGATTTTTCGGAAGTTACATCAAAAAAACCCGAAAAATCTTTGATACAGCCTCTGAAAAGGAAGGGTGGTAGAAACCATAACGGTAGAATCACCGTAAGGCACAGAGGCGGAGGAACAAAGAAATTTTATAGAATAATTGATTTTAAAAGAGAAAAATGTGGAATATCCGCTAAGGTTGCATCTATCGAATATGACCCAAACAGAACGGCAAGGATAGCTTTGCTTATCTATGCAGACGGGGAAAAAAGATATATATTGGCTCCAAAGGGATTAACAGTTGGACAGCAGATAATGAATGGACCTGATGCAGAAATATCGGTTGGAAATTCTTTGCCGATGGAAAATATTCCTGTTGGTTCGATCATTCATAATGTTGAATTAATTCCAGGTAAGGGGGGTCAAATTGCAAGATCCGCGGGTACATATGCGCAATTGATGGCTAAAGAAGGTAGATATGCATTGTTGAGAATGCCTTCGGGAGAATTAAGAAAAGTTGTCGTTAAGTCTATGGCAACCATAGGAATGGTAGGAAATGAAGATCATTCCAATGAAGTTCAAGGTAAGGCTGGAAGAAAAAGATGGAAAGGTATAAAACCCTCAGTCAGAGGAATGGTTATGAATAGAGTAGACCACCCAATGGGAGGCGGAGAAGGAAGATCGAAGGGACACTTGCCCCAGAGTCCTTGGGGACAGCCTGCGAGAGGATTTAAAACGAGAAACAAGAAGAAAGCTTCGAATAGATTAATAGTGAAGAGAAGCAAAGCGTAGAGGAGGGTGTGGTAAATAATGGCAAGATCTAAAAAGAAGGGACCTTTTGTGCACCCCAAATTATTGAAAAGAGTAAAAGATATGAATGCTAAAGGAGAAAAGAAACCTTTAAAGACGTGGAGTAGAGCTTCAATGATTACACCAGAGATGATAGGGCATACAATAGCTGTCTACAATGGTATGAAGCATATTCCTGTTTATATTTCCGAGAATATGATAGGTCATAAGCTGGGCGAATTTTCTCCCACCAGAAGATTTGGTGGTCATGCGGATAGCAAAGCCAAAAAAGGAAATTAAGGAGCGGATGCTAATGCCAGAAAACAAAAGAAATAAGAGATCTTTATTTCATAAAGAAAGAAAAGAACGAGAAGCAGCAACTCCAACAACTGAAGCAAGAGCGATTGCGAAATATATAAGAATTTCACCTAGAAAGGCCAGATCTGTTGCTAATGCTATTAGAAACCAGCAAGTTAGTGAAGCTTTGAAAATTTTGGAATTCAGTCCAAAGAAGTCGTCCAGGATTTTTCAAAAGGTTCTTAATTCAGCTATAGCGAACGCAGAAAATAATTTCAATCTGGATGTTGATGCTCTGTTTGTCAAGGAAGCATATGTAAATGATGGGCCAAGGATGAAAAGATTATGGCCAAGAGGCAGAGGCAGAGCTGACATTCAACAGAAAAGATTCAGTCATATAACTGTAGTTGTTGCGACAAATCAGGTTGTAGAAGAAACTGAAAAAGATCTTCAAGAGTGAGGTGGAATGAATGGGTCAAAAAGTACATCCTTATGGTTTCAGAATAGGAGTTAGTAAGGATTGGAAAGCAAAATGGATAAATGAAAAAAATTATAAAGAATATTTGCTTGAAGACATTAAATTAAGAAACTTTATAAAAAAAGATTATTTTTCTTCAGGAATTTCGGACGTTTTCATAGAAAGACCCGAGTCTGGGAAAATTGTAATAACTATTAAATGTGCAAGACCGGGAGTCATTATCGGGAAGAAAGGTTCTGAAGTAAATAAACTTAGAGGCAGGCTTGAAAAGCTCATATCGCGACAGTTCAGATTGAATATCGAAGAAGTTAAAACACCAGAGACCGATGCAATTCTAGTGGCCGAAGATATTGCTTCAAGAATCGAGAAAAGAACTTCCTATAAAAGAGCGATGAAGAGAGCAATTTTTACTGCTTTGAAAAAGGGAGCAAAGGGAATAAAAATAATGGTTTCCGGAAGGTTAAATGGAGCTGAAATCGCGAGAAGAGAATGGTATCTAGAAGGCAGATTACCGTTACAGACTATGAAATCTGATATTGACTATGGCTATACAACAGCTTTTACTAAAATGGGAATAATTGGAATTAAAGTCTGGATCTATAAAGGCGATGTTTAGTTTCGGCTGCTGGAGGAGGTAGAAAAATGTTGATGCCAAAGAGAGTTAAATATAGAAAGCTTCAAAGGGGAAAAAACAGAGGTATGGCTAAAGGAGGAACTTTAGTTCATTTTGGCGAATGGGGTTTAAAAGCTCTTGAAGCCAGGTGGATTACTGCACAGCAGATCGAAGCGTGTCGTTTAGCCGTAACAAGGACAGTAAAAAGAAATGGAAAATTATGGATAAGAATTTTTCCCGATAAATCTATTACTTCTAAAGGTATAGGAGTAAGAGGAGGAAAGGGAAAAGGTGACGTAGAAGGTTGGGTAGCAGTAGTAAAGCCAGGAAGAATTATGTTCGAAATAGGAGGAGTAAGCGATGATCTAGCTAAGGAAGCATTGAAGAAGGCTGCAGACAAACTCCCGATCAGAACTAAGATTGTTAGGAAATATAATATAGGAGGTGAGCTCTAATGAAAGCTTCTGAAATACAAAAACTTTCTGATCAAGAGCTTAGCCAAAAACACGAAGAATTGAAGAGAAAGCTAATGGATTTAAGGTTTCAACTTGCAATGAATAAGTTAACTAATTATTCTCAAATTTCCAGTGTTAAAAAAGATATAGCAAGAGTCAAAACTATAATCAGAGCTAGAGAACTAGGATTAAGGAGATGATTGCATTATGCCAAAGAAAAAATTAATTGGTACTGTAACGAGTACTAAAATGAAAGACACAGTAACAGTTCAAATAATGATGACAAAAAAAGATCCTTTATATGGGAAATTTATTAAAAAGTCTAAAAAATTTCATGCTCATGATGAAGGTAATCTCTGTAATCTGGGGGATACGGTTGAAATTGAAGAATGTCCTCCAATAAGTAAAACCAAGAAATATAAAGTTATCAATATTGTTAAAAAAAGTGTTATTTCTGAAAAAAATATAGAGACTCCCGAGAGCGTTGAAAACCCCGGAGGTGAATCATAATGATTCAACTTGAGTCTTATCTTAAAGTAGCGGATAATTCAGGTGCGAAAGTTATAAAAGTAATTCAAGTTCAGGGTGGATTTTTTAGAAAAACCGGTACTATAGGCGATACGGTAGTAGCTTCTGTTAAAGAAGCGGCACCAAATACAGATTTTAAAAAGGGTGATATAGTAAGGGCTGTTCTCGTAAGAACAAAAAAAGAAGTGAGAAGAAATGATGGGACTTACATAAGATTTGATGATAATGCGGCTGTTATTATCGATAAGATGAATCAACCCAAGGGTACAAGGGTATTTGGTCCGGTTGCAAGAGAAGTGAGAGAAAAGGGTTTTTCTAAAATAGCGTCTCTGGCTCAAGAGCTATGGTAAGAGGTGATATTTATGAAAATTAAAAAAGACGATAGAGTTAAAGTAATTTCAGGAAAAGATAAGGGAAAAGAAGGAAAAGTTTTAAAAACTTTTGCGAAAGAAAATAGAATTATTGTCGAGGGTATAAATAAGATAAAGAGACATCAAAGAGCTACTAATAATCAAAGAGAAAGTGGAATAATCGAGAAAGATGCTCCAATTTCGGTGAACAAAGTTATGCTTATCTGCCCTGTTTGTGATAAACCTACAAGAATTGGCCACAAGCGTTTGGAAAATAATGAGAAAGTAAGAATGTGTAAAAAATGTGGCGAAATAATTGATAAGGTATGAGGGGGGAATAAAAAATGATTGCAAAAAACAAACCTTTGAAAGAATTGTATTTTAACGAAATAATTCCTTCCATGATGAAAGAATATAATTACAAAAATGAGCTTCAGGTTCCAAAATTGTCAAAGGTAATTATAAATATGGGAATAGGTGAAGGAACAAGAAATTCGGAAATAATTGATATTCACGCAAAGGAATTGGCTTTAATTGCAGGACAAAAACCTGTAATAACGAAGGCTAAAAGAAGTATTTCTAATTTTAAATTGAGAGAGGGAATGCCGGTCGGAGTTAAAGTCACTTTAAGAGGAATGCAGATGTATAATTTTCTTTATAAATTAATACATGTTGTCCTTCCAAAATTGAGAGATTTTAGAGGATTGAATCCTAACTCCTTCGATGGAAGAGGAAATTACTCCCTGGGATTGCCAGAACAGCTTGTATTCCCTGAAATGAAAGCTGATAAAGTTAAGCGAATACAGGGAATGAATATTGTAGTTGTAACTACGAGTTCAACGAACGAAGAAGCCAGAAGTCTATTAAAAGGACTTGGAATGCCGTTTAAAAAGGTATAAGGAGGAAATTATGGCGAAAAAATCTATGATTGCAAAGGCTAAGAGAACTCCTAAATTTTCCACAAGAAAATACAACAGATGTAGCATTTGTGGCAGGCCAAGAGCGGTATATAGAGAGTTTGGTTTATGTAGAATATGTTTTAGAAAGTTAGCCTCAGAGGGTGTTTTGCCTGGGGTAAAAAAGGCTAGCTGGTAAGGAGGTAAAATAATGTGGAGTGATCCTATAGCTGATATGCTCACGCGAATTAGGAATGCAAATGCGGCTGTTAAAGAGAATGTTGAAATACCTGCTTCAAATTTGAAAAGTGATATTTTAGAAATACTTAAAAAAGAAGGATTTATAGAGGATTTTAAATATATTGAAGATGGTAAACAGGGAATACTTAAAGTATTTTTAAAATATAAAGGAAACAGAAAAAACAGAATACATGTAATTACTGGAATTGTAAGGGTTTCAAAACCAGGAAGAAGATTTTATGTAACTAAAGATAATCTCCCGAAGGTAAAGTCTGGAATGGGCATTGCAGTAATAAGTACATCAAAAGGTGTTGTTACTGATAAAATGGCCAGAAAGATTGGCGTTGGTGGAGAGGTTATCTGTTATGTATGGTAATAGGAGGTTTTTTCTATGTCAAGATTAACTAAAAAACCTATAGTTCTTCCCAAAGGTGTTCAAGTAACTATCGATGATAAATTGGTTGTAGTGAAGGGCCCAAAGGGAGAGTTGAAAAGAGATATTTTTGATGAAGTGAAGTTAGAACAAAAGGAAGACGGTATCTATATAATTCAGAAAAATGATAATTTGATTAGAAAAAGCGAGCAAAAGAAGATAGCCATGATGTGTGGTACATTTGCTTCACTTTTGAAAAGTATGATTATAGGTGTTTCGGAGGGTTTTAAAAAAGAGTTGGAGATAGTTGGAGTAGGATATAGAGCTCAATTAAAAGGGAAAAATTTAATTTTAAATTTGGGATATTCACATCCTATCGAAGTTGTTCCACCCGAAGGAATTGTTTTTGAGGTATCTTCTCCAACGGCTATAAGTGTTTCCGGAATTCAAAAAGATATTGTTGGCCAGGTTGCGGCAAATATAAAAAGATGGAGAATTCCGATAGTTTATTCCGGAAAAGGTATAAGATATAAAGGTGAGTACATTAGAACTAAAGTTGGTAAAAAGGTATAGGGGATGATGCTGAATGGAAAAAAGAATTGACAAAAAACTCAATAGAAAAAAGAAGCACTTAAGCATAAGAAGAAAAATATCAGGAACTTCCGAAAAACCTAGGCTGGCTGTGTTTAAGAGTGAAAAGCATATTTATGCTCAAATAATAGACGATATGAAAGGTAATACGATTGTAAGCGCTTCTACGGTTGATAAAGAATTGAAAGAAGAATTGAAAAAAACATGGAATATTGAAGCCGCTGAGAAAGTGGGAGAATTGTTGGCAAAAAGAGCAGTTGAAAAAGGAATATCAAGTGTAGTTTTTGACAGAGGAGGTTTTAAGTATCACGGAAGAATAAAATCTCTGGCAGATAGCGCAAGAAAAGCAGGACTTAAGTTTTAAGGAGGTTAATAATGCCTGAAATGAAAAGGAAAAGACCTATTGAAAATCAGATAGAAGAAAAAGAATTTGAAGAAAGAATAATAGAAATTAAAAGAGTAACAAAGGTTGTTTCCGGTGGTAAAAATCTTTCCTTTAGGGTAACGGCTGTTGTAGGAAATAGCAAGGGAAAAGTTGGATTGGGAACCGGAAGTGCAAGAGAAGTTCCAACGGCTATCAGAAAAGCCATATTGGAAGCAAAAAAGAATATCGTTGAAATTTCAATTATTAATGATACTATACCCTATGAAGTAATTGGCAAGCAGGATTCTTCAAAAGTATTGTTGAAGCCAGCGGGACCTGGAACCGGTATTATAGCGAATTCAGCTGTTCGTGCTATAGTTGAATTATCCGGAATCAAAAATGTTCTAACCAAATCCCTTGGTTCAACGAGTGTTTTGAATTTAGCCAGAGCAACGCTTAATGGCTTACTTGAAATTAAATCTCCTCATAATTACGCGAAGCTTCGAGATATATCCGTAAAAGAGGTTTTTTATGGGGTAAATGGGGAGGCAGAACAGTAATGTCAAAGGAATTAAAAGTTACATTGATAAAAAGTCCGATTGGCTATGATTTTACCCAAAGAGCGACTGTAAAGGCTTTAGGACTTAAAAAGATGAACAGCTCGGTCATTAAAGAAGATACCAAGGAAATAAGAGGAATGATTAAAAAAATAAATCATCTTTTATCAATAGAAGAAATTGATAAAGAACAATAATAGGGGGTAGATTTACGATGACTTTTAAAATTAATGAAATAAAACCTACTCCTGGCTCGAAAAAAGCTAAAAAGAGAGTTGGTAGGGGAATAGGTTCCGGAAGAGGTAAGCAGTCAACCAGAGGAGCTAAAGGACAAACCAGAGCGAGTGGAAAAGTATCACCTTATTTTGAAGGGGGACAAACACCTTTATATAGAAGGTTTCCGATAAAAGGATTTACAAACAGCAGATTCGAAAAGAAAATACAGATTGTGAATCTTGATGATTTGGAATACTTTTTTGATTCTGGCGAAGAAGTAAATCCTCAAACATTATTGGAAAGAAAAGTATTGAAAAAACTTGGAGATGGAATAAAAATTTTAGGAAGAGGAGAGATAACAAAAGATTTAAAAGTAAAAGCTCATCAGTTCAGCAAGAAAGCTGAAGAAAAGATTAAGGCTGCTGGTGGTAGTGTAGAGGTGATATAAAATGTGGAAAGCATTAAAAAATGCGTTTAGAATTCCTGAAGTAAGATCAAGAATATTTTTTACATTGCTCGCTTTCGCTGTTTTTAGATTAGGGACGTATATACCGGTACCGGGTTTGGACATAGAAGCATGGTCCAGTTACTTTACAGGACTTTCCGAAGGTGGAGCCGGTGGATTCATAGGTTTTTTTGATATATTTACTGGAGGAGCTCTAAAGAATTTTTCCATATTCGCCATGAGCGTTACACCTTATATTAACTCTTCTATTATGCTTACACTTTTAGCTTCAGTTATTCCCAGCCTGAAAGAAATGCAGAAAGAGGGCGAGGAAGGCAAGAAAAAGTATGCTAAATTAACGAGAAATCTGACGATTGGTCTGGCGGTCGTTCAGGCGGTTCTGTTAACAACAGCCCTTTCAGGTAATGAAGCCGTAATAGCGGTGCCAAACAGACTGCTGTTCATATTATTATCTGCAGTTTCAATGGTGGGTGGAACGATGTTCTTGTTATGGTTGGGTGAACAAATCACCGACAGAGGAATTGGTCAGGGAGTATCGATGCTTATTTTTGCAGGTATTGTTGCAAGATATCCGCAATATTTAGTTCAGATTTCGGTTTCTCTCACTCCATTCCATTGGGTAATACTGGGTATAATATTTGTTGCCGTTGTTTTTGGAACGATATTTGTACAGATGGGTGAAAGAAAGATAGAAATTCAGTATGCCAGGAGAGTTTCTGGAAGAAAAGTATACGGTGGAGTTTCGAGTCATGTTCCCATAAAGGTTAATCAGGGCGGTGTTATTCCTATTATTTTTGCTTCGGCTATCATGACATTGCCGCAGATGATTGCAAGTGCTTTGCCGGATGGTGGAGCTAAAGCAACCGTTGAAAGCTTATTTTCCTTTACGTCACCACTTTATTTATTGATTTATGGTGCTCTGGTATTTTTCTTCACATATTTTTACAGTACGATGGTTTTTGATGTAAAAGATATGTCAAATAACATAAAAAATTATGGAGGATATATACCTGGTATAAGACCCGGATATCCAACTGAGCAATATATAAGGAAAATTCTCTCCAGAGTTACATTCCTTGGAGCGGTTTTTCTGGTAATTATTGCTTTAATGCCGGCTTTTGTACAGGCAGGAACTGGATTAAGCGGCGTAATGTTGGGTGGTACTTCAACATTGATTGCCGTTGGAGTTTCCTTAGATGTCCTTCAACAGATAGAGTCCCACTTGTTGGTCAGAAATTATGAAGGGTTCATGAAGAAAGGCAGATTGAAGGGAAGAAGATGATAGATGTTATGAATATTATATTATTGGGACCTCCAGGTGCCGGTAAAGGTACACAGGCAAAATTTATTGTAGAAAAATATAAAATAATTCATATATCTACCGGAGATATGCTGAGAGAAGCCGTTTCTTCGGCGAGTGAGCTGGGGTTAAAAGTTAAATCTATTCTTGAAAAGGGACTTCTCGTTTCAGATGACATTATGAACGAGCTTGTTAAAGAAAGACTATCAAGGAAAGACTCTGAAAAAGGTTTTATTCTGGATGGTTTTCCAAGAACGGTTAATCAGGCAGAAAATCTTGAGAATATTTTGAAGGGTTTGAATAAAAAAATAGATTATGTTATATTCGTAAATGCTGATGAAGAAACTGTTGTTAGAAGGATTTCAAATAGAAGAGTGTGTCCGAAATGTGGAAGGGTTTACAACTTGTTGACTCTTAAACCCGAAAATGATTCTTTATGTGATAATTGCGGTTCGGAGATTATACAAAGAAAAGATGACAAAGAACAGACTGTAAGAGATAGATATAATGTATATAAAGAAAATACACAGCCTGTCATAGACTACTATGAAAATAAAAAAATCTTGTTTGAAGTTGACGGATCAAGGGATTTACATGAAGTTAACAAGAAAGTTATGCAAATATTAGGGAATTAAGAATGATAAGATTAAAGTCCATACAGGAAATCAATAAAATAGAAACAGCTTCAAAAATAGTAGCGGAATTGCTTGAGAGAATTGAAGGAATGATATGTAAAGATTTACCGACGTATGAGTTGGAAAAGTTTGCAGTGGATTTTATCGAAACCAAAAAGGCGCTTCCGGCCTGTAAAGGATATAATGGATTTCCATACGCTTTATGTATTTCGGTGAATGACACAGTTATTCATGGTTTTCCAAGTAAGAAAGAAATACTTAAAGAAGGAGATTTGGTTTCTGTTGATTGCGTTGTAAACAAAGATGGTTTTTTTGGAGATTCGACCAAAACCTTTGTTGTAGGAGATTTTTTGACTGAAATTGATAAGGTCTTGTTTATGAAAACGAAAGAATCGTTGTATAATGCAATTGAAATTGCGATTGAGGGCAATCATATAGGCGATTTGGGAAATATAGTTTCTAAAACTGTTATTCCATCTGGGTTATCGGTAATAAAAGAATATTCCGGTCATGGCGTGGGATTAAAAATGCACGAAGATCCGTCAATACCGAACTATGGAAGAAAAAATACAGGTCCTGTAATAAGATGTGGTATGACTCTCGCAATCGAACCTATGGTTGTAGAAGGGTCGCCGGATATTTATGTTGAAGAAGATGGGTGGACTGTGAAGACTGTCGATCAAAGAAGAGCCGCGCATTTTGAACATACGGTAGTAATAGAAAAAAACGGTCCAAGAATTCTCACGGCAATATAGGAGGAATTTCATGGCTGAAAAGAATGATGTAATAAAAATAGATGGAATTATTTTAGAATCGATGCCGAATGCTACTTTTAAAGTGAAGCTTGAAAATGGACATAATATTTTGGCCCATATTTCAGGAAAGATGAGGAAAAACTTTATTAGACTGATGCCTGGTGATAGAGTGGTTGTCGAATTATCGATTTATGATTTGGAAAAAGGAAGAATTATTTATAGAAAGAAAGTGCAAAAAGGAGGAGGAACGAATTGAAAGTTAAATCATCTGTGAAGAAGAGATGTGAACATTGTAAGTTGATTACGAGAAAAGGACGTGTTAGAGTTATTTGTTCCAAAAATCCTAAACACAATCAAAAACAGGGTTAAGGAGGTATGTAATGGCACGTATTCTTGGAGTTGAACTTCCAAACAATAAAAAAACATATGTGGCCCTAACATACATTTTTGGTATTGGTTACACTAGAGCACATAAATTGCTCAGTGATACTGAAATTGACGGGCAGAAAAAAATAAAAGACCTTTCGGACGCTGAAATTAGTACTATAACGAAATATATAAATGAAAATTTTACTATTGAAGGCGACCTGAAACAGGAGAGAGACAGAGATATTAAAAGGTTGATAGAAATAGGATCCTATAGAGGATACAGACACAAGGCTGGGTTGCCGGTTAGGGGTCAGAAAACACATTCAAATGCTAGGACAAGAAAGGGACCTCGAGCAAGTAGAATAAAGAAAAGGTAATCTGGAGGATATATATGGCAAAAAAAAGAGTGAGAAACGTAAAAAGAAAGAGAAAATTAACGGTAGATAAGGGAGTAGTTCATATCAGATCGACTTTCAACAACACTATAATAACTTTAACCGATGTTGATGGTAATGTAATTATATGGGCATCTGGCGGTACATCGGGGTATTCCGGTTCAAAGAAATCAACGCCTTACGCTGCTCAGCTTGCTGCTGATAAAATATCCAAAGAAGCCGCAAAGGTTGGTATTTCGAGAGTGGCTATTGAAGTAACGGGACCTGGAGCAGGAAGGGAATCTGCTATAAGAACAATTCAGGCGGCCGGTTTGAATATTGAAGCTATAAAAGACATTACACCTATTCCTCACAATGGTTGTAGACCCAGAAGAAGAAGAAGAGTTTAAGAGGAGGATATTTGATGGCTAGATATACTGGACCAATATTTAAATTATCAAGGAGAGAAGGAATAAGCTTATCTCCAAAATGTACGAAGATAAAAAGAAATTATGCTCCCGGACAACATGGACAATCTCAGAGAAAATTGACTCAATATGGAATGCAATTAAGGTCAAAGCAGGCATTGAAAAGAATGTACGGAGTTTTAGAAAAGCAATTCAGAGGTTATTTTTATAAAGCAGCCAGAAGCAAGGAAGAAACGGGTCCCGCTTTGGTAAAATTATTGGAATCAAGATTGGATAATGTGGTTTTTAAAATGGGATTTTCTGTCAGTAGAAGACAATCAAGGCAGCTCGTTAATCATGGACATGTTAAGGTCAACGGAGTTAAAGTAGATAAAGTTTCATATCTTGTGAAACCGGGAGATGTAATAGAATTTAAAGATAAGAGCAAAAAAATCGTTCCTGTTGAAGAAGCTATAGAAATATCAAAAAATATTTCGACACCGGCATGGTTAGAAGTTAATTTTGATGAAGTTAAAGGAACGTTTTTAAGAAATCCCGAAAGAGATGAAGTGGAAATACCTGTTGATATACAATCGATTATTGAATTGTATTCAAAATAACTTTGTTACTTTCTGGGAAGGAGGTGTAAGCCCAAAAGGGTGAATGAATGGAAAAATTTGTTTGGCCAAAAAACTTTAGGATTGAACAGGATAAAGAAGATGAAAATAGTTTTTACAGCAGATTTACTCTAACTCCTCTTGAAAGGGGATATGCGATAACAATAGGAAATGCTTTGAGAAGAATACTTCTTTCCTCTATACCCAGCATGGCAATTACAAGACTTAAAATTCCTGGAAAATATCATGAATATGATGTTATAGATGGTGTAAAAGAAGATATTTTAGAGTTAATTCTTAATCTGAAAAAAGTTCAGTTGAAGCCTGCATTGGAGTTTTCAGATCCTGTTAAACTCCATTTTGAAAAAACCGGTCCGGGCGTTTTAAAAGCGGGCGATATAAAAACAGTAACGGGAGTAGAAGTAGTAAATCCAAATCAATATATAGCAACATTGAATGAAGATGCCCTCACATACGCTGAAATGTATGCTGAAATTGGTAAAGGTTTTGTTCCTATTTCAGAGATGGACATAGAAAGAGATATTGAAATGATATATATCGATGGTATTTTCAGTCCCGTTATAAAAGTTAATTATATTACAGAGAATGTACGTGTAGGAAAAAGAACGGATTACGATAAATTGATTTTGGATGTTTGGACAAAAAAATCGATAAAGCCCTCCGAGGCATTATTAAGGGCAACAGAAATATTATCCAAACATTTAGAAGTTATATCTGGTGGATTGACTAATAAAGGAGTAACAAGTGAGATCGAAACACCGGAAATACAGATTGTCAAGCAAGAAGAAGCACAAGTGGAATCTGTTCCTGAACCCCCAATGATTGAAGAATCGGAAGACGATACTTTAAGTTCAAAGTTGATAGAAGAGCTTGATTTATCTGTAAGATCCCTTAATTGTTTAAAAAGAGATAAAATAAATACACTTGGAGATTTAATAAACAAAACGGAATCCGATTTGTTGAAAATCAGAAATTTTGGTGAAAAGTCAAGAGAAGAAGTATTAAATAAACTTGCAGAAAAATTTGGCATAGTCTTGAAAAAAGAATAGGAGGCTTTCCAGTGAGACATAGAGTGGATAAGAAAAAACTTAATATGCCCCATGATCAAAGAGTTGCTTTGTTGAAAAATCTTGCTAGAGAAGTTTTCGAACATGGTAATGTTATTACGACGAAGACGAAGGCAAAGGTTGTTAAACCTTTTGTGGAGTCAATTATTACAAAAGGCAAAAAAGCTTATAATTATTCAAAGGAAATAGAAGAAAAAAGAGAAGATTCCAGTGTTCAGGAAATAGTTGCAAAAAATGTTTCCATAAGAAGACAGATTAACAGAAATTTTGGTGATAGAAAACTTGTAAAAAAGATTTGTGATGATATAGCTCCTAAGTATATCGATAGAAATGGAGGATATACGAGGATTCTTAATATTGGTACAAGAAGAGGAGACGCAGCAGAATTAGTTATTCTCCAGTTGGTAGACGAGTCTGTTTCTAAGAACAAAGAATAGAATGGCTACAAAGTAGCCATTTTATTTTTATCCCTTTTCAAAATTCCTTAAATTAATGTATAATATAATAGATTCCTAGATAAAACAATGCAATTATTTAAAAATTTAATAATTAAGGAGGGAAGTGCTTAACCTGTGCATTTTTAAGCGCGTAATAAATGAGTCCACGCAAAAAAAGATTAACAGAAAAAAACGGTGACAAAAGACAGACTACAAAGAAGAATTCTGAAAAGCCGAGTCAGATATCTTTGGATTTTATCGAGAATGATTCTGCTTTGGATTTAATCGAACAAACATTATCTGAGATTGATTCAAAATTAGTTGAGGATGAGAAAGATGGTACTAAGATTGATTCCAAAAATGTGAAAGAAGACAAAAAGGACGAAAAAGAAGAAATCCTTCAAAAAGAGGAAGCCAAAAGGGTAAATGAGGGGCAGAAAACGGGGGAAACATTCGAAAAAATAACTAAAAAAGGCTTTAAAAAAGGCAGTAAAAAAAACCGCCAACTCAGAGTTGAGAAAAACAATAACAATAATGGAAATTCCATTGATCAATTAAAGACAAAAGATAAGATAATTCAAGTTGAAAATGATATCAATAGATTGGAAAAAATGCCGATTAGGGATATATACAAACTTGCCAGAAAGTATGATGTGACAAATTATACTCAAAAAACAAAAAAAGAATTGATTTTTGCGGTTCTTAAAGCTCAAACAGAGTCCTTGGGTTATTTCTTTTATGAAGGAATATTAGAGGTTTCTGATAGTGGATATGGGTTTTTAAGGGCGTTGGATAATAATCTTTTGCCGAGTAATAACGATGTTTACGTCAGCCAGTCACAAATAAGAAAGTTCAATTTAGCGACCGGCGATGCAGTGGCTGGACAGATAAGAAAACCGAAAGAGGGAGAAAAATACTTTGCACTTTTAAGAATAGAAGCGATTAACAACAAAGCACCGGAATATGCTTCTGAAAGGATAGATTTCCAGAATTTATTACCAATTTTTCCACTTGAACAATATAAAGTTGAAACGGAACCGCAGCATATTAGTTGTAGATTGATAGATTTGTTTTCTCCGATTGGTAAAGGGCAGAGAGGTTTGATTGTTTCACCACCGAAGGCTGGTAAAACTACTATTTTGAAAGAAATAGCCAATGGAATCGCAAAGAATTATCCTGAAACTTTCAGAATCATTCTCCTTATAGATGAAAGACCGGAAGAAGTTACCGATTTAAAAAGGACGACAGATGCATACGTAATAGCAGCTCCTTTTGATATGCATCCTGAAAAACAGATAAAAGTTGCTGAAATGGCAATCAATATGGCAAAAAGGTTGGTTGAATTTGAATATGATGTAGTAATTCTTCTGGATTCTATCACGAGACTTGCCAGAGCTTATAACTTATATGTGCCACCTAGCGGGAAACTGTTAAGCGGTGGTGTAGATCCTTCGGCCTTATACAAACCCAAACATTTTTTTGGAGCAGCCAGAAATATTGAAGATGGCGGTAGCTTAACGATAATTTCGACTGCTCTTGTTGAAACCGGAAGCAAAATGGATGAAGTAATTTTTGAAGAGTTTAAGGGAACAGGAAATATGGAATTAGTTCTTTCGAGACAGCTGGCAAACAAAAGGCTTTTCCCCGCTGTAAATGTTATGCTTTCAAGTACGAGAAAAGAGGAACTGTTACTCGACAAGAATGTTTTAAAGCTCGTATGGATTTTGAGAAGAATGATTTCATCAACTGGAGAGGATGATGGCCTGAGACTCATAGTTGATAAAATGAAAAAAACCATCAATAATGAAGAATTTTTAAAACTTATAAATAAAGATAATACATAGGTGGAATCTATGAAGAATAAAGCGATTGGTATAGACCTCGGTGGAACTGAAACAAAAATTGGTCTAGTTAATGGTGATGGAGATATTCTGAAGAAAGAAATTATTTCTACTGATGTTGAGGACGGTTTCAGAAAGGTTATTTTAAAAGTTGGAATGACTGTTTTAGAAATGTTGAAAAAAGAAAATATATCTAAAAATGAAATTTTGGGGATTGGTATAGGTTCTCCCGGTTCAGTTGATAGAAATACTGGAATTGTCCTCTTTTCACCTAATTTTCCCGATTGGCAATACGCTCCATTGACCGAATACCTTGAAGAAATTACAAATATCGATACTTTTGTGGAAAATGATGCTAATGCCTTTGCTCTTGGGGAATGGGCTTTTGGTAAACATCGGAGATGTAAAAACATTATTGGCCTCACACTAGGAACCGGAGTTGGTGGTGGTGTAATTATAAATGATCAACTTTTGGTTGGGGCGAATGGTTTTGCCAGTGAATTAGGGCATGTGATTGTTCAGCCCGAAGGACCTTTATGTGGTTGTGGATCCCATGGTTGTATAGAGAGTTATGCATCTGCTCCAAATATAGTCAGACAGGCCAAAGAATATTTTAAAAAGTTTCCCGATTCTTATATTTTCAGTTTGGGCAAAATTACCGCAAAGGATGTTTTTGATGCTGCAAAGAAGGGCGAAAGTGTAGCGACCCTTGTATTAGAAAAAGTTACGACCATTTTAGCCATAGCGATAAGTAATTATATTCACATATTTAATCCTGAATATGTAATTATTGGCGGAGGTGTCAGTAAAGCCGGAAGTATTCTTTTGGATCCAATAGTCGAAAAAACGCCAAGATATTTGTGGCCGAGTTTCAAGAACACATTTAATATTGAATTAAGTAATCTTATTGAGGACGCGGGAATAAAGGGTTCTGCATCAATCGTTTATTTTAGAAATAAATAATTTTTTCTTGTAAATTTGTGAGTATTTATGGGCTAGTCGTGTTGGTTCAGGGAGCTTATATTTTGTTATTGATCTTTTGACCATTTTTAAAGAGGTTTCTGAGTCAATATAGTTGCCGGGGGATATAAATATCGGGTTGCAGTTTTCTTTGCTTCTTAAAACATAACCGATAATTTTATCGGAACTGGTGAGCTCTTTAAAATCGTTTTTAATATTCAGGGGTATATTAAATTTTCCATAAAGATGGCTTTTGGCAATCCCGATGGTTGGCTTTTTTATCAATGTTCCGATGTGTGAAGCCAGACCGAAGGATCTCGGGTGTGCTATACCCTGACCATCGATAAAAAACAGATCTATTTCTTCATCGACTTTTTTTAACAGATCAATAATTATCGGACCTTCTCTGAAGCTTAACAGACCGCTTATATATGGGAATTCAACTTTAGAGATATGGTAGATTATTTTTTTCATCTTTAAATCCTTGAATGATAAAATGGTTAGAATGGCAAGAGCAATTCCTTTTTGGGGGAAACTTAAATCTATACCCCCTACGGTATCAATTTTTCTGTTTTCAAAATTCAGATTCAATTTCTTTGCAAAATTTCTCTGTATCTTTAATGCTTCATTTCTGTCTTTTGTCCATAAAACTCCAGGGATATCCATTAATAAAATCTCCTTAGTATATTTAAAAAAAATGTTGTAAAATAATTATATACCCGGGAGGTGTTTTATGAAATTTTCAGTTGAAAAAAAACAAATATCCTTTGGAATGGATAAAGTGAGTGGAGCGGTTGCTTCAAAGACAATAAGACCCATTCTTTCAGGAGTAATGTTTAAAAATAAGGACGAAAGCACATACGAATTGATTTCAACGGATCTCGAAACTTATATCAAAACAGAAATAACGGTTTATAATTCCAGTGAGTTGGAATCTTTTGTTGTAGAAGCAGTGCTGTTGAAAGAAATTGTTAAAAATTTACCGGAAGATGAGATTGTTTTTGAAAAAGACGGGAGAAATATATTCGTAAAAAGTGGAAAAGCGACATTCAAATTACCTACGATGAATCCCGAAGAATTTCCTGAATTTCAGAATACGAATGTGGATAATGAAATAACGTTTTCTCTTTCCGTTCTGGAATTAATGTTGGAAAGGTCTGTCTTTTGTGCCAATAGAGATGAATTGATGAAACACTTGAACGGTCTTTTCTGGGAATACAGTGGCGGATATTTAAGATTGGTTGCGGCGGATGGTTTTAGAATGGCGTTGGCCGAGGAGAAGATTACGAAGGAAATTGAATCTTCTTTTTTTCTCACTTTGAAGAGCATGACTGAATTGTTGAATACCTTAAAAACTTCAAACTCCGATGAACTCAAAGTAAATTTTGACGACACAAAGGTTTCTTTTAAATTTGACAAGACGACTTTAGTTACCAGGATAGTTGATATTGAATTTCCTAATTATAAAGGGATTATTCCAAAGGGATTTAAAACTAAAATTTTTGTAAATAGAAATGAGTTTATACAATCTATAAGAAGATCAGAAATAACAGCTAGGTTAGGAAGTCATTCAATTCTTATGAATATTAATGATAATATAATAAAGTTAAAATCTTCCAGCCCGGAACAGGGCGAGGCAGATGAAGATATCTTTGTAAAAAAAGAAGGTGAAGATTTAAAAATTTCTTTGAATCCTAAATATCTTTTGGAATCATTGAGGAAAGTAGATTCTGAGGAGGTCGAACTGGGATTTGTCGGTTATAATTTACCCGTTCAAATCAGTCCCATAGATATTGAAGGTTATTTTTACATCGTAATGCCAATAAGGTTAATAGATGAATAAAATCGGTCTTGGTTATGATATACACCCCGTCGATTCATCGAAGGGTAATCTGTATCTTGGCGGGATTTTGATAAGTGAAAAAATTAGTTCAATAGGGCACTCCGATGGAGATGTTTTAATACATGCATTGATTGATTCAATTTTGGGAGCAGTAAACGAAGGAAATATCGGAATTTGGTTTCCGGAAAATTTTTATAACAGAAATAGAGACAGCAAAGAAATGCTACACGAAATATTTGCGAAAATAGGAAAGTGTGTTAAAATTATTAACATAGATAGCGTGATAATTTTAGAAAATATTAGGCTGAATCCATATATAAAAAATATAAAAGAAAATATATCGGAAATTTTAAATTTAGAAGTGACAAAAATATCGTGTAAACCTAAATCCGGTAACGGATTTTATAAGGGGTACATAATGGCCCAAGTTATTACTTTGCTGGAAGAGGAAGGTTAATAATGGCGGAATTTAAATATGAAGTAATCAATCCATCGGGGAAAGTGGAAAGGGGAAGAATTTCAGGAAGAACCGAGTTAGAGATCATTCAAACATTCAGCAGACAAGGATATACCGTTAGAAATGTTTCTGAAATAAGCGGATCTAATGCGGTATCTAATTTTGTTCTTTTTCCTATCAAATTAGAAGAACTGGCTTTGTTTTCAAGGCAGATGGCTACTATGATCTCTTCGGGTGTGAGAATAAGAGATGGAATTGAAATTCTTTCTTCTCAGACAACATTTTCCAAAAAATTCAGAAAAATTTTGACACAAACGGTTATATCTATAGAATCGGGTCAAAGTTTTTATGAAGCTGCCAGCGAATCGGGTGTTTTTGACGATTTCTTTTTAAGCCTTATACAATCTGCCGAGGAAGGCGGTACACTTGAAGAAAGTCTTGAAAAAATAGCAGAGTATTACGAAGGAAAACAGAGAATCCAAAATAAAATTAAATCTGCAATGGCTTATCCATTATTTGTAATGGGATTTGCGATTGTTATGGTTTTTGCTATAGCATTTTTTATATTACCGAATCTTTTATCAGCATTTGGATCTTTATATACCCCGACGGGAGTAATAAAACTTTTATTGGGGTTAAAAGATTTATTGGAGAATCATTGGCCCATTGTAATACCAGTGGCAATAGGTGTTGTTTTCGTTTTGTTTATTTTTATGAAATCCAAATACGGGATGATTGCAAAAGATTTCCTGGGAAATATTTTCCCTCCGGTGAGAAAGTTGAGAAATTTAACTGCGGTTGAGAGATTTTCAAAGACGCTATCTATATTGGTTTCAAGTGGGGTTGAAATAACCAAAGCTCTGGAGTTATCGGCGAGGGTTACTCAAAGACCAAGAATCATCAAAAGAATGGTAATTGTAATCGATAGAATTAAAGATGGAGAAGAGTTGAATCGTGCTCTTAGAGAGCAAGATATCTTTCCACCAATTGCCATAAGCATGGTAGCCATAGGTGAGGAGACGGGGCAACTGGGTGAAGTAATGAGCAAAGTTGCTGAATTTTATGCAGAGCAGGTTGATACGGGTATAAAAGCGCTGGTATCTCTTTTAGAGCCGTTGATGATAATGTTTGTTGGATTGATGGTTGGATTCATCGCATATTCAATGTACGATGCAATATATTCAATGCAGGGAGCTTTGGCTTAATTGACATTAGTAGAATTATTGATTGTTATTTCTATTACAATAATAGGTTTGAGTTTTATGATAATCATAACGACCGGCTTTTATTCAAGAAATTCTATTTTGCTGGAAAAACAGAGGTTGAATTTATTTTTGGAAGAGTGCAGAGTGGAAGCTAAAGTTTCAATATCGGATATTTATATATATTTTATTCCTGAACAAAAAAGATTTATTGCCCAAAATGGTGAATTTATAACATTGAATGATGTAGTGAAAAATGATAATTTAGTCATTAAATATAATATAAGAGGAAGAATAGCGATAATAAATGGTTCAAGTACTATAAGGTTTTCTGACAATACAGAATTTAAAATTTTACCTGTTACAGGAAGAGTTGTTTTTTAGAGGAGAGGATTGAATGTTTACTCCAAATATCACGGTTATAAATAAAAATGAAGAATACACTGAAATTGTTAGAGCAATAATAAAAAAGAAGAAATTAATTCCTGCATTTAGGGTTCTCAATTTCGGGAAAGAATCTTTTAAAGAAGCATCGAAAGCTTTTTTTTCTCATAACAATCTACCTGTAGATGAAATAGTTGTAACCAGTATTGATCCGACAAAAATTATTTACCAACCCATTGAAATACCCTCGGTGAAGAACATGAAAACATTGCTGAGTATTGCGAATTTTAAAGCTGCTATGCAATTTTCGCTTCCTCCTAAGGAGGTTCAAATTGATTCAATCAATGGATTTAACAGCATTAAGAAAGGATCTATCATACCAACTTTTGTAGTTGCAAAGAGAGCAACACTTTCAGAATTTGAAAGAGAAATTATGTCTGCGGGTTTTCCTGCGATTGACATTCTTTCAATAAAACCTCATTCGGTATTGAATCTTATCAACAAAGATTTGACAGCGAAGAATTATATTTTATTCGTTGTAGATTATAATTATGCGATGATTTTTATTGTGGAAAATAACGAAATAATAGGAATAAATATTTTTGATGAAGGGTTTGGGGATCTGAAAAATATTTATCAATGGAAATACAATGAAGACCCATCACTCTTTGAAAGAGAATTGTTGATAGGTAAAAATGAGTTCAGTGAAAAACGTATTGATGAAATTTCTACTCTGTTATCCGAACAGCTTGGGTATCAAATGAAAATGAATATTCAGAACTCTCTGTCCAATTCTCCAAATATAAAAAAGTCGGATTGGGATAAATATATAGATTTTTATGTTATCGGTCAATCGGAATTATCAACCGAAGTATATTATGAAGCTTTAAACAAATGTTTAATAGAGGATTATAAAGTTTCTATCGTTCCTATGACAAATCAAAATAAGGGACTGATATCCTATTCAAGCTATGGACTTCTTTTAAGAGGTGGTGAATCATTTGAAAAAAATAAATTTTCTCTTGAATAAGAAAAAAAAGATAAAAATTGGTTCTCTTATTTTGTTTATGGTTATAATGCTTATAATAGTTTTTTTAGGGAAAACTTTGTTCAGTAATTTTTTTGATCAAACTTTGAAAACGGAAATTAATGAAAAAAGTATTATCCTTCTGTCACAAAATATACAGATAACTGAAGATTTGAAAAAAGATATTGATACAGTTGAAAACGAGATCTTTACTTTGCAAAATATGCAGAAGAGTTTAATAAGAAAATTGACAAATATTGAAAAATCTCTTGATGACAGGAGCTTTGGAGGCAAAGTTATAAAAGTTTTCAATGAAATAGTGGGCACAGAATTCGTTTTAGATACGATAATTTCGCAGATAATAATTAATTCGGACAGCGGCGAAATAATTTTTTATATATTGAGAGATAATGAAATTGAAGATGAATTAAAAAAACCTGAAAGTTACGAAGATTTGAATATAAGTTTGGATAAAGTCGGAAGCATAGATTATACGGATACTTTACAACTGGATTTATATGATCTTAATGTGGGTGATAAAAATGAATAATAATGAAAAAAAAGACTTTAATAATTTTGGTTCAGATAATCTTATGATTGAAGAGACCCCTTCAAATTTTATTCACTTTGAAAGTGAATACAGAGGCGAACTGGCAAAAAAAATAACATTTTTTAATAAAAAGGGAATTTCGAAAAAAATGGCAATTATAATTTTCGTCGTCTTCTCTGCTCTTTTAGTGGGATATTTCTTCTGGTTTTATCTGTATCAGAATTTTCAATATACTTCCGCTCTTATAAATAAATTATCTGAACTTGAACAGGAGTTTTATAATTATGAGAAATTAAAAAATCAAATGGATGAACTCATAGATACTTTGGATCAAAAAAGCGATTTGAGTGCCATCACCAGCCTTTTTGGAATAAATAACAGTCCGGGTAATTATAATGTCAGTTATAAAGGTAGTTCCGAAAATGTTACAGAAATAGTGAAAAAAATATTCTCTGAGCCAAAAATACAAGTTAATAATATTGAAATTAAGTCAGGATTCGGATTTCCAATTTTACCTAAAAATCTTGAAAGTGAAGGAGCGAATGTCGAATTATCAGGGAATTTAACGATATTAAATTTTGATTAATATGGGGATGTTTGAATGAAGAGAGTGATTTATTTAACATTAATAATAAGCTTAGCGAGTATTGTTATTTCAGCAATTTATTTTTTAAATGTGAGTAACTTTATATTTTATCCGGTTCAGGAAATAAACGTTATTTCCAAAAGGATTGATTTTAATAACATAGTCGAAACAGTTGAATTTCAAGATTATTTTAAGCCTCTTTATTCAAATACCGATAATTTAGTCAGTTCACTTATAAACATTGGTGGCGAAGAGAAAAGAATAGATTATTTAGGTTTTTTCAAGGTAAATAATATTGATTACGCTTATATAGAAAGTGAGAACGTAAAAAGAAGAGTGAAATCAGGTGATCAGATAAATTTGAAAAATTCTGATGGAACACTTACAAATTATCTGATTTTTGGTATTACAGAGCAGGTAATTCTTTTGAATGATTTAAATAACGATGAATTTTTAATAGTTAAGAAAAAAATAAAATAAATGGAGTGATATCTATGAAAAAAATGTTTTTAATTATCATTTTAATTTTTTTGTCAGTCATAGTATTATCAGCGAATTCTTTAGAATCTTTATATCCTATAGTTAATGAAGATAGCGTTGAAATTGATATCGTTGCAAAATCGGAAATTTCTGAAGAGTCGGTTATCTTTCAATCTAATCCTTCAAAAACGGTTTATTCATTGTCTTTGGAAGATTTTACAGGCAGTGATATGAATTTGCCGTTCAGAGGTGGAGACGTTGAAGGTCTATGGACAAGACAATATGAGAACAAATATTCTGTAGATGTTGCTTTATTACTACCTCCGGTCATTGAACCCGAAATAATCATTGAAGGGAATACTATTAAACTCAAATTCTTTGATATAGGCATAGGAATTGATATAGACAGGTTTTCCACTTATGGAATGTATTTGGAAGATATTATCAGTTACATATTCAATGAAGTTTTAGACATGTCTTATGTTATATCTAATTCCGTCAGTAGTTTGCCGGTTTCTGTCGGATTCACTTCTGAAAAAGTGGAAGACGTTTTAAGAAATGTACTCGTATCCCTGGGAGATAAAATAGGATACGCATATTTAACCGATGGAACTTTTTATATAGCCAATCCAGATGAAATAAGTAATTTGGTGAATTCTTTCTGGAAAACATATACGGGTGTAGATATCATAGATACTGAAGGTGATGAGAGTGTTGAAGACCAGATAAAGAGGATACGGGAAGAACTGCCTATAAACAGTTACATAGAGTATCTGCCAAACGATTCTTCTATATTGGCTTTTGGAGATTTGAGAACTCATCTTGTTATATCATCTGCCCTCTCAATTTCGACTAAACAGGAGATATACACCGTACCTGAAGTTCCGTTATCTGAAACCGTTTATCTGGGAATGGATTTATACGATAAATTCGTTTCAATAGCCAAAAATTTCAATTCATTATTTTTTAATAACGAAGTTGAGATCAATGAACTTTCAGATTTCAATCAAATATTGATAGACGGCGAAAGCGAAAAAGTAGATAAAATACTCTCTTATCTTTCTTTATTTGAAGAGATGGTATTGAATGGAAATGCAAATCAGCAGAGAAAGATGATAACAATAGAGTTGCCCGAAAACTATAAAATCGTCGAGGATGTCATCAATAACAGTAAAGATGGTATGGAAACCGATGAAAAAACTTTGATCATTGGAAAGGAAGAGTTGACCTACGTAGATTTAATCGTAAAAATGGTCGAATTATTTTTAAACGATACGGAAATAATAGTTGATAAATCATTTGAGGGAATCAGAAGTATTACCTTCGGTGTTCCTTCTTTTGCAGAAGACGTTTTTAAGGAAATAGTAGAAGACTTAAAAGAAAAATCCATGAATATAGATTACAGCTTTGTGAATTCGATCGAGCCTTTCAACGAAGATATTTTTGAAAGTGTAAGACAGATCACAGGGATTATTATAGAACCTTTAGGTGAAAATTCTTTCATTTTGAAAGGGGATAAAAGTACGATAAAAATAGCCAGAGACATGATTGAACAGTTTTCAAATACTCCCTTAAAGTTGTTTAAATACACTTATTATGAACTGCCTGATGGTGAATCGTTCGAAACTGCAGAGAAGATCCTTGAAAATTATTTTGTGTTTAAAGGTCTTGGAGAAGATGATTATACGCTTGATTTAACCGGAGATAATTTGTTGTATGTTGTGGCACCGGAAAACTATTTAGATGAAGCCGTTTCACAACTTGATTACTACAAGCCATATATTACGTCCAAGGTGTATAAAGATATAGTTCCCACATACAAGGAAATAATTGTGGAGTTTTCAAATGATGAAATCAAAAATTTGATCACACAGCTGTCTTTTCAGGTTGAGGTTCTTGATATGGGAGATAGAAGGATAATAATCGGACCCGAAGATCAAGTCACTGAACTGGATAGAATATTGAGAGAACTTTCAAAGATGAATGAAACACAGCAAGAAACGAATAATTCCTCGGAAACAACAACCACAGATTCCACTAAAACTACCACGGATATTCCTGTTTCATCGTCTAAAACTTTTGTGGTTGTAGAAAATTTGGTAGATGTGAATTCGCTTGATCCACTCTTTAAATCTATGAATGTGGAAGTTGAATTCATTCCGCTGGAAAGTAAAACTGTAATGTATGGAACTGAATACGACGTAAATAGGGCAAATTCGATCTACGAGCAGGTCGGAAAACTCTTTGTGAAGGAAGGAAAAACTTTCTTTTTAATGGAATTGGTTCCGGGAACCGATATAGATAAGGTCAATGACTTGTTGAAAGAATTGGAAATTGATGCTCAGATATCACAAATAGAAGGTCAATTGGTTATCATCGGTTTGGAAGAAGAGGCGTTAAAAGCGAAGGAACTCATAGACAGTATAAAAGATAATATCGATCCGGATATCGATCAAAAATACTATGAAATAACTCAGGTTCCGACATATACTGATATAGATAATTTGAATGAATCGTTGAAACAGTTGAATATAAACGCGGAGATCATTAAAGTTCAATATGAAAAATCGCTTGATTCGGAAACCGAAACAACGATATCTTCGAGTGACACCGAATCTGAATCCAATCAATATATAAAAAGTTCAAATTATAGTTATGCCAATACTTTATCGGTTATGGTTGTGGGTACGAAAGATGGAGTAACACAAGCAATGGAACTCCTGAATGGGTTAACTCCGAAGGAAGAGGAGAAAATCCTGATTGTGAAAACTTTCAAAATAATAGAAGAGAGGACATCAATAACGATTCTGGAAATGAAAGACCTGTATGAAAGACTGGGAATAGGAGTCGAAGGAATAGAGATAGGCGGAAAGAAAGTCCTCATAGGAACAGAAGAAGAGATAGGAAAGGGAGAAGAAGTACTGAA